>DASQVA010000159.1:0-31893 GCA_035641035.1 Rubrobacter sp. | reverse complement strand
CCCGCGGAGTGCATCGACTGCTCTATGTGCATGCCCGAATGCCCGGTGGAGGCTATCTACCCCGGTGATGAGGTCCCCGAAGACATGCAGCACTACATAAGCAAGGCCGCCGAGTTCGACTACTCGACGACCGCGCCGGGCGTCGAAGTCAATTAGCCGGACAACTCTTTAGGGGGCGGGAGGTCATGGCCGAGCTAAAGCAGCGCAGCCTCGAAGAAGTCAAGGCCTTGAGCATTGAGGAGGCCGTGGAGATCATGCGCCAAGCCGGCATCGTCGGCGCGGGCGGCGGCGGTTTCCCGACCTACTTCAAGTACAAGTCCCCCCAGCCGCACCTGATCGTCAACGCCACCGAGAGCGAACCCGGTTACTGGGGGGACAAGCTGCTACACAAAGAGCATCTCGAGGAGTTCCTCCAGGTTTTTGAAGCCTTGAAGACGATCTTCGGGTTCGAGCAGATCTCCATGGGCGTTCACGAGAAGGACCGGGAGTGGTTCGCCGACTACGCCGAGCACGCAGACGACGGCGGCTTCGATGTGCGCTACGTGCCGAACACGTACGCCCTGGGTGAGGAGAAAACTCTCGTCAAACACGCTACCGACACGAGGGTGCCCCGGTTCGTGGACACTCCAGACGGCATGAGACGCCCGGGGATGCCGCCGGATGTCGGCAAAGTCGTTAACAACTCGGAGACCTTACTCAACGTGTACAACGCGCTCTTCCTGGGCAAGCCCCTCACCACGAAGTTCTTCTCGCTCTACGGCGAGGAGATCGACATAAGGGTCTACGAGACGCCGATAGGGGCCTCGGTGAGCGAGGTTCTGGGGATCGCGGGCCTCGACGTCGAGAACTCCGGTCACCTCTCGGTTTTGGACGGTGGGCCTTACCTGCACGATGTGAGCATCGAGCAGTTGGGGACGGGCGACGCCTACGTGCGGAGGATGACCAACGCCCTCTTCTTGCTCCCCCAGGGCAGGCAAGGCAAGGAGTACGCCGGTATAGAGACAGATCCCCCCGAGGAAGGTGTCGTCTCTCTGGTCGGCAAGATCTCAGGCGTGAACCTGCCCTTGGGTGGCGGTCTGTTGAAACCGGCCACGCCGCTCGTCTCCGAGGGTGACGAGGTGGAGTACGGGCAGAAGATAGGAGAGCCCGTCGACGAGGGCTTCTCCATCGGCGTCTGGGCGAGCGTGGGGGGCGAAATCTCCTCTATAGAGAACGACATCGTCGCCATCTCTGGCGGCGCGATACCCCAGGAGGCGGCCGAAGCCGAGGCCGAGGCGACCATGGCCGGCGGCGCGCCACCTCGGGGGGAAGCCGAGCCCTTTCAGGAGGCCAAAGCGAACAGGTAACGGGCAGCGAGGGCACCGGCAACGGAGGGCCGGTACGCGGCTCCCTGGCCCTCCGCCTGCCCCGCGGGGTCTGATCTCCTCGTTACGACTATCGAACAAACCGGTACGGTGTTATGGGTGCTTCATTTCTCAAAGCGGTGAAACCTTTTCACGCCCGAGTTCC
Source organism: Rubrobacter sp. (assembly GCA_035641035.1). GTDB lineage: Bacteria > Actinomycetota > Rubrobacteria > Rubrobacterales > Rubrobacteraceae > Rubrobacter_D. The sequence continues at coordinate 30,384 of DASQVA010000159.1, read as the reverse complement.
CTAACTCCAACGAGGAGTACCAAGTGAGCGAACCACGAGCGATCCGCCGTGCCCGCGTAGGACTTGGTGCAAACCACGTTAGGTCGCTCGGATAGACGTAAGTAGCTTCCTGCTGCACAAGCGCTAGCGCCAAACCGGACCTTTCTACCCGGGAACTGCGTAAAAGGTAACTTTCGAGAGGCTACTAACCGTAGCGAACGATTGTTAATCCTTAGTTTATTGTGGCAGACGCCGCCCCTGCGACGAAGAACTCCTCGAGCGCCTCTGCGACGTCATCCGGGCTGTCCTCCATCGCGAAGTGACCGGTCCCTGGCAGCACGCGGAGGTCGGAGTTCGGGATGCTCTCGTTCAGGCGCGCGGCGATGGTCGGGGGTAGCCAGGTGTCGTGCTCGCCCCAGACGATCCGGACGGGGACCTCGATGGAGGCGAGCAGGGGCTCGAAGGGCGCGGTGTCGTCCTCGTCGAGCTGGTCGTCTTTCTGGAGGTAGAGCCGCTGTCCGAGGTGCCCGCTCCACTGCTCCAGGTACGCCTCGAACGCATTCTCGTCCATCGGCTCGTGCGTGGCAGTGCGGAGGTGCGAGGCCACGATGGCCTCGAAGATCGCCGTCGGCATGGTTTCGTAGACGTCCAGGTGGGCCTTTACGTGACGGGTCGTAGGGGTGATCCAGGGCCTCAAAACGACGGCGTCGATCAGGGCGATGCGGCTGAAAGGGGCGTGCTCAAGCAGGTGGGCGCGCAGCGCGATCGCGCCGCCGATGTCGTGGCCCGCGACGGCCGGCTCCTCCAGGCCCCAGGCCTCTATGAGCTCGGCGAGGAGCCGCGCTTGGGCGGCGATTGAGACGTCGAGCCCCTCCCTGCGCTCGGACTCGCCGAAGCCCAGCAAGTCGAAGATGTAGATGGTGAAGCGGTCGACCAGCTTCGAGGAGACGTCGCGCCAGACGTACGAGCGGCTTGGTGTCCCGTGCACCAGAATCACCGGCAGCCCGTAGCCGAAAACGTCGTAGGCGAGCTCACCCCCTGATAGGTCGACGCGCCTCCGGAGATTCCAGCCCGGCGGCACTAGCTGGTCACCCCGTTGCGGCCAACGATCTGGACGAACTGCACGATCATCTGCCGGTAAGTCTCCAGCGAGGAGGCCACGACGTACTCGTTGGGGCCGTGGTGCCCGCCGCCCACGGGCCCGAACTCCACGCCGGGGACGCCAGCCCGCTGGAAGTAGACGACGTCGCTCGCGCCGTGGCGCCCGACGCCGACCGGGTTGCCGTGGAAGTTGCGTGCGGCGACCTCGCGGAGCGCATTTACGTAGGGGTTCCGGCGTGAGACGTAGGTCGGTTCGCGGTAGAACAGCACCTCGACCTCGGCGGGGAGGTCGACCGAGCGAATCTGGCGCACAATCTCCTTGGGATCCTGGTTGGGCAGGTAGCGAATGTCCAGGTCGTAGGAGCAGCGGTCCGGGACGCGGTTGAGCACGTCGCCCCCGATGATGCGCGCCAGATTCACGCTCGGGTAAGGAAACAGGTCGCTTCTCTCTCCGGCGAACGGCAGGTCTGCGACGCGCCGGTAGTGCTCGTAGGCCAGGAGCGCCGCGTTCTTGCCCAACCAGGGCTGGGAACCGTGGGCACTCTTGCCCCGGAGCGTCACGCGGAGATCCAGGACGCCCTTGGCCTGGGTGCCGATGTGGAAATCCGTGGGCTCACCCGTGATCAGGAAACCCCCGATGTGGCCGTTGCCGATAAGGACCTCCGCGCCCGTCCTCGCGCCGTGCTCGTCCTCCTCATCGGGGACCACGAGCAACTCTACGGTCGCGCCGCAGCTCAGAGCGCGCAGGTCCTCGATGGCGTACATCATCGCCGCCAGAGCGCCCTTCATGTCGTAGACGCCGCGACCGTAGAGCTCGTCGCCCTCCTCCCGCGGCTCGAACTGCGACTGCTCGCCTGGCACCACGTCGACGTGGCCGTGCAGGAGTATCCTCGGCTCCCCCGAGCCCACCCGCACGACGAGAGAGGTCAGCTCCCCGCGCGGCCCCGCGCCCGAATACCGGATCGTCTCCAAGCCCCGCGCCCCGAACCAGCCGTTGATAAAGTCCATCGCCGACTCGGCCGCTCCCGGCGTGTAGGACCTGTAGCGCACGAGCTGGCGCGTCAGCGCTAAGACCTCGGTGCTTTCGGTGATTACCGCCAGATCTACCCCTCCGGTGTCCAACAGCTCGCGATCGGCCACAGACGCCTATTCTAAGTGCTGGACGCCATCTCTGCCGATCTACACCCAGCGTGGGACCCTCGCCTCGTACGGCAGAAACGCTTCGCCGAAGGAACGCTCCGGGTAGGGATCCTCGCGCTCAACCGCACGGCGCCGGATGACTGCCGCCTTCGCTGACACGAGCAGACGGTCCACAAACTATTCAAGAGGAGAGCGGCCCCAGCATGAACCATCGCTAAGGACAGGTAACCGGGGTTAAGACTGTAACGGAACGGGCCGTGCGCGACGAGCGTGGCGGTTTGCTGGTCGAGGCGGAACGGGATCCGGGCTTGCCGCATCTTGCGCCCGAACCCCCCGACGAGCACGACTGTCCCCAGAAGCTGCCACCCACGAAGACGCGCCGTCCCCTTAAGGGGAAACCTTGGCGGGAGCACCGCGTCGAGTGCGAGCCCCAGCAAGAGGCCACCGAAGTAGATCAGGGGCGGCGGGACCGAAAATCTACCCGAGTTGTTGGGCTCGCCGCCACGCTCTACGATCCGCGAAAGGCCCCGGGGGGCTTACGACGTAACCGGGGCTCCAGCCTCGAAGGCCACGGTGGCGCCGAGCCTGGAGAGCTTCTCCTCAAAGTTCTCGTAGCCGCGCAGGATGTGCTTCGCGCCGTCTACAATCGTCGTGCCCTCGGCTACGAGGCCGGCCATCACGAGTGCCGCCCCGCCGCGAAGGTCGGGCGAGTGGACTATGGCCCCGGACATCCGGCGCGGTCCCCGGACGAGCGCCCGGTGCCCGCCGAAGAGATCTATCCCGGCGTTCAACCGGTTGAGCTCCTCCGCCACCTGGAGCCTGTTCTCGTACACGTTCTCGGTTATGATACCCGCCCCGGAGGCTTGGGTGAGCAGCACCATCATCTGGGCCTGCAGGTCGGTGGCGAAGCCGGGGAAGGGGAGGGTCGAGACGTCCACCCCTGAGAGCGTGACGGGATCTTCTACCCGTGCCCGGATGCCCGGGGCCCCTGGGGTGGTACCCACCTCCACCCCCATCGCCCGCAGCTTCTCGAGTTCCATCTTCAGGTGCTCGGGAACGGCGTTTCGGACCGTGACGTCCCCGCCGGTGGCCGCGGCGGCCATGAGGAACGTGCCGGCCTCGATGCGATCCGGCATTACAGTCCACTCTGTGGGGTGCAGCTCCTCGACGCCCTCGATTACGATGCGTCCAGTCCCCGCGCCCATCACACGCGCTCCCATCGAGTTTAGCAAGCCCGCCAGGGCGACGATCTCGGGCTCGCGCGCACCGTTCTCGACTATGGTGATCCCATCGGCTAGCACGGCGGCCATCATCACGTTCTCGGTGGCGCCGACGCTCGGGTACTCGAAGTTAACCTCGGTCCCGCGCAGGCCGTTCGGTGCGCTTGCCTGGATAAAGCCGTGGTCCAGCTCCAAGTTTGCCCCGAGCTTGCGGAGGCCGTCCACGTGGAAGTTGAACTTCCTCAGGCCCAGATTGCAGCCGCCCGGTGCGGAGACCTCGGCCTCGCCGAAGCGTGCGACTAGGGGCCCCAGAACAACGAGGCTCGCCCGCATCTGCCGCACCAGCTCGTAAGGGGCTGTGTAGGACTCGACCTGGGAAGCGTCTATCTCCAGCGTGCTGCCCGAGAACGAGGTTCTGGCCCCGAGCTCGTCCAGTAGGGCTAGCATGGTGTTCATATCTTTTATGCGAGGGACGTCGCGCAGGATCGTCGTGCCCGGCGCCAGAAGCGCCGCCGCGACAAACTTCAGGGCCGCGTTCTTGGCTCCTGAAACCTCGACCTCCCCCTGAATACGATTGCCACCCTCGACGTAGAACCTCTCGGTCACGGGTCCTCCCCGGTATGCTAACGCTCGCCGGCCCGCTCGTCCGGACTCGTAGTATCACTATGCCCGCGAAAGGTTACGCAACAGTAACACTAGGGTAACGTCTGCGTTACACCCGGTGAAACCGCCCCCTCCTGGGAATTTTAGCTCGCTTCGTACTTGCGCGCCACGCGCACGAGGTTCTCCCCGATCCGGCGCCGGCGCTCCATCTCCTCGCGAACTCTATCACGATCCTCGGCGTCTTCCGAGACCTCTGAGAGCTCCCGCTCGGCCTCCTCGACCCGGTTCCCCGCCGCGTCCACGTCTATCTCGTCCGGAGAGACGGCCTCCTCAACCAGCACCTGAACCAGGTTCTCGGAGACCTTGAAGAAGCCGTCGGAGGTGGCGTAGACGTGTTGCTCCTCGCCCTCCCTGATGCGGACCTCCCCGATCTCCACGCTGGAGACGAGCGGGGCGTGGTCAACCATCACCCCTAGGTCGCCGTCGGCTATGCGGGCGACGACGAGGTCGGCCTCGCCGTCGTAGATGATCTCCTCCGGCGTGATGACCCGGCAGAAGAGTTGCCGGCCCTCACCCCGCCCCTCGCGCCCCTCGGCCAAGCTAGCCTACTTCTCCGGATTCGCCGGCCTGGCCGGTGGCGGAAGGAACCTCATCCTGCTCAGGTGTGCCTGTCCGCTCGGCCTCCGCCTCAGCCGGCGTCGCTTCCTCCTCGCCGCCGATCTGGCGCGCCTTCTCGACGGCCTCGCCGATGCCGCCGACGAGGTAGAAGGCCTGCTCGGGTAAGTCGTCGTGCTTGCCCTCGACGACCTCCTTGAAGGACCGGATCGTCTCGTCGAGCTCCACGAACTTGCCCTCGAGACCCGTGAACTGCTCGGCCACGAAGAACGGCTGTGAGAGAAAGCGCTGCAGGCGCCTCGCGCGCCCGACGATGACCTTGTCCTCCTCGGAGAGCTCGTCGATACCGAGGATGGCGATGATGTCCTGCAGCTCCTTGTAGCGCTGCAGGATGTTCTTGACCTGCTGCGCCACCTCGTAGTGCTCATCCCCCACGACGGAAGGGTCGAGCATCGTCGAGGAGGAGGTCAGCGGGTCGACCGCCGGGTAGATGCCCTGTTCGGCCAGTCCCCGGCTGAGCTCCACCGTCGAGTCGAGGTGGGCGAACACTGTAAACGGCGCGGGATCGGTGAAATCGTCCGCCGGCACGTAGACGGCCTGGAAGGAAGTAATCGAGCCACTCTTGGTTGAGGTGATCCGCTCTTGGAGGGCACCCATCTCGGTGCCCAGGGTGGGCTGGTAACCGACCTCGGAGGGCATGCGGCCCATGAGCGCGGAGACCTCGTTGCCCGACTGGACGAAGCGGAAGATGTTGTCCACAAAGAACAGCACGTCCTGGCCCTGCGCCTCGCGGAAGTATTCGGCCATGGTGACGCCCGTGAGGGCCACACGGAAGCGGGCGCCGGGCGGCTCGTTCATCTGACCGAAGACCATGGACATATTCTGGAGGACGCCTGCCTCCTCCATCTCGCCGTAGAGGTCGTTGCCCTCACGGGTCCGCTCACCGACGCCGGCGAAGACCGACGTGCCCTGGTACTGGAGAGCAATGTTGTTGATCAGCTCCGTAATGACGACCGTCTTGCCGACGCCCGCGCCACCGAAGAGGCCCACCTTGCCGCCCCGCCTGACCGGGCAGAGGAGGTCTATGACCTTGATGCCGGAGATGAACTGCTCCGCCTGGGTGGAGAGATCCTCGAAGCGTGGGGAGGGGCGGTGGATCGGCCAGTAGTCGTCGGGGTCCTCGATCGGGCCCTGCTCGTCCACGGGTTGTCCCAGCACGTCCATCACGCGACCGAGAACGTTCTGGCCAACGGGCACGGCTATGGGGCGGCCCGTGTCCGTGGCGTCGATGCCGCGCTGGAGGCCGTCCGTCGAGGACATCGCCACCGTGCGGACCATGTCGTCGCCCAGGAGTTGCTGCACCTCGAGGACCAGGTCGCTCTCGTCGCCGTCGACGTTCAGCGGGACGGTAAGAGCGTTGTAGATCTCCGGTATCTCCTGCGGCTTGAAGCGGACGTCCACGACCGGCCCCTTGACCTCGACGACGGTTCCCACGCCGGTGCTCCGGCCGTTCGCGCCGTTCCCGATCCCGGTTGCCGCCTCCGTCCGCCCCGATCCCCCGTCGGTAGCAGACTCGCCGCCGACGACGCCCTGTACCAGGTCCTTGGCCTTATCTATGGCCCCTTCGAACCTCTCCATCACACAAACTCCTTTTAGTAACTCCGCTCTAACCCGCGGCGAGGGCCTCTGCCCCGCCGACGATCTCCAAAATCTCCTGCGTGATCTGGGCCTGCCGCGCCTTGTTCATCGCGAGGGTTAGCTCCTTGGCCAGGTCGTTGGCGTTGTCCGTGGCGCTCTTCATCGCCGTCATGCGCGCCCCGTGCTCCCCGGCGGCGCTCTCGAGGAGAGCCTGCCAGACCATCGTCTCTACGTAGCGCGGCACCAGCCGCCTCAAGACCGTCTCAGGATCAGGGACGTACTCTATGTACGACGCCGAGGTCTCCTCACCGTTCTCCCCTTCACCATCCTCGGGGGCGACGGGCAAGAGGCGTTTGACGACGGGCTTCTGGGTGAGGGCGCTCTCGAAGCGGTTGTAGATCAGGTAGACCTCGTCGGCCTCCTCGTCGTCGAAGTGCCGGGTGAGTGCCCCACCTATCTCGCGGGCCTTCTCGTAGGTTGGGCTGTCCGAGAACCCCGTATAGACCTCCTCGAGCCCTATGCGCCGAAACCGGAAGAACGCGACCGCCTTGCGCCCGCTCGCGACCTGCGCGAGGTCCGCGCTCTGCTCACCGCGGAACTGTATGGTGCGCCGGAGGATTTGGGCGTTGAACCCGCCCGCGAGCCCGCGGTCCGCCGTAATGGAGGCAACGAGCACCGTCCTGACCTCGCCTCCGGCGAGCAGTGGGGTATTGGCGCTAGCCCCGCGGGCGACGTCGCGCATCATCTGCTCGACATTTTCAGCGTAGGGGCGCGCCTTTTTGACCCGCGCCTCGGCCTTGCGGAACTTCACCGCGGAGACCGTCTGGAGCGCCTCCGTGACCTTGGCGATATTCTTTATCGACGTTATCTGCCGTTTGAGGTCCCGGAGGGTAGCCAAACTCTAGCTCCTCTCCCCCGCAGCGTTAAGCTGGTCGCCGGTCGGATCGTCCCCGGTGGCCCCGCCCTGCGTGCCGCCCTCCTGCTCCGCCTCGACGCCGGCCGCGACGAGGCCGCGGCTCTCGGGCTCGTAGTTTTCGTTGAAGTGCTCGATAGCCTCGCGGAGGCTATCCGTCGTCTTGTCGGAGATCTGCTGCTCGTCGCGGATGGTCGAGAGGATCTCATCGTGGCTGTCGCGCATAAAGTCCCTGAACTGGCGCTCCCAGTCGGGGACGTCGTCGGTCTCCACCTCGTCGAGGTAGCCGTTGGTCGCGGCGAAGATGACGACGACCTGCTCCTCGACAGGCCTGGGGTCGCGCTCGTCCTGCTTGAGCATAGCCGTCAGACGCTCGCCGCGGTTGAGGGTCTGCTGCGTCGCCCGGTCGAGGTCGCTCCCGAACTGGGCGAAGCTCGCCAGCTCGCGGTACTGGTTCAGGTCCAGCCGCAGGGTGCCGGCGACCTTCTTCATCGCCTTGATCTGGGCGGAGCCGCCGACGCGCGAGACCGAGTTGCCCGTGTCAATGGCCGGGCGCTGGCCCGCGTTGAACAGGTCAGCGTCGAGGAAGATCTGGCCATCCGTGATCGAGATGACGTTCGTCGGGATGTAGGCGGAGATGTCCCCCGCCTTGGTCTCGATGATCGGCAGCGCCGTCAGCGAGCCGCCCCCGATATCGTCGGAGAGCCGCGCCGCCCGCTCCAGAAGCCGCGAGTGGAGGTAGAACACGTCGCCGGGGTAAGCCTCGCGCCCTGGCGGACGCCTGAGAAGCAGCATCATCTGGCGGTAGGCCGTAGCGTGCTTGGAGAGGTCGTCGTAGATCACCAGGGCGTCTTCGCCCCGGTTCATAAAGTACTCGCCGATAGCGCAGCCCGCGTAGGGCGCAAGGTACTGGAGCGTCGCGGACTGGGAGGCTGAGGCGTTGACGACGGTGGTGTAGTACATCGCGCCGGCCTCCTCGAGCGCGGAGACGATGCCGGCTACGGCCGAGTCCCTCTGACCGATGGCGACGTAGATGCACTTCACGTCCTCGTTGGCCTGGTTAATGATCGTGTCGATGAGGATGGAGGACTTGCCGGTCTTCCTGTCGCCGATGATCAGCTCTCGCTGTCCGCGGCCTATCGGGATCATGGCGTCTATCGCCTTGATGCCGGTCTGGAGCGGCGTCTTGACCGGCTGGCGCTTGATGATGCCGGGGGCCACGACCTCTACGGGCACGTCTTGCTCAGCCTCAATCTCGCCTTTCCCGTCCATGGGAATGCCGACAGCGTTTATGACTCGCCCGAGCACGCCCTCGCCGACCGGCACGCTCGCGAGCTTCCCGGTGCGCTTGACGGTCGCCCCCTCAAGGATGTGCGTGTCGTCGCCCGCGATGATGGCGCCGACGTTGTCCTCCTCTAGGTTGAGCGCGAGCCCGGTGATCCTCTCGCCCTTCGCGTCCTCGAACTCGAGCATCTCCTGGTACATGACGTTCTGCAACCCGTGTACGCGCGCGATGCCGTCCCCGACCTCGAGGACCTGCCCGATCTCTTCCGTCCGGACCCGGTTCTCGTAATCCGTAATCGCGCCTTTTAGTATGGAGGAGATCTCCTCCGGCCTCAGCCTACCCACTAAACAACACTCCTCTCGAGCATCCCCTCCCGGAGGCTCTCCAACCGCCCCCGGATACTACCGTCCATCATGCGTCCCCCGAACCGGAAGACCGCGCCCCCGAGAAGGTTCGGATCCACGCGCGTCTCCAGTATGACCTCCCGCCCTTCGAGCACCCTGCCGAGCCGCTCTTTGAGGCGGCGTTCCGAGTCCTCGGAGAGCTCCACGGCCGTCGTGACCTCTACCTCGATCCTGCCGAGGTGCTCTTTCACGAGCGCCTCGTACTGCCTGAGCACGTCCTCTAGGATCTCCTCGCGCCCGTTGTCCGAGAGCACCTTGAGAAAGTTGGTCGTGGAGGTGGTCATTCCCTCCGTGAGTCCCTCTATGGCGTTACGTTTCTGACGCTCGGGCACCTGCCCGCCGTAGAAGAAGAGTTGCAGCTCCTCGTTCTCCTGCAGGGCCGAGACAAACTCCTGAAGCTCCGAGAGGATCTCCTCGAGCTTGTCGCGCTCGCGGGCGGCCTCGAAGAGCGCCTCGGCGTAGGTGGAGACAGCGCTCAAGCGGTGCCGCTCCCTGATCCGGTCCTGGTGCCGGCGACCTCGGCTTCGAGGTCGTCGAGGGCCTGGGAGATCAGGCGTTCGTGCTCGTCCTGGTCCACGGAGCGCCCTATAACCTGCTCCGAGGCCTGGATCACCATGTCTGCCACCTCGCGGCGGACCTCGCGCAGGGCGGAATCGCGCTCACGACCTATCTCCTCGCGGGCGCGCTGGATTATCTTGTCACCCTCCTCGCGGGCCTCTCTCTTAGTACGCTCGCGCTGAGCCTCGGCCTGCTTGCGCGCGTCCTCGAGGATGCGCCGGCCCTCGCCGCGGGCCTCCTCGATCTGACGCCGGTACTCGGCCAGTAGCTCGCGGGCCTCGGCGCGCGTCTTCTCGGCCTCGTCTATGGCCTGCTCGATCTGGCTCTGGCGCTCCTGGATCTGCTTCTTGATCGGCGGATAGACGTACCGAATCAGTAGGAACAGCAGTATCAGGAAGGTTATGACCTCCCAGAAGATCAGGCTGGTGTTGCCCAGATCGAAGATCCCCGTCGGGTCTAACTGTGCTACAAGCATTGCCATAAGCACCCCTCTCCTCTATCGGCCGCCTAAAGCACGAAGGCGATCAGGAGGGCGAACACGATACCGTAGAGGGCGAACGCTTCGACCAACCCTATGCCGAGGAACATCAGCGTCCTCGTCTGGTCGAACGCCTCCGGCTGGCGGTGGATAGACGCGATGGTCTGTCCGATGAGATAGCCCATCCCGGCGCCGGGCCCGATGACCGCCGTGCCGGCTGCGATGCCGACCCCTATCATGGTCACATCCCCGCTCGCCTGAAGTAGCATCAGCATGGGTTGAATGAGCGCCAATACCTCCATCTACCTGCTCCTTTCTGTGTTCTTGCCTATGACCTTTAGTGGTCTTCGCGAAACATGGCCAACTCGATGTAAACCTGCGTGAGTATAGCGAAAATGTAAGCCTGTAAGACCGCGACGAAGATCTCGAACCCGTAGAACACTACGGACAGCGGCACGGAGATTATCGCCACGAAGCTGCCGAAGTACAGGATGAGGCCGAGAAAGACGTAGATGATGAGGTGCCCCGCCAGTATGTTGGCATAGAGCCGCATCCCGAGCGTGAGAGGCTTGGTGAACTCGCCTAGTACCTCGATGCCCCACATGAACGGCACCATGAGCGGCTTGAGCGGCAACCCCGGGGGCGCGAAGCTTTTGAGGTACGGGCCTGCGCCGTTTCGCCTGAAGCCCTCGTACTGGGTAAGGATGAACGTTAACAGGGCGAGCATTAGGGTAAACGAGATGTTCGCCGTCACCGGGTAGGTGTTGGGTATCAGTCCGATCAGGTTCAAAACCAGGATGAACACGAATAGGGAGAGCGTGTAAGGGAACCACTTCCTCCCATCCTCCCCTACCTGCCCGCCTAGGTTACGGCCGAAGCCGTAAATCTCCTCCACGATCACCTGGTACGCACCGGGCCTGTCCTTGAGCAGCCTGCTGCCGACGAACAGTATCAGGAACGTGACGGCCGCCCCGATCCACAAAAACCAGATGCTCTTGTTGATCGAGATGTCTATCGGTCCTATGTGCAGCGGTATCTCCCAGGCGTGCTTGGCAGCCTCGAAGGTGTGCAGGATCTTCTCTCGTAGCTCATCCTGGCTGATCTGCGCCAGAGTAACCCTCAAACCTCTGCCCTCCGTTCTACCCTCTCGTGCGCCGAACGCTCGGCCTCGCGCTTTATGCTCGCATGACTGATCTTAAGCGCCCCCGGCAGCAACACCACGTTCTCCGCCAAGTACACCCCCGCAAAGCCCCCCAGCATGGGCAATACGGGCCACAAACCCAAATAAGCGGGCAGCCCGAGTGCCCCCGCCGCGAAACCGCAACGCCCTGCGAAGGAGGCCGCCCCGACCGCCATCCCGCCGGCCATGGACCGCCTCGACAACAGCGTAACTGTGAGCGCCGTCGATAGCAGGCTCAAAAGCCCCACCACGACCCCGTATCCAAAGGCCCCCGCGTGCGGGCCGCTGTAAAGATACATCAGCAGCGCCGCGGCCGGAACCGCCAGGAGGACTATCAGACCCGAGCACCGGAAGGCCAGCCGCCAGTGGTCGCTCATCCGCCGCCAAGGTTCTGGAGCGCCCGGTACACGTAGATCATGCCCCCGACGAAGCCGGCCGCCAGCCCGATCAACAGGAACAGCGGTAGCGTACCCGCCAGCCGGTCCAGAAAGAAACCCACCACCGTGGGAAGGCCGAAAATCAAGAGGAGCGTAAACCCGAGACCGACGAAACGCGCGTAGCCGCTCCGCGCGTTGTCCCGTTGAGAATCGGTGTTGGGCATTACCCGAATCATACCCTAACGCCCAAATTGTTGCAATCAGTTTCAAGCTCACGGAATCCTGCTTTGAGGCACCGCCGTAGACCATGCAACGCCACCCCTTGCATCCGCGTTCGCCTGCTCTCGCAGGAATCGGGCGAACGCGAGGCGATCGGGCCGGTCCTCCGGGGGGAGACCCGCGACCAATCTACCAGCTCCAGCGAGTATGACGTGAATGAAAAGGAGGTCCGGATATCCCCCACCTCCCCGATCAGCGTGCTCGCGGCCATCCGGCTCTCCTTTCGTACCTTGCTACACGCATGATACTTCTTTGTTGACGTGATGTCAATAGACACAGTGTCAATAAGGCGGTACATTGTTGGGCGTGGAGAGCGGGATTGCAGGAGAAAGCTGATGCGGTGAGTGGTGAACGGGCTCCGCGGCGGCGGCGCAGACCGGAGGAGGCCGAACGGGCGATACTGGCTGCGGCGCGGTCCTTTCTGGAGGAGCGTCCATTCAGGGAGATGACGGTCGAGAGGGTGATGGTCCGTACTGGGCTGTCGCGGCCTGCTTTCTACGCGTATTTTCGGGACCGTTACGATCTGGTAACGCGTCTCTTAGAGGGGATAGGGGGTTTGCTCTTCGCGGTGGACTGGCGCTGGTTGTCGGGTGACGCTAGTGGCGGACCAGAAGCGACGAGCGAGGTCCTGATCGACGCGGTGCGGAGGGGGTCTGAGACCTTCGTGCAGTACGGGCCGGTGCTGCGGGCGATAGCCGACGCGGCGGACCAGGATCCTAGGGTCGAGGAGGTTTACCGGTATGGCTTGATCGAACGGTTTGCCGGGGCAGTTGCGGCCCGCGTGTCCCGCGACGTTGCGGCGGGCTTATCCCCGGCCTATCTGGACCCGGAGGAGACGGCGCGGGCGCTGGTGTTCATGACCGAGCGTTACCTCCTCGACGTGTTCGGGAGACCCGCGGATAGTCCGTCGTCCGAGAGGACCGAGGCGGTCTTCGACGCGCTGGAGAAGGTCTGGGTCAGGACCCTTTACGGGTCGGTGGACTGACCACTGGGAGAGTCGGACACGAAGCGAGCCATCGCCAGGCCGCCTTCCGCGGCGAGTTCTATGGCGAGGGGGTCGGGGTAGCCACCGGCGAAGTGGACCTCGTCTATGCCGGCGTTCATGATCATCTTCACGCACATCAGGCAGGGCTGGTGGGTGCTGTAGATGGAGGAGCCGGTCACCGAGACGCCGTGGTAGGCGGCTTGGATGATGGCGTTCTGCTCGGCGTGGAGCGTGCGCTGGCAACTCTCGCGGCCGTCCACTATGCGGATGAGGCAGCCCACGTCCTCGCAGTGTGGCAGCCCCGACGGACTCCCGTTGTAGCCGGTCGTGAGGATTCGCTTGTCGCGCACTATCACCGCTCCGACAGCGAGACGGGGGCACGTGGAGCGGGTCGCTACCTCGTGGGCTATGCGCATAAAGTACTCGTCCCAGGAGGGACGGACCCTCTTCAGGGTCTCGTAGGCGTGAGAGGTGTCTACCTCGGGGCTCTTAAAGGGTTCCATAGAGCCTGTCCCCTGCGTCGCCGAGACCCGGAACGATAAAGGCGACGTCGTTGAGCTCGGGGTCAACGGCGGCGGTGTAGAAGTTCACGTCGGGGTGTTCGCGGGTGACGCGCTCGACGCCTGGCACCGCGGCGACGGCGTGGAGGCAGGAGATCCAGGTCGCCCCCTCCTCCTTGAGCTTGTCTATCGTGGCCGAGAGGCTTCCACCCGTCGCGAGCATCGGATCGAGGACCAAGACTAGGTACTCGCCCAGGTTGCGCGGCAGGTTGACGTAATACTCGACCGGTAACGTCGTCTGCTCATCGCGCTGCAGGCCCATGAAACCGACCGTGGCCGTGGGGAGCAGGGCGAGCGCCCCGTCGAGCATCCCGAGGCCAGCGCGCAGCACGGGAACGAGGCAGACCGGACCGGAGATCTCGTTTACCTCCGTCTCCGTAAGGGGGGTCCGAATCTGCGCCGGGCGGGTCGGCATACTCCTCGTAGCCTCGGCGACCATAATGAGGGCGAGCTCTTTCATCGCCTGCCTGAAGTCCGGCGTCCGCGTGCGCTCGTCGCGCAGGACCGCGAGCTTGTGGCGGCTCAGTGGGCCGTCTACGACGTGGAGGTTCTTCGCCAGCGGCTCAACCTCACTCATACAGCGGGAAAGCTTCCGTAAGGGCGGTCACCCGGTCGTGTAGGCCGCTCGTCTCGCCGCGGGTCGTAGCGACGATGATGTCGGCGATCTCGCGCATCTCGCCCTCGCCCATGCCGCGGGTCGTCATTGCGGCGGTGCCGAGCCTGACGCCGCTTGTGACGGTTGGGGGCTCGGGATCGTTGGGCACCATGTTCTTGTTGCAGGTGATCCCGACGGACTCCAGTGAATCCTCGAGCTCCCTGCCGGTGACGCCCGTCTCCTTGAGATCCACGAGGATCAGGTGATTGTCCGTCCCGCCGGAGACGAGGTTGATGCCACCCTCCAGCAGGCCGTCGGCCAGCGCCCGGCAGTTATCGACGATCCTGCGGGCGTACTCTTTGAATTCCGCCTGAAGCGCCTCGCCGAAGGCGACAGCCTTGCCGGCGACGGCGTGCATCAGTGGGCCGCCCTGAATGCCAGGAAACACGCGGCTGTTCACCTTCTTAGCGAACTCTTCGCGGCAAAGGATCATCCCGCCCCTTGCCCCCCTGAGCGTCTTGTGCGTCGTCGTGGTCACGACCTCGCAGTAGGGGACCGGCGAGGGGTGCACATCGGCGGCGACGAGGCCTGCGATGTGGGCCATGTCCGTCAGGAAGAACGCACCGACCTCGTCGGTGATCTCGCGGAACGTCTTGAAGTCTATGAAGCGCGGGTAGGCGCTGGCCCCGGCCAGGATCATCCTGGGTCTCTCCCGCAGGGCCACGTCCCTGACCTGATCGTAGTCTATGTAGCCGTCCTCGCCGACGCCGTAGTGGGAGAAGTCGTAGGTGCGCCCGCTGAAGTTGATCCTCATCCCGTGCGTGAGGTGCCCACCGTGCGCCAGGTTCATCGAGAGAACCTTGTCTCCCGGCTCTATGAGCGCGGCGTAGGCGGCCTCGTTGGCCTGGCTTCCTGAGTGCGGCTGCACGTTGACGTGCTCGGCCCCGAACAGTAGCTTCGCGCGCTCGATGGCGAGTACCTCGACCTTGTCCACCTGCTCGCAGCCGCCGTAGTAGCGCTTGCCGGGGTAGCCCTCGGCGTACTTGTTGGTGAGAACCGAGCCCTGGGCGGCCAGTACCGCCTGGGAGGCGAAGTTCTCGCTGGCTATCAACTCGATGGTGTTGCGCTGGCGTTCAAGTTCGCCGTCGAGAGCTTCTTGAACCTCGGCGTCGACGACCTCGGTGTACGGGCCTATCACGTTTACCTCCGCTCCTCGGATCGGACAGCGCCCGGCCTACCCAGACGCGGCAGTGCGGCTACCGACCGTAATCTCCCACCCCTGTTCTGACGCACTTGCAAGCTATCTTGAGTATAGACGTTGCGGTTAACGCCCTCAAACCTGGCCGGCGTCCTTCCACCCGGCCAGCATGGCGAAGAGGCGAGGAGACGACCCGGCTCTGCAGCCCCAGAGTAGAGCACATCCGCCGAGGTCGTAACCGTTGGCACACCGCGTACCCAGAGCCGCAGCGCTTCCTCGCGAACCGAGCGCAGGCCGGAGATCTCGGTCGGATTCCAGGCCACCTCCATCACGGCGTCGGCGTCGAGCCCGGCCTCCTGGGCGACCTCGCGCAGCACGCTCTCGTCCGACACGTCGAGACCTCAACGAAGAAGGCCCGGTGCGCGGCATCCTTGCAAGCCCGACCGCTACCCTCCTCCACCGCGAAGGAATGCAGCGTGAGGGCGAGGGTGGAGCGCGGCTGGTGTCACGGAACATGGATCTCGACGCCGTGCTCCAGCGCTGGCCGGTAGACTTGGCCACGCCAGTGGCCCCTGAGGTCTTCCCCGCGTGGGTCGGGTAGCGGCGCCGGCCTCAGCTCGATGGGCAGCCAATCCACCTCCACAAAGCGTCGTCTTCGGCCTCCTCGACCTCGAAGCCCATGATGTAACTGTAAGGGCAGACCACGTCGAATTAGTACCGTAGAGCCATCAGCAAGATCCCCGCGGTTCGTACCTCACTCGACTCCTGTGAAGCCGAACACGCCACTTGCCCTCCCCTGGCGCGCGTCAAGCCCTCCCGACGCCGCGCTCAACAGCCGGCCAGTCTGGAGAGGGTCTGCCCGGTGAGGCCGGCGGCGGGCCGCAGGAGCCTGATCAGGTCCCCGGAGAGGTCCACCACCGCAGAGGCCTCACCGCTTCCGGGCTCACCCTCCACGACCATGTCTACGGCGCCGGACACTCGCGGGTCGACGTCCTGCAACGCGCGCGGTGCCGGCTCGCCCGAGACGTTGGCGCTGGTGGCGAAGAGCGGTCCTCCGTACGCGGCCAGCAACTCCCGCGCAGCCCGGCCCGCCGGCACCCGCACCCCCACCGTCTCCCCACCGGGGCGGTCGAGGACGAGCGTCAGAGGTCCGGGCCAGTAGAGCTCCGCGAGCCTCCTGGCGAGCGGGGGGACCGCATCGGCGAGTGCGAACGCCTCTTCCGCCGAGACGCAGAGAAGGGCTATTGGCTTGCGCGCCACCCTGCCTTTCATGTCGCGCATCCGGGGCAGCCCGGGCTCCGCTGCGACGAGCCCGACCACGGTATCGGTGGGAACGAGGGCGACCTCGCCGGCTCTCAGGGCCACCGCCGCCTCTTTGGGCGAGACGGTCCTCAATCCCCTTCCCACCCCAGCAGGACCGCCCGCGGCGTCCCGGCGAGGTCGGGGCGGACACCCCGCGGGGTGAAGCCGGCCCGGCTACCGAGTTGCAGCACCGCCGCGGCCTGGCCGTCACCGACCTCGAGTACCACGTCTGCACCGTCCCTTAATAGCGGCGGCATCTCGGCGAATATGCGCCGGAAGAACGCGAGCTCGTCCGGGTCGCTATAGAGGGCCACGGGCGGGTCCCACTCCCGCACCTCGGGCGCGAGCCGGCCTCCAGCGCTCCGCTCGTCCACGTAGGGCGGGTTCGAGACGATCAGGTCCACTCTCCCGTTCAAAGACTCGAGGCCGGAGACCACGTTCGCGAAGCGAAAGCGCACCGACGTTCGGTTGCGCACGGCGTTACGGCGGGCGGCTTCGAGGGCGGTTTCGGAGACGTCTGTGGCGTAGACCTCGCAGTCGGGACGTTCCTGGGCTATGGAGATAGCGATGGCCCCCGAGCCCGTGCCGACGTCGAGCACCAGGCACGGGCACCCGCGCAGGTCTATTCGCTCCAGGGCGGCGTCGACGACGCTCTCGGTGTCGGGGCGTGGGATCAGGGTCTCCTCGTTAAGATCGAGCGTGAGGTTCCTGAAGTACGCGTACCCCAGGATTCGCTGCACGGGCTCGCGCTTGAGTCGACGCGAAATCCAGAGTTCGTACAACACCGCCTGCTCCTCAGTCATCGGTGCGTCGCAGGCGGCCAAATCCGCGCGCCCCACGCCGATCAGCTCAGAGAGAAGGACCTCAGCCGAGGCGGCGGCTTCGGGGACGCCGGCTCGTTCCAGCCTCGCGGCCGCCTCGCGCGACGCTTGTCGGGCACCGATCGCGCCGGTTCGCATCGGCGGCTTAACCGGCGGTTCCGGCGGCCTCGGCGGTGAGCTTGTCGGTCCTCTCCTTGGCAGCCAGTGCCTGGGTGAACTCTTCGAGGTCGCCGCCCAGGGCTGCCTCGAGATTGTGGGAGGTCACGCCGACGCGGTGGTCGGTTATGCGCCCTTGCGGGAAATTGTAGGTGCGCACCTTCGCCGAGCGGTCGCCGGTGCCGACCTGGGCCTGGCGGAGGGCACCCTCCTGCTCGGCCCGCTCGCGCATCTCGCGCTCGAGGAGGCGGGACTTCAAGATTTTCATCGCCTGCTCTTTGTTCTGGAGTTGACTCTTCTCGTTCTGGCAGGTCACGACGAGGCCGGTGGGCTTGTGTGTGACACGGACGGCCGAGTCGGTGGTGTTCACGCTCTGGCCGCCGGGACCGCTGGAGCGATACACGTCTATTTCCAGGTCTCCCGCGCCGACCTCGATCTCCACGTCCTCTGCCTCAGGCAGTACCGCCACCGTCGTCGTAGAGGTGTGGATACGGCCCTGGCTCTCGGTCTTGGGCACCCGCTGGACGCGGTGCGTCCCGCCCTCGTGCTTGAAGATAGAGAACGCCCTGTCGCCGCTGATCTCGAGGGCGACGTCCTTGTAGCCTCCGACCTCCGCCGGGCTCGACGAGAGCGTGCGGTGCTTGAAGCCGAGCCTGTCGGCGTAGCGGGCGTACATCTCCATAAGCTCGCCGGCGAACAAGGCCGCCTCGTCTCCGCCGGCCCCGGCCCGGATCTCGATGATCACGTCCTTATCGTCGTTCGGGTCGCGGTCGATGAGCTCGGTCCGGATCTGCTCGGAGAGCTCCTCGATGCGCTCCTCCGCCGCCCGCGCCTCGGCCGCGTAGAACTCGCGCTCCTCGGCGTCCTCGGCTTGCGGGACCAACTCGCGCGCGTCGCGCTCCGCCCCCACGGCTTCGAGCAACTCCCGCGAGATCTCCGCTCCACGTCGCATGCGTGAGTGCTCCTTGGCGACCTCGGCGTAGTGGCGCTGGTCGTTAAAGATGGTCGGGTCCGAAAGCTCCCGCGTTAGCGCGTCGTAGCGACCGAGCGTCTCCTCGGCCAGCTTCGCTACCTGGCTATCCAAATCAAATCACCAGTTTGCTCGTCGCCTCATTTGGCTCGATCTCGGCTTCCTTCTCCATCGAGAGCACCTTCTTCAGGGAGGTCATCGCAACCTCTACCATGTCGTCCGAGGGTTCCCGCGTAGTCAGCCGCTGCATCTGCAGCCCAGGCCAGACCAGCGCCCGAACGATGGCACTGTCTTGGTTGCGTGCACTCCACATGATGAACTCGAACGCTATGCCGGCCACCAGCGGTATCACCACGACCCGGCTCGCCAGCATGTAAAGCCATCCCTCTACCCCTAGCAGAGAGAAGACCAGGATGGAGAGCACCAGGACGTAGAGCACGAAACTCGTGCCGCAGCGGACGTGGCTCGTGTCCAGCTTGCGGGCGTTCTCCGGGGCCAATTCCTCGCCGCGCTCGTAGACCTTTATCGCCTTGTGCTCCGCGCCGTGGTAGGCGAAGAAGCGTTTGATATCCTTGCTGATCAAGGTGATTCCGAGGAGGTACGCGATAAAGATCGCGATCCGTATGATGCCCTCCACCAAATTAAACAGGACCGGGTTCTCGATACTCGACCCTACCAGCGAGCCGAGCCCCTTCGTACCCAATACCGGCGCGACGAGAAAGAGCCCGAAGCCGAGTACGAGTGCGAAGGTGAGGGTACCTGCGATCTCCTTCTTGGAGAGCTCCTGCTGCTCGCCGAGGGCGATATTGGTGGAGAGAGTCAGCGCCTTCATGCCGAGCCACAGGGTCTCTCCCAGGGAGAGTGCGCCCCGGATTATCGGCAGGCGGAAGATCTTGCTCTTGCGCGTGATAGAACGGAAACGCTCCGCCCTGAGGTCCATCTCCCCGGCGGGCGTGCGGACCGCCATCCCCCAAAAGTTGGGGGAGCGCATCAGCACGCCCTCCATTATGGCCTGTCCGCCGACCTTCATAAGGCTTGCTTACTGTTTGTCCTGGCGGGCCTGGCGGCGGTTCTGGAACCGTTGCACCCGGCCGCCGGTATCCACTATACGCTGCTTGCCGGTGTAGAACGGGTGGCACTCGGAGCAGACGTCCACGGTGATCGTCTCGCCCGCCGTCGAACGCGTCTCGAATTCGTTGCCGCACATGCAGCGCACCAGCGTCGTCGTGTACTCGGGATGTATCCCGGTCTTCATAATGAAACCTCCGTCTCTGACGTGCTGTCTCCTATAGTCTATTACTTCTGTAACGTGCGCGAAGGGGCGGGTGCGAAAGGTGTCGCACCCGCCCTTGGCGGCTTGGCTAGCCGCGGACGCGCTGGAGCTCGCGCAGAAACTCTGGGTTCGTGCGGGTCTCCTTAAGCTTCTGGATCAGAAGCTCTATCTTCTGCCCGGTATCCAGTGCATTCAGGATGCTGCGGACCTGCCAGACCCGCTGGGCCTCGGCCGGCTCCATGAGCAGCTCCTCCTTGCGGGTCGAGGAGTCCTCGATGTTGATGGCCGGGTAGATCCTGCGGTTCGCCAACTTGCGGTCGAGCCTGAGCTCCATGTTGCCCGTGCCCTTGAACTCTTCGAAGATTACCTCGTCCATCCGGCTCCCGGTCTCGACGAGCGCGGTCGCGAGTATCGTCAACGAGCCGCCATTCTCGATGTTGCGTGCCGCCCCGAAGAACTTCTTGGGCGGGTAGAGAGCCGCGGAGTCCACACCACCAGAGAGGATGCGTCCTGAGGCGGGAGCGGCGAGGTTGTAGGCCCGCGAGAGCCTAGTTATGCCATCGAGCAACACTACCACGTCCTCACCCTCCTCGACTAGTCGCTTTACGCGCTCCAGGACCAACTCAGCGACGGCGATGTGGTTGTCGGCGGGCTGGTCGAAGGTCGAGGCGACTACCTCGGCCTCCTGCACGCTACGCTGCCAGTCCGTGACCTCCTCCGGGCGCTCGTCGGCGAGCACCACGAAGAGCTTGGTCTCAGGGTAGTTGGCGGCGATGGACTGCGCGATCTGCTTGAGAATTGTGGTCTTACCGGCCTTGGGCGGCGAGACGACCATACCGCGCTGGCCTTTGCCGATCGGGGCCACCAGGTCTATGACCCGTGGGGCGATGTCGTTCGGCTTCCACTCCAGGCGCAGTCGCTCCATCGGGTAGAGCGGGGTCAGATCGTCGAAGTTGGGGCGCCAGCGGCCCTTCTGGGGCTCCTCGCCGTTGACGGTCTCGATACGGACCATCGCCGGGTACTTCTCGCCCTCGCGGGCGGGCCGGATCTGGCCGGTAACGTGGTCTCCGCGCCTCAGGTTGAAGCGCTTGATCTGGCTGGTAGAGACGTATACGTCACCCTTGCTCTGGCTGTATCCCCCCGTCCGGAGAAAGCCGAAACCGTCGGGGAGCACGTCGAGGATACCACTCTGCATCGGCTCATCGCCACGGTCACCCCGGTCGCCCCTCTCTTGCCTGCGATCCGGCCGGCGCCGGTCCTCCTGCCTCTGCTGCTGCCGGCGATGCTCGGGCGTCGGGGTCTCGGGCGGGGCCTGGACTGCCTTGCCGTCTGCGAGGGCGCCGTCGCTGACGTCGGGCTCGGTGACGGTCGGCGCGACGAGCTCCCCGTTCGTGGCCGGGGCCTCGGCCGGCGCCTCCGGGGGAGCTGTGGCGGCACCGTTGGTCGTGGTCTGCTGGCTCGTGGTCTGCTGGCTCGCGGCCTGCTCGGTCGCGACCTTATAGATCATCTCTGCCAGCTCTGGCTTGCGGTACTTGCGGTACTGCTTGATGCCGAGTTGGGAGGCGATCTGGTGCAGGTCGCTCAGGCGCTTGCGCTCCAGGGTCGAAAGTTCGGTCATGTTGCTACTCCACCTCTCGTGTATGCGATGCGCAAATCTCTCTTATCTGGTTTCGTCACGGGTTTGTCAAAGCTGGAAGCCACGCAGCCCGACTTTTGGCTCGAGGGCGTCGATGGTATCCATAAATCTTATCACACGGGGCTCGGTAGACATGACCAGCGTGTGGGTCCGCGCCCCACCCCGGAAGTACCTCACACCCTCGAGGGTCTCACCCGGCGTTATGCCTGTGGCCGCGAAGACCAAGTCGTCGAGCGTGAGCTTCCGCTCCGGGTCCTCGTGGCCGTACTCTTCGAGCGTCTCTACCTGCGAGCGCGGAGTGGGCCACATCCTCGCCTGCATCTCCCCCCCGAGGCACTTCATCACGGCGGCGGCGAGTATGCCCTCGGGCGCGCCGCCGATGCCGATGATCGCGTGCAGATCCGCCCCCGCATCCCGACGGCGATGGCCGGGGTGAGGTCCCCCTCCGGCCGGATCTGGATTCGCGCTCCGGTCTCCCGAATCTCATCGATCAGGCTCTCGTGGCGTTCCCCATCGAGCACGGCGACGGTGATCTCGGACGGCTTTCGGCCCATGGCCTCGGCTATAGCCCAGATGTTCTCAGAGACGGGAGCATCTATGTCGATAGCGCCTCTCGCACCCGGCCCGACGAGCAGCTTACTCATGTACATGTCTGGCGTCCGAGGCATGCTGCCCCTCGGCGCCGCAACCACCGCCGAGATCGACCCCTCCTGGCCCTTGACCAACAGCTGCAAACCCTCGACGGGCTCGACAGCTACGTCCACCTCGGGCCCGCCCGCGCCCATAATGTCGCCTGGGCTGAGTATCCCCGTCTGGCTCTTCGGCGCCCGTACCCGGCCCTTCTCGTCCAGGCGCTGCTCGCGCAGTAACGCAACCCTCCCGGAGATCGAAACCTTCTCGAACTCCTCGCGAAAAGCCTCCGTGGTGAGGATGTGGGCCCTCTCGGAATCCCCCGACCCTTCGAGATGGGCCACCTTGAGCGCGACCCGTGGCGTCATGGCGGCATACTCGACAGCGGCTGACGCTATAGACCCCGAGCGAAGATCGGTAACGCTAATAAATTCCCACCGGTCCTCCCGTGCCCGCTGCGATAGACCGCGCGCCAAGAACCACTTGTGACTGGGTCTACCTCGAAACGGTGCGGAGCGGCTCCTTGCCTTCTGAGGTTCGGAACCGGCGTATCGTACCCCAGTATTGTACACCAGCCGTCCGAGGCCGACCACCGGTTCACTGGCTCTTCTCTGCGACCGCCTCCCTCGCGAGCCGCAGAAGCTCCACGTCTAGTCCTTCGCCCATGGGGTCGTTGTCGCAGTAGACGACGGGCTTCCCCTCGTCGGAGCCCCTTTGCGTCACGACGTCTACTGCGGCGGCCTTTATCTCCGTCAGGTAGGCCGTGTTTCCGGACATCCCGTCGAGGTCGGCAACGAGGCGTTTGCGGTTCGACAAATTGCCCGAGGTGGATAGGACCTCGCAGCCGTAGTGCTTCTCCAGGTGCAGCGCGAGCTTGTCCAGCACCGCCGGTGGCGCCGTCGAGACGTAAGCTACCCTCAGGCCCTCGATCTCCCCGACCGGACGGGGCCTGAAGACCGTCGGGATCACGGTCAGGTCCGGCTTGATCTCCAGTACCGCCTCTACCAGATGGTTTACCCTCTCCTCGCTCGCCATCGGCTCCTCGCTCATCGTCAGGAGGAGCAAGTCGGAGACGAGCAGGCGGTAGGTGCCGAGGAAGCCCACGATGTACTCGGGGTCCTGGTGAGCTCCCGCGACGAGCACGCGACGCTCGACCACGACCGGCGGGAGCGCCGCCCCCGAACCATCGAAGACCGTAACGCGGGTGTCGAGGCCGTTGGCGATCTCCGCCCCTTCCAGGACGTTGGATACGAAGGGCCCCCCGGCGAGCCCGCCGCCGCACCTGCGGCACCCTACGGTCGTGACCCGGCTCAGGGCCGCCGTCTCGTAATAGTCGCTCGCGGCGTGCGCCCCACGTCCGAGGGCCTCAAGCAGGTAGTCGCTCCCGACCTCCATCTTGTGTCCCTCGATGACCTCGGGGTGCGGCGGTCCCCCGCGCCCCATCGAGACCACACCGGGATCGAAGCCTTCACGCGCCAGGAGACGCGCCAGGTAGCCGGAGATCGCCGTCTTCCCCACCCTCTTGCCCGTCCCGATAACCGCGAGCGAAGGCTTGATCGAGACGGCGCGCAGCTCCGGCGGTCTGAACTCGAAGTCGCTGCCGACGTAGCGCGCCCCGGCGCGAAGTACGAGCGAGGCGATCCTCATCCGCTCCCTGTAGCCGATCACCGGCTCGTCCGAGAGGTCGACCACCACGTCCACGTCGTGCTCGGAGAGCGCCTTCCCTACCGCGGAGACGGGGTCTCTGTCCGCGACCAGGGGCAGGCCGTAGTCGGTCCCTTCCTTGAGCTTCTCGGTGCCGCCGAGGAAGGCGGCGGCCACGCCTTCGGCTCCCAAAGAATCGCGAACGCTGCGCATCGCGTCTAGGACGACGGGCGGGTAGTGTTCGCCGTCGATCAGGAACAGAGCCCGCACGAAGCTCTAGCTGATCGTCCGCCGCTGGCCGCGGTCCCCCGGCCTGCCGTCACCTTGGATCTCCTCGTAGTGGCGGTACTCGTGGGTCGCCGCGTCGAAGTCCACGATCAGCTCGCGGTCCTTGAACGGGTACTTGCGGAAGACCCTGACCCGCCCGTCCTCGATCTCGATGACGTTGTAGCAGGGGCGCGTGTTGCCGCGCAGGCGCGTCGTAGAGGCGGTCCCCGCGTTCACGATAAACATGTTCTCGAGCTTCCACGAGTACGGCACGTGCTTGTGCCCGGAGAGGATGAGGTCGACCTCCGTGTCGGCGAGCAGCTCCAGCACGTCCCCAGCGTCGTAGATTATATTCCGCTCCCGCCCGGTGCCGGGGATCGGGATCAGGTGGTGGTGGATCACGAATATCTTGAGCTTGCCCTCCGCCTTGGCGAAGGTCTCATGTATAAAGTCGTAGTGCTCGCGCCCTACCCGCCCATCGTCGAGGTCCGGCTCCGAGGAGTCTACCGCGACCATAACCGCATCCTCGAACCCCATCATCGAGTACCGGTCCCCGAAGAGCCGCTCGAAATGAATGTAACCCACGTTGCGCGAATCGTGGTTGCCGGGGATGACCATTACACGCTCGCAGCGGAAACCCTGGATGTACCCCGCCGCCGTCTCGAACTCCTGCCGGTAGCCGGCGTTGGTAAGGTCGCCCGAGACCACGACGGCCGCCGGGTCCATGTCGTTGATCTCCAGAATAGAACGCTCCAGCAGGTCGGGAATAAAGTAGGGGCTGCCGCAGTGGATATCGCTGATCTGACAGATGGTCATCCGGCCCTGCGTGCCCATGCTCTCCCCTGTTTCGTTAGTCACGAAATTCCCTGGAAAAGTATAGCAGAGCGCCTGTCAGGCACGTCCCGAGTTCGGCGCAGAACCCTCTACGTCCGCCAAGCCTCGTCCGTACGTGAGCCGCCGCGCTCTCTTCTCGCCGCTGCCCCCGATGAACGCCGGCACCGCTTCAGGCTTAACGGCGTTGCCGAGACGTCGCCGAACCGTGCCCAAAGCATTTCCTGCTTGTCGCCGGGACGTTACCCGACCCCCTTACAGTATCAGCCACAACAACCGGTGTGGCCGGGAGCGAGACCGAAAAGAGAAACCATGAGTCGTACGGTGATCTTGGTATTGACGGTAGCGGCTCTGATGATGGCTGTCTCGAGAGCGGCCTTCACGGTAACGCTCACCGGCATAGGTGGCGATAACTCCCTCAAGGGTTCGGACGAGGCCGATACCCCGTACGCGAGGGGCGGCTCCGACAGCGTCTTCGACTATGGCCGCGACGACAAGCTCTCCGGCGAGGGCAACGCGGACGGCCTCTAAAACGGACCCAGCAACGACGGAGTCCACGGCGGAAGCGGCTACGATCGTTCTAACGAACGCCTCGTGCAGGGTGGCTCCGGCAACGACACTGTCAAGAAGGGGACCGCTCAGAACCTGGACCGCTTTATTAACTGCGAAGGATTCGTCGACTGGCCTCCGGGATTCCCCGACGTGCGAGCCGGGATCAGGGGGAGGGTAAGGTTCGACCCTACCTCTTTCGTGCGTCAGTGCGGGCCTTGACCGTCACATCTTCTCGGGCGCGTTCACCCCGAGCAAGCCCAGCCCAACCCGAAGCACGTTCTTGGTGGCGGCGCACAAGGCCAGCCGGCGTGCGCGAAGGTCCGCATCGTCGACGAGGACGCGGTGCACGGTGTAGAACTGGTGGAAGCGCGTGGCGAGGGTTTCGAGGTAGGTAGGGATCAGGTGAACCTCGCGCCGGGTGGCGGCGGTCTCGACCACGCGGGGAAAGTCCAGCAGTTCGAGCGCGAGCCGGCGCTCCTCGGGCGCGAGCTCTCCTGCGGGGATCCCAGCGAGTTCCCCGGTGCTCGTGCCGGCACGCTCGAAGATGCTGGCGATGCGGGCGTGGGCGTACTGCACGTAGAAGACAGGATTTTCGTCGGACTGCTCGATGGCGAGGTCGAGGTCGAAATTCATCTCCGTTTTGTGAGATGAGCGCACGTAGAAGTAGCGCGCCACATCCTCCCCCACCTCGTTCAGGACCTCGTCGAACGTCACGAACGTCCCGGCCCGCTTGCTGACCTTGACCTGCTCGCCTCCGCGCACCAGTTTGACCAGACGGATCAACTCGACGTCCAGGAACGTCCTCGGGATCCCGAGTGCGACGAGGCCGGCTCTGATGCGCGGCGGGTACCCGGCGTGGTCCGCGCCGAGTACGTCCACGGCGGTCCCGAACCCACGGTCCCACTTGTCGCGGTGGTAGGCGAGGTCAGGTCCCATGTAGGTGTAGGTGCCGTCGCGTTTGACCAACACCCGGTCCTTGTCGTCGCCGAAGCCGGAGGTGGCGAGCCACACGGCGCCCTCACTCTCGTAAGCGTGCCCGGCATCCCTGAACTCTTGAATCAGTGCCTCGACCGCACCCGACTCGTAGAGGCTCTTCTCGTTGAAGTACGTGTCGAAATGCACCCGCGCCCGGGCGAGCGTCTTCTTGATGTCCTCCATGCACCAGCGCGTCCCGAAGTCGCTGATCGCCGTCAGCGCCTTATCCCGGTCCGCGTTAACATAGGCGTCGCCGTGCTCGCCTGCAAAGTCCCGGGCGATCTCGGTCACGTACTCACCGCGGTACAGAGCGTCGGGGTCCGAGACAGGCCACATGCTCTCGTAGAGCCCGGCGTAACGGGCGGCGACGGACTCGGCGAGGAGCCGGATCTGGTTGCCCCCGTCGTTGAAGTAATACTCGCGCGCGACGGCTCGGCCCGCGGCCTCCATGATCCGGGCCAGCGAGTCCCCATACGCCGCGTGCCGCCCGTGCGCCACGGTCATCGGCCCTGTCGGGTTGACGCTCACGAACTCGAGCAGAACAGGCCTCCCCGTCGCCTCGCGCCGCCCGTAGCCATCACCCTCATCGAGCAAGGACCCAACCTCATCCCACAGCGCCTCCTCGGAGAGCCGGAAGTTGATGAAGCCCGGACCCGCGACCTCTGCCGCCCGAACGAATGGTGCATCCAGTCCCCTGACGAGGACCTCCGCGACCTCCCTAGGGTTGCGGCGAAGGCCCTTAGCGTTCGCCAGGGCGACGTTGGTCGCGAAGTCCCCGTGGCTCGGGTCGTTGGGCCGCTCGACGTGAACACCGTCAAGCTCGACCCCGTAGGTCCTCCGCACGGCCTCCCGCACGGCGCCCGCCAGGCGCTCCTCGAAGCTCATCTCTCGTCGCCCAGAGACCGTCGGTCCTCCCTAACGATCCGCTCCGTCTCCCCCCGGTCGTGCTCGAAGCGAGCCTCGCACACATCCTTGGCCGGAAGCGCCTCCTTCAACATCACGTGCGGCACTTTGAAGCTGCGGCCGTCACCAGGGTAGGGTAGCAACACCGCCCGACCGTTGTCCTCGAACCTGTCTATCTGTTCGTGCATATATGTGTATTTTAGCAGTCAGGCATCAGGTTACAGTCTATAGGTCACGGGCGTTGTGCCGACGCTTCGTCCCATCGCGGGTGGCTGCGGAGCCCCTACCGACACCCGATCCCTGAAACTAAAGTCTTCTCACCAATAGTACTTCTACCAATGGTACTTCTCGCCGCGCTGTATCTTGACGGCTCGGTAGACCTGCTCTAGAAGGATCACCCGGGCGAGCGCGTGCGGGAGCGTGATCTCACCGAAGGACCACGTCTCGTCGGTCCGTCCGAGCACCCCGGAGGAGAGGCCAAGGGGTCCGCCGAGGACGAAGGCGACGTGGCTGCGCCCGGCGAGGCCGAGGGATTGGAGCCGTCGGGCCAGATCTTCGGAGGACAGTTGCTCTCCCCGCTCGCGGTCCAGCGAGACCACGTGCGCCCCTGGGGGCAAACGCTTGAGGATGCGTCCGCCCTCCGCCAAGCGCACCTCCTCAGAGGAGCGGCGGTTCATGTCCTCCTCGGCGACCTCTATTATCTCGACGGGGAAATAGCGGCGGAGGCGCTTAGCGTAGTCGTCGCAACCGTCGGCGGCCCACCCCTTTAGCTTTCCGACGGAGACGAGGGTGCAGCGCCGGATCACTCGATACCGAAGAGCTGGCCGGTGCCCCCCCGCTCTCCGTAGCGGTAGACGTAACCTGACGCTTCGAGCGGGGCCCCCACCTCGGTCCAGCGCGTCGGATGGTTCGCGAGGGCCACTCGGACCCTGATGTCGCCGTGGCCGGCCTCCCTGAGTGCCCCGTGCACGGTGCCGCAGGCCCGCGCCGGCGAGTTGTTGGTCTTCGAGAGGTGGGCGAGGATCAGGTCCCTGAGACCGTATGGGGCCAGCGCCAGCGCGGCCTCGGCCGCCTGCCGGTTCGATAGGTGGCCGCTCCTCGAGGAGATCCGGCTCTTGAGGTCCGCCGAGTAAGGCCCCCGCCGCAGCCAATCGGTATCGTGGTTTGCCTCGAGCACTACCGCCTCGGCCCCCCGCATCCGTCGCAAGACCTCGGGTCCCGCCTCGCCGAGGTCGGTCGCCACTGCCACGGCGCCGGTTCCATCCGAGACCCTGACCCCATAGGTCAACGAGTCGTGGGGCACCTCGAAGAAGGTGGCCGTCAAGCTTCCTATCCCGCAGGTTTCACCGGGCTCGACCGCGTGCGCGCCGAGGGATGCCCCGACACCGGGGGCGGCGAAGACCTCGACGCCCCGCTCGCGAACGAGGGAGCGGACGCCGCACGTGTGGTCCGCGTGGCCGTGGGTTAGGAGTACGGCCCCGACGTCTTCCAGGCTCCGGCCTATGCGGTATAGGAGGACTTCGATGCGCCGTCGTGAGAGGCCGGCGTCGACGAGGAGGCCGCCCCCGACGGTCTCGATGTAGGTCGCGTTGCCCGAGCTTCCGCTCGCGAGGACACTCAGCCGCACATCCGTCCTTAGATCGACTTGGGGTTCGAATCTCACGGGGGGCAAGATCGCCCCCGTGAGATCTTAGCACGACCGCCTCAGGCGCCCTTCGGGTACTTTTTGACCAGCTCTCTCCCTACACGATCAGACGCTCCTTATAGTCGGTCAGGGTGCAGGTCTGGAGCGTGGTGAGCGACTTGCTCTTAACCGGATTCATCACCTGGACGCTGTCCGGACCAACGACCACCTGTTTATTGATGCGGTACAGGTATTGCCCGCCGGCGGAGTCTTCGAGCAACATCTCGTCCCCGTTTACCAGCTCGTCGAGGCGGAAGAAAACGCAGTAGGAGAACGTGTTCTCGTACCCGATACGGTGCCCGGTGATAAAGATGTTCGCCCCCTCTTGCCAGGGATACCCCGTCGACGGGATGTGGACGGTCCCTGAGCTTCTCCTCCAAGAGGTGTTGAAAACAGGGATACCCTGGAGCCCCAGCTTGGGTGTGGTCAGGTAAAGGGTCTTGTCCTCGGGCCCGCCCGGATCCCGCCCGAAGTTGAAGGGCTTGACGACCAGAATAGCCCCCGTGGACGAGTCGGAGGAGATCAGCTTGGTGGGCGTCTTGAGGTTGCCTTCGGAGAAGAAGTCCTTGTACTCAGGGGAGTCCTTTGCTTTCCTACCGGCCCGTGCCCAGTCTCCGTATCCTCTTGCTCCAGTGCCTCCGTAGACCGTGGCTCTTGCCCGGTGGTCGTCTTGAAGCCCGCCTCATCGGTTAACTTCGCGTCCTGCTCCGCATCGGGATCATCGGCGTCGCTGACCGTCGCTTGGGCGTACCCTGAAACGGCGACGTTGAAGGATGCACCGTCAGGTATCGCTGAGTCGTCTGTGTTGTAGATCGCCCACTCTTGGCGCCTGGCGTCGTACCGAACGCCTACAGGGTGGTCGTCGTAGTTGCCGGCTTCGCCTCCCGGGTTTACGTTCTGGGTGACCGAGAGGGTTGTCCCTGGCTTGCTGTTGACGTGAGGATCGTCCGGGCGACGGTGGGGGACAGGCCCGACACCAGGTTGTTGTAACGGCTACCACATGCTCGCCCTCGACCCCGACGATACCCCCGGCGGCTGCCAGGCTGTCCGGGCTTTAGATCAGCGGTGCGGCGCCCGGGTAGGCGCCCAGATCGAGGGGCTCGAAAGTGGCCGCAAGCTCACGGAGGCCCGTTTGGCTCGCAGAGGCGCCTTCGGGGAAGACGACCTCCGGCTTCGCGACCGGGGTCGCGCGGGTGCTCTCGAGAAGACCGATGATGGGGTCCATGTGTCGCACCTTGTGATCGTAAGGGTTGGTATCCACGCTCAGGGCGTCCCCGGAGAGCACCCCGGCCAACGCCAACCCGTAGTACTCGGCCCCTAGGTAGTCTAGGATGAGGGCGAAGTTCGCGATGTCCAAGTCGGTGCTCCGGGCTGAAGCTTTGCGGGAGATGAGCACGGAACCGGCCGCCGCCCCCACGTCGGCAGCAGCGAGGGCTGTAAAATAGGGCCTCCGGCTCGGGGGGCCGCGCGAATATCTCTACGCTCGGCACGTTATTCGTGTGCTTCTCGTAGGGATGATCAGTCGTGACAGCGTTGCCGTAGAATCAGGGTGTGGCGGACCTGGGGACGACAGTACTTGATTCTGGCCGACGAGGATTTGATCTCCCTCGTCCAGACGAGCGACGCTGAGGC
>DASQVA010000158.1:0-10477 GCA_035641035.1 Rubrobacter sp. | reverse complement strand
GGTTGGAGAGGTTGAGTGCCTCGGCCAGCGAAGGTGCGAGCCGTGTTCGCACCTCGAACGGCTGACGCGGCCCGGGGTGCTACGCGGTCTCGTACACCGGGGCGGGCTGCGAGCCGACATACTTTCGGGCGGTAGGATCAGAACCGGCGACGGCATCGAGGCGTTGCCGTAGGGTCGCCTGCCGTCCTCTGCTGGTATTCACCCGAGTGCGTGGAAGGGGTTTTCTGCGAACTTCGCCTTGACGGCGTTCCAAGAAGTTCGGCGGTAAGATCGCCCTTATGCGAAGCACTCCACCGATCGCGCCGATGCTTCCGACTCTCCGTTGACTGATCGGGAAACGGGACTAAGAGGCACCAGCGCGAGGGGCCGGGCGGCCCTTGCCGAAGCCTCAATATTGCTCGCCGCCTTCTTCGTCGGTACGGACGTCGTCTCGGTCAAGTACGCCTTGGAGGGATTTCCGCCGCTGGTCCTTATGCCGATCAGGTACACGCTTGCCGGGCTACTGCTTCTCACATCCTTGCGGCTGCTTCGACGGGGTATCGGGCTCGTTCCCCAGGATCTCGCCGCCTTGGCTGGCCTCGGGCTGGTGGGCGTGTCCCTCAACCAGGTCGGCTACACAGTTGGGTTGAGTCTCACTAGCGGCTCGGACGCCGCTCTGATCTTCGCGAGCGCCCCTGTGTGGGGCCTGCTGCTCGGCGCCGTGCTGGGCTTGGAGCGCCCGACGGCGGGGGGCGTCCTGGGTCTCGCCCTCGCCTTAGGGGGCGTTGCCCTCGTCGTCGGCGGGGGGCTAGGTTCCGGGGAGCGTCCGTGGGCGGGGACCTGCTCGTCTGCCTGAGCGCCTTCTCGTGGGGGGCCTACGCGGTGCTGCTCTCCATGCCCGTGTTGCGCCGCCTGAACCCGCTCGTCGTGGGCGGCTGGACGATGCTCCTCGGCGGCGGCGCGGTTCTGCCCCTGGCGCTGATCGGCTTCCCCGGCCTCTCGGAGCCGCTGTCCTCCGTGGATTGGGGAGCGGTGGGCATCGGGTCTTGGGCGGCGGCCCTCTACTCGACGCTGCTGTGCAGCAGCTTCGCCATAGCCGCGTGGCGGTCAATGTCTCCCGACTGGGGGCGAACAGGGTTCTCATCTACCTATACCTGGTGACACTCGTCGGACTACTGGCAAGCGTCGTGGTGCTAGGGAAGGACTTTGGGATGGCCAAGATCGCGGGAGCGGCGGCCATCCTGCTCGGCGTCTATCTGGCCCGTCGCTCCTAGCTTGCACCTGGAAGCGCCCATACCCTTATTCATCGGAGTGCGTGGAAGGTGGATTCTGAGAAGTTCATATCCAGCATTCTGCATGGATCGCCTGGCAGGATTGACGGAGGATCTCTTGGCCCTGCTGCTATGCATAGCAGTCAACGCTATGTGTGCTAGTCCTGTATAATTATCCGTCCTGGTGAATGAGATGGGAAGGCCTCCACAGGGGTGGAAATCTCTCGTCGGAACCTCGCCTCGTCGGCTGAGCTAGTCGGGGTAACGAGGGAGACTATACAGCCCGCACACGTCTCTTTGTGGTGGCGCCCTGATGCGTCTCCGAAGGATTGCGGACGGCGAGAGTAACCTAAAGGCGAGGTAGGTGAGTAGATGTTCGCATTTCGCTTCCGGTGCCTCTCAGAGGGACGAAAGCAGTGTCAACAGTAGTGCAACAGTAGGGGCGGCACCAGGTGGATTCTGGTGATACTCTGTGAACAGAAATCTGCTTACCTATCCGGATTTACCGCATACTTAAAGGCCTTGGTATATGACTGAAAATCATGGTGTCCCCGGTTCGAATCCGGGTCCCGCCACTTCTATTTTCCGCTGATTTGCAGCTAGAAAGCATAGGGTGAGAAACAGCCCCGGTTCATCGCCGGGGCCGTTTACTGCAACCGTACTGCAACCCATCAGCAGAGCAGTTCGTTTATCTTCTCCTCTACTTCGTCTTGCATGTTAGGGAAGAGGTGCGAATAGATATCAAGGGTGACGGAGATGTCGGCATTTCCGAGTGTCTCCTGAACCACCTTGGGGTTGGTGCCGACCGCGAGCATCAGGGTGCACAGGTGTGCCTGAGGTCGTGGAAGCGGATGTCGGGAAGCCCTGCACGTCGGCAGCAGATAGCAGGATTTGCAGGAAATTAACGCGCTGAGCGATTGTGGCGACCAGACACACTCTTCATCTTGATCGGCTGCGGTGTATTGTCGATTTCGCGCCATCTGGCCAGGCGGCTGTTTGCTCAAGAGAACAAACGTGGCAGAAGATATTTGATCTGGCGTACATAGATTTCGGGTCTACTCGTGAATACCATTGTCAGCGGGAAAGGACGGTTGAGTGGCCGACGCCACTTACAGAAAGCCCGCGACCGTCGACGGGCGGAAGGAGCACTAATGGCGGAACAAGGTGGAGTGGGGGGAGTAAGAGCAAGTGTCGCGGAGGAGGCTACAGGAAGCAACCGACTCCTCGAGGAGGCGATCCTGCCGACCTGGCTGAACCAGCGCGCGATCACGTTCTGGGGCTTTAACTACATCTGGATCGGCTTGGCCGTCGTCATCGTCACCTTTCAGTACGGGGCTAACGGCGTCGGGGCCGGCTACACCATCCCCACGGTCCTCGCCATAGTCTGGTTCGCTACCGCTGCTCTGTCAATACTCATGACGGCTACGGCCGACATCGGCACCGAGCACGGGTTGTCTTTCGCTGTATATTTGCGGGCACCCTTCGGGACGATCGGGACGCACCTGCCCGCCATATCCCGTGGGATCGTCGCCGCGTGTTGGTTCGGGATCCAGACCTACCTGGGCGCCCTTGCGATAAATGGCATCGTTGACTTTCTTACCGGCTTCGACTTCTGGCCGCTCTGGTACGCACTCTTCTTGATCGTTCAGACGGTCAACGTCGCGCTTGGTATCAAGGCTGTCGAAAGGCTGGCGTCTATCGCCGCTCCGGCCATCCTCGCTATCGCGATCTGGATGTACTTCAATCTTTCCGGCGTCGCACAGACGAAGGGCATAAACATCTGGACGTTCGCGGGGAACGGAGAGTCGATCTCGCTCTTGGCCCTCTTCGCCGCGAACATGGCGGTCTGGTCGGCGCTGTCGGTGGACATCCCCAACATAACCAGGTTCGTCGCAACGGAGCCCACAAGGAACTTCTTCCGCCGCAACCGCAACGTGCTGGTCGCCCAGTTCTTCACGCTCCCCACCGTGCAGGCCTTCATAGCGTTTATCGGCGCCGTGTCGTTCATCGCGACCGGCAACTGGAACCCAGTCGAGGTAATCCAGGGGCAGGGAACGGGCCTTGTGTTGGTAATCCTGCTAATAATGGTGATCCTCGCCCAATGGTCCACCAACATGGCAGCGAACGCCATCCCGGCCGCACTCGCGTTCGTCAACGCCGGCGCGCCTCGCCTCTCCTATAAGATGGCAGTGGTCCTTTCCGCAGTGTTAGCGACCGCGGTTGCGCCCTGGGCCTTGCTCGAGAACCTCTTCGCTTTCCTCAGCTACTATGGGGGATTCATCGGGGCGATCGGCGGCATAATGGTCTGCGACTACTACGTCTTTAGGCGTCGACGCCTCAACGTCCCGGACCTCTACCGAGCCGACGGGCAGTTTCAGTATTGGCGCGGGGTGAACCCGGCCGGCATGATCGCCTGGTTCGGCGCGGCAGTTATTGCTCTCATCTGGCTCGACATCGCGTTCCTCCTGGGGTTCCCGATCGCCTTCGTCCTCTACTACGTCCTGATGAAGTTCTGGGTTCTCCCCAGGTACAAGCAGGTGGAGATAGAGTCCGATTTCGACGATCGTTACCTGGCGACCAGTGTGGGCCTCAACTGGGTCTATCACCGTGGAGAGGGCTTCACCCGTGAGAGGACAGAAGACATACCCGAGACCGCCGTGGCGAGGCAGGACCTCTAGTGAAGGACACGGCGACAATCGTCATCGAGCGGTGCGACCTTCTCGGCAACATCAGTGAGGAGCCAGGTCTGCTCGTACGGCCCTACGGCTCCCAGGCGATGAATGAGGCTAACGATGTCGTCTCCGGCTGGATGCGCGGGGCCGGAATGACCACGAGGCGCGACAAGATCGGTAACCTCATCGGCTGCTACGAGGGAACCGGAGATAAGACCCTGATCGTCGGCTCCCACATCGACACTGTGCGCGACGCCGGAAGGTACGACGGTCAGCTCGGCGTCATGGTAGCCCTCGCCTGCGTCCAGCAACTGCACAACCGCGGCGAACGCCTCCCCTTCTCGGTGGAGGTGGTCGCCTTCGCCGACGAGGAGGGCTTACGCTTTGGCACAACCTTTCTGGGTAGCTCCGCGTACGCTGGGGCCTTCGACAAAAGCCGGCTAAGCTTAAAGGATAAGAACGGCGTACCCCTCTCGCAGGCCGTCCGCGCCTTCGGCGGCGACCTTGACGCCTTAGAGAACGGCGGCCACGAGAACGGGGACCTGCTCGGCTACTGTGAGGTCCACATAGAGCAGGGACCCGTGCTCGAGCAGAAAGGACTGCCGGTCGGGGTGGTCACGGCCATCAACGGCCAGAGCCGCGTGAGGATTGGTTTCTCGGGCGAGGCCGGGCACGCCGGCACCGTGCCGATGGAAGGGAGGCGGGACGCGCTGTGCGCTGCCGCCGAGTTCGTGCTCGAGATCGAGTCTTCCGCGAAGGCGCAGCCGGAGGCTGTGGCGACCGTCGGCGAGATCAAGGCCTTCCCCGGAGCGATCAACGTCATCCCCGGAGGAGCGGAACACTCCCTGGATCTCCGGCACCCGGAAGACGCAGCGCGCGAACGGCTCCGCAACCACCTCGAACAGAGGGCCGGAGAGATAGCCGCCTCCCGCGGGTGCGAGCACCGCTGGCAGGTGCGACAAGAGACCCCCGCGGTGCCCGCGGACCCGGAGCTCAGCGCGTTGCTTGGGAGAGCCGTCGAGGACTCGGGGTTCCCCGTGCACCGGTTGCCGAGTGGCGCGGGCCACGACGCGGCGCAGATGGCTGCGCTCACTAATGTGGCAATGCTCTTCGTGCGGTGCAAAGAAGGTATAAGCCACAACCCGGCGGAGTCGGTCAAGAAAGAGGATGTGGGAGTGGCAATAGAGGTGATGGACCGCTTCCTCGTGCTCCTCGCGCAAGGTGAGCGATCCCGCCACCAGTCCGAAGCATCTCAGGAGGTAAGTCCATGAGCACCTACGACCTGATCGTCAGGGGTGGCACCCTCGTTATGGACGACGGTCCATCCGAGGCCGACATCGCCGTCGCCGACGGGAAGATCGCGGACATCGCTCCTGAGGTCGAGGGCACGGGCAAAGAGGAGGTGGATGCCCAGGAGCTCCACCTCTTCCCGGGCGCGATCGACGCGCACGCACACTTCAGCGAGCCAGGCCGCACCCACTGGGAGGGCTTCGAGACGGGCTCCCGAGCGCTCGCGGCAGGGGGCATGACCGCCTACGTGGAGATGCCGCTGAACGCCTACCCGCCCACCTGCGGCGGAGGGAGCTTCGACCTCAAGCTTGCCGCCGCCAAATCCTCCTCGCTCGTTGACTTCGCGCTGTGGGGCGGGATCCAGCCGGACAACTTCGATCAGCTTGAGGTGCTCGCCGAACGTGGCGTGGCAGGTTTCAAAGCCTTCATGACGCCGGCCACCGAAGACTTCAAAAACGTCGACGACGTCACGCTCTACGAAGCGATGGCCGAGGCCGCCCGCCTCGGACTTCCCGTCCTCGTCCATGCGGAGAGCCCCCAGATCACGGGTCGTCTTACCCAAAGAGCCTTAGCCCAAGTGCGCACCTCGGCCCGGGACTACTCGGAGTCGAGGCCGCCCATCGCCGAGCTGGAAGCGATAAGCCGCGCTGTTTTGTTTGCGGAGGAAACCGGGTGCGCTCTGCACATCGTCCACGTAAGCATCGGACGCGGGGTAGATCTGGTAAACGGCGCCCGCGCCAACGGCGTGGACGTGAGCTGCGAGACCTGCGCGCACTACCTGGTGCTTACGGAGGATGATCTGGAGACCCTCGGGGCGGTGGCGAAGTGCGCGCCGCCACTGCGAAGCCGGGAGGAGCAGGAGGCTCTGTGGGAGCGCATACTCGATGACAGACTGCCGATGGTGACTTCCGATCACTCACCCTGTCCCCTGTACATGAAGGCCGGCGACGACTTCCATAGGGCGTGGGGCGGAATCTCCGGCTGCCAGTCCCTGCTGAATGTGATGCTCGACGAGGGTCACCACGAGCGTAGCCTTCCACTCGAGCAGGTCGCTGCGCTCACTTCGGCAAACGTGGCGGATCGCTTTAGATTCTCTGGGAAAGGTCACCTCGAGGTCGGAGCCGACGCAGATCTCGCCCTCGTGGACCTCAGTTCAAGCTTCACCCTGCGGGCCGAAGACCTTTTCTACCGCCACAAGATGAGCCCATTCGTAGGCAAGACCTTCCGCGGAAACGTAGTGCGGACGGTCGTGCGCGGGACGACGGTGTTCCGCGAAGGCCAGATCGTCTCGGAGCCAGTCGGGCGCCTCATCAAGCCCAGCCGTACGGCGGTCGCAACGCTGGGCGTGGGCACAGAGCAGGCGAGACGATTGCCGCGGACGTCCGGACCGGGGGACGTGCAGCAGGCGGGAGAATCGGATTAGACTGAGGAAAGGAGCGAGAGCACTTGAGCGATCTGCGCATAACGGCCGGGCCTTACGAGTTCTTGGCCCGCTGGGAGAGGGAGAAGTCCCCGAAGACCTGCGAGGCTTTCGAGGCGCTGCTGCCGTACCGACAGAAGATCATCCACGTCAGGTGGAGCGGGGAGTCTTGCTGGATCCCCTTGGGCGACTACGATCTCGGGGTTGGTTTCGAAGACGCCACGAGCGTTCCGCAGGCGGGGGAGATCCTGTTCTATCCCGGCGGCTACTCTGAGACTGAGATCCTCTTTCCCTACTCGGGCACGATATTTGCGAGCAAGCTGGGCCAACTCGCAGGCAACCACTTCCTGAGCGTCACCGAGGGCAAGGAGAACCTCCGCTCCCTGGGCGAGATGACCCTCTGGGAGGGCGCCCAGGACATCGTATTCGAACAAGGCTAAGCGTACATAACCCCTCCCTAGTATGGCCCCGCCGAGACCTTACCGTTACGGCGGATTTTAAGATATCATCGTTACTTAACCCGAAACTAGGGCCCGGAGAAGAGCGTATGACAGTCAGAGTCAGGGACGTGCTGCAGATGGAGTGCCTGAGGGATGCGCGGCTCGTGGCTGGGGAGAAGGGACTGGACGCGGAGGTGCGCTGGATCACGGTGGGGGAGGAGCCTGATCTCCCTAGCTGGGTCTTCGGGGGGGAGATGATCCTTAGTACGCTCTTTGCGGTGGAGCCCGATCAGCGCAGCGACTACATAAAGCGCCTCTCAGACCGCGGCGTGGCAGGGATGCTTATCAAACCTGAGCGGTTCCTCGGTGAGATCCCGGACAGCGTTCTGGAGGCCGCCGACCGTGAGTCTTTCCCCATTGGCGAGGTCCCGATGAATGTTCTCTGGTCGCGGGTATTGGATGGTTTCTACCGGAGCCTACTGGCTGAGCAGGCCGAACGTGGCGGGGTAGAGACCGAGATGCGCCTCCGTCGTGGATTCTTCGACGACCTGATATCGGATCGGATGATTGGCGAGGAGATAACTCGCCGGGCCAAGTTGCTGCGCTGTGATCTCTCTGACGGCGGTGCGCTGCTGGTCTTTAATGTCGCGAACTTCATCGAGATCGCTCGTAAAAGGAGACTCGACGAGCTGCAAATGTATCATCTGAAGACCTTGCTCTACGAGACCGTGGATGACGCGACTCGAGAGATCCACCGAAACTTTATCTGCAGCCCGCGTCCTGAGGGTGCGGCGGTGCTGCTTGGAAGCCCGATCCAGGACCGTTGGGCGCTGGCTAGACACGTTCTGTTGCGGTGCGGCGAGCGTCTGCGAAACCTACCGGTGCATGCAGGATTGGGAGAACCGTTCGACAGGCCTGACCAAGCAGCCAAGTCCTATCAGGAGGCAGAGTCCGCCTTGTGTGTGGGCCGGCGCCTTCGGACCGCAAAGGGTTTGGACGACAAGATCCACGCCTTCGCTACTTTAGGTATCCAGAGATTACTGTTCGCGCTGAGCCAGGAGAGCCCCGAGACCCTTCAGGGCTTCAAGGAGACCACTGTAGGTCCCGTGATTCTCTACGACGAAAAACACGGGACTCAACTCTTGAAAACCCTAAAGGCTTACATGGAGTGCAACGGCAACATCTCAGAAGTCGCGGAGCTTCTCCATGTTCACAAGCAATCCGTTCGCTACAGGCTCCGCCGGATAACGGAGCTTACGGGGCTCGACGTGGCGAAGTTCCAGGACGCCGCCCAACTCTACCTAGCCCTCAGGGCGACCGAGCTGCTCTGAGGGCGTTTAGTCGTTGTCCCCGAAGAGCGAGTCGAAGCCGCCGGAGCCGCCCCTGCATACCGGGTGGTAATGAGAAGGACAGCGGGAGTTAGGATTGGCGGCGCGAAGGTGAGATCGAAACTGGCGACATTTTCCTTGTGACGTCGACAGTTGCCATACGTATACGATTGTGAGCACGCAATAGCTCGGCGGTTCTCCCGAAAAATTACGAGTTATCACCACGGACATCAAACGCGTCGCGCACTCAACTACACCAATTAGTACACCAACCCGGCACAAACACCGGTGAACAACCGGCAACGCCATACGAAGCGATCAGGCTTAAAAAAGCGGACTACGAGGCAACCGCGAACAACCGTAAACACGAGCCGCATAACTGAAAATCATGGTGTCCCCGGTTCGAATCCGGGTCCCGCCACCACACCAAACCGCTTACCTGTCGGCTAAACGAGCCTCGGCACTCCTTGTGGCGGGGCTTTCTTGTGCGCTTGAGTGCCGCTGTGTGCCGCTAGATGGCTGTCAACGTGGCTGTCACGCTGTCCCCGCAGCTAACCCAACAGGTCACTCCTCAAGTACCGATACCCCGAGCGCTCGCAGATCTGGCATCGGGACAACGCCTACCAGAAACTACTGGACCGGGCGCACGGGCTGCACCTCTCGGCCATACGCATGCTGGCGCAGATCCGCAAAATGGGACCGGCCGTACAGATCAACATAGCCCAGCAGCAGATTAACCCCGCCTCATGATTTCTCGCACACGTCCTTCTTGCCGCTACGCCGAAGCTGGCGTGTGGGTTAGTGGCCCCTTCTGGTTATCAGCCCCTTCGGCGCCTCCTGCTCCCGGCACCCAGAAGGGGAGAGCCGGCACCGAGCAGAAACCCGAAGTCGTACCAGTTCCCGCTCCTTGCCTCGTTGTAGAATGGGAACTGCTCCCAGACGCCGAAGACGTGGACGATAAGGATGATCCAGGCCGTGATGCCGTTCCACAATCCCCAAAGCAAGTCTGCCCACCACATGATGATCCTCTCCCTCCGATCTCGTTATTCATGTTATTCACCCACTCCCCGAGTGTGTCCTAACTTGTAAAGGGATTACGTCAGCGGTTCAAGTTCGCTCGTCGCTTCTCTCGTTTTGCGTATAGGTAAAGCGAATATACGGGGTAAGGATTCTAGAATTAGCGTCAAGCGCATCCTTACATCTCCGGTACGTCACTGGGGCGAAGCCATCCCCCCACGCCCGTCTTGCTAAACGATCAGGGCTGTGGGCAGTCCGCCGACTCCGAGTCTCAGTTTGCGGCCCCCTACTCGACTAGATCCGGTGACTCTGACCGCTCGGGAGCCTTACCAACCGCTCCTAGTTCTGCAAGCGGTTCTCTTGCCACTTCAAGAAACGACTTCAGAACCATGCCTGGGGCATCATGACGCCAGATCACGCCCAACTCTACCGTGGGCGAGAGTCCATGTACCTCTTTGTAGACAACACCCCTGCGGGGGATATTCCGCAGGGAGGAGGGCACCAACGCCACGCCTATACCACCGGCGACGAGGCCGACGATGGTCTGCATGAGCCAGACGTCCTTTTGCACAGCGTTTGGGGTGAATCCTGCCCGGCGGCACGCTTCGGTGACTTGGCCGTACAATCCAGGCATCTTCTGATAGCGCGCAGGTAGAACAAACGGTTCCTCCGCTAGGGCTCGTAGCTCTACAAGGGCCTCCGAAGCGAGGGGGTGCGCCTCCGGCAGGGCGAGGACGAGAGGTTCGCGCGTGATGCACTCGACGCCGAGCGAAGGATCTTCGAACGGTAGGTACAAGAATCCTACATCGATCTGTCTGTCGTGCAGCTGCTGCACCACGCGATCCGGCCGCATCTCGCGGAGGAAGAGATCGACCCCAGGGAAGCGCTCCCGGAAGGTGCGCAAAATGGGCGGGAGGGCTTCGTTGGAAGAGGAAGGTACGAAGCCCAAAGTTAGCCGCCCGACCTGACCGTGGCCGACGCGCTGAACCGCGCGGACGGTCTGATCCAGCTGCACGAATATGCGCCGCGCTTCCTCCAGCAACAACGCACCAGCCTCGGT
>DASQVA010000157.1:0-2270 GCA_035641035.1 Rubrobacter sp. | reverse complement strand
GGGCAAACTGGCTCGCGCCAGAGAAGACGATCAGCGACATCGCGACGGTCTCGGTGACGCTCAAGCCCGCTCCCCGGGCGGCGACACCGAAGGCGACCGCCGCCGGCAGGTAACCGACGACTATGGGAACGGACGCGCGCAGGCCCTCCGAGAAGCCCCGGCTCGCATCTACCTGGATCACTTCAGGCCACCAGTTGAAAGGAGATAAAGGTAAGCCCCCCCCCGACCAAAGCACCCAGGGCTAGCTCCGCGTGGGTGTGTCGCCCGAGCGTACTTCTCGCCCACCACACCGCCGGGAGCACGGGCGCGAAGATCATCCCCCAAGTGCCGAAGACGTACAGGAGACAGATCAACGCACCGGAGACACCGGCCGCATGGAGCGATATCTTGGCGAACGGCGTGAGAGCGGCGAAGGCAAGGGTAGCTAGGGCGTAGGAGAGCAAAACGGCGCGCAAAGGTACGGGGGCGCCGAGGAGGGTGACGATCACCCAGACCCCGCCGTGCAAGCCCGCCACCACCCGGAGAGGTCGCACCCTCTCTTCCTGTGGGATCTTCAAAGGATCCCGCACCCTGCCCGAGCGCGCCAGGTACACCAGGTAGACAAGCGAGAGCCCGCTGGTGAGCACGAGGCACAGTAGAGCCCAGAGTGTTCCCCTCCACCCGGCGGCCGCCGCACCGACCAACAAGAACAGCGGAACGGCCAGGAGCGGCAGGCGGGTCGCGGCGGAGAGGATCTGGGCTATCCTTGTACCCGTCACGGACGAAGATTGTACAAGGCAAGGGAGAAGCGCATGACACTAGCGAAAGAGATAGCGGACGCTGTGGAGATAATCGCTCCAGGCGCTCTGGCGGAAAGCTGGGACCACCCAGGGCTTCAGATTGGAAACCTCGACGGCGAGGCAAATCGAGTGCTGGTCGCGCTCACCCCTGTGCCGGAGATTTTCGAGGAGGCCGAGGAGATGGGAGCAAACTTTCTGCTCTTCCACCACCCGCTCATCTTCGGAGGGCTGGATTCGGTGGACACTACGTCCTACCAGGGCGACCTCGTCGCCCGAGCCGTAAAAGGAAACCTCACGGTCTACGCCGCCCACACGAACTACGACGCCGCTCCCGAAGGGGTCTCGGTCGCCCTGGCGGAGACGTTGAGTCTCGCCCGGCCGCTAGAGGTAGTGGCGCCTCGCGGGAGCATGCGCAAGCTCGTGGTCTTCGTCCCCGAGGA
Source organism: Rubrobacter sp. (assembly GCA_035641035.1). Classification (GTDB taxonomy): domain Bacteria; phylum Actinomycetota; class Rubrobacteria; order Rubrobacterales; family Rubrobacteraceae; genus Rubrobacter_D. Next base: position 1,051 of record DASQVA010000157.1, on the reverse strand, counting down.
GAACGCCGACATGTTAGCGGACGCCCTGACAGAAGCCGGCGCCGGTGTTATCGGGGAGTACACGCACTGCACCTTCCGGAGCCCGGGGACGGGGACCTTTTTCGGGGGTGAGGGTACGGACCCGTACGCCGGGGAGAAGGGCCGGCTGGAGCGAGTGCCCGAGCTACGCCTGGAGACCGTGGTCCCATCCCACCTCGCTTCTCGGGCGGAAGCGACCGTCCGCGCCGCTCACCCGTACGAGGAGCCCGCGCTCGACGTCTACCCAGTAGACGGACACCCGGAGGGCTGCGGGTACGGGCGCGTCGGGAGACTACCGGAGCAGCCGACGCCGGAGGAACTGCGAGAGAGCGTCTCCGACTCTTTAGGCTTCCCAGCCCGTCTCGTCGCGACCCCAGACCCCGCAAGGAGGATAGAGCGCCTAGCGGTCCTCGGGGGCTCGGGCGGCTCGTTCGTCCGGGAGGCTGCGGCCTCCGGCGCCGACGCTTACGTTACCGGCGACCTCGATTACCACGACGCGCTGCTGGCCGAGTCTTTGGGGCTTGTCGCCTTAGATGCCGGGCATGCGGCGACGGAGCTTCCCTCCCTGGGACCGCTCGCCCGGAGGCTTGCTGAGCTCGTAGACGTGCCGGTCTCGGTAAGCCGGGTGCGGCGTTAGCCACCCGACACGAAACGGTCCAGCTCGTCCTTCGTGGGCAGGGCGCGCATAGCCCCGTAGTCCGTGCAGGCGATAGCCCCCGCCGCCGTTCCGCTCCGGGCCGCTTTGCGTACCGTTTCTTCGTCCCACTCGCCCTCGGAGAGGCGCACGAGGGCTGCTGCCAAGAAAGCATCTCCGGCCCCTGTCGGGTCCAAGGCCTCTACCTCGAAGGACGGGACTTCGCCCTCGAAGTCTTTCGTCGCGTAGAATGCTCCCTTCGGTCCCAGGCTTACGAAGACTAGGGCGACGCCGCGGTCCAGGAGTATTCTGGCTGCCTCTTCGGCTCTCTGCGTGCCGAGGAGCGGGGAGATCTCGTCGTCGCTCAGTTTGACGATCTGCGAACGGTCGAGCAGAGGG
>DASQVA010000156.1:0-7379 GCA_035641035.1 Rubrobacter sp. | reverse complement strand
TAACTTCCGGGTTCGCGCTGTCAGGATCTAAGGGAAAATCAAGAAAGAACGATCAGGGGGAAACCCTTGCAGATGGCATCTTCTGCGTCTTCCCTCGCCGCTCTGCTACTCTCGCCCGCCGCAGCTTGAACTTCCAAAGCTTCGCGTAGTAGAAGCAATAAGGGGGGCAAAGAGCCCCCGGTCGAGAGCCTGCCTCAACGCCTCGCGCCCGTGCTTTCTTTAGCGGGGCGGGACGAAAGGTAAGCCCCGCCCCTAAGCCTCCCCGAGATCCGCTTCCACGACTCGAAGCACACCTGCGCGACGCTCATGCCCTGCGGGAAGATCCACCTGAAGGTGGTTCAAGAACTCCTAGGGCACGCCAACGTTACCGTCACCCCGGACACATATTCCCACGTGCTGCCTAACATGCAGGGCCAGGCCGCCGAAAAGATGAACGCGATGCTCTCCTAAAACGGGTTGCGGTACGGTTGCAGTAAGAGCCCTCAGGTGATCAACCCGGGGGCTCTAACCTTTCAAATTTTCCTTTGTTTTGCAGGTATTTATTAAGTGGCGGGACCCGGACTCGAACCGGGGACACCATGATTTTCAGGCACATCCCGCTGTCTACAGTAGAGCGCCATTGGTTGTCATTGGGCGCGCCTAAGCTGAAGGCTGGTAGACGCACCACCGGACAACGCCAGACAACGCTGGCAGCGGCCACGGGGTTGTGGTGGCGATTGTGGTGGTAACTAGAGAGGCACTAACCATGCTCGTAGCCTTAAACCCAACCCATGCAGCGGCACTCCTCGTAGTCCAGCGCTACAGGGTGTATACGCCCCTTACCGGCTACAAGGCGTGTCGAAAATCCTGTTTAGATGCATCCGAGTCCTCAATGCACCGTCGTGGTCCTCGACGGCTACGTCATGAAGAGGATGGCCGCGCCCAGCAGGAGGTCCACAACGGCACAGAACTCCGCGTACGAACGCGCGACTACCCTGTTTCGCAGGTAGTGGTAAGCGTCCCAGGCGCCATGACTGAGGATGGCGATACCCACAAGCTTCCCACCGAGGTCCGGGTTCACGTAGAAGAGCGCTACCAGCACGGTCGAACCGAAGGCGAGCATCCCGGCGCTCTGGAGCGGGAGGCCGCCGGGTCTTTGCCATTGCCCACGGGCCACTCCGAGGACCAGGAAGACGGGTGCGGTGACGAGAAGGACCACCGAAGGATCAATCCCCGAGATCGAGGGGATAAAGATCGCGAGTGGTATCCCGGCGAGGAGCACCACCCACGCAAACCAGCGCCGATCCAGGGCCGCAGCGCCAAGATAGACGAGCGCCATGAGGACGGTGAGCGCCGCAAACTCGAGGCCGTCGTCTACGTCGAAGGCGGCCAGGGCCGCGACCGCGATGCCCAAAGCGGTCGGCCAGCGGTGCATCAGCACCCCAGTCCAGCGACCGCGGGTGTGCGGCGCGTCCTCGGTGTGGTCGCGGGCTTCAGGGAAAGTCTTCTTCTCAGTCATGGTCCCTGCTCCGATTCTTGGTCGTGAAAGTTCCGCTCACGCGGTGGGGTTGCCTAGAGGAGGAGGCACTTTCTGGCGCCAGTTCGAGCCAGGCAGCGATCACAAAGAAGGTCCCAAAGGTGAGGCTTCCGAACGGGAAGGCGTGGTCGAAGGTGACCAAGAACGCCGGTAGCGCCAGTAACACCAGGGGTAAGCGAGGCGCCCCCGCTCGGTAGAGCGCGACGGCCGCCGTCGCCAGCGCTACGATCCAGGCGTATCTGCCGATGTCGAACAGGAGGGTCTTGAAGGGGTCCGCCCAAAGGGTTTCTATGGCTACAACAGCAGCCCGCTCTCCGAGTGCGCCTGCTTCGGCACTACTGGCGAGGATGCCGGTGGATATGCCCGCTATGGCGTCCCCGGCGTCGTAGAACACCGCAAAGACCACCGCTGCGACCCAACTGACGGTGGCAACGATGCCCCGCAAGCCCGCTGTGAGCAGCCAGAGTGCTACGCCCATGAGCGCGAACAGGACGAACCCTATGGTGTGCAGGGCGATCCACCAGCCTGCTATGGGCATGAGTTCACCCGCCACATTGTCGTAGGGGGACGGGTGGAAAAACAGCAATACGGTGAGGACCAGCGGCGTGCCCAGCAGGACGATCCTGCGCAACGTCAAACCGAACTTCACCTTCTCCTCCCTCTTCCCGATGTGGTGCGTCATCTTTGCCATCTCCTCCTGCTATTCCTCGCACTTAGAGAATGACGGTAATAGGGAGGTAGCGCATCCACCAAAAGGTCTAATTACGTGTAGGACTTTAGGCGCAGGAGCAACCGATGAAGCAGAAGCAAGGCCTGTAAGGGCTTCCACGTGGAGGCTCCACGAGCGTAATCGCGCCCCCCTTTAGCATGGGGTCTTCCACGCCTAGTGTGGCGGCTCGCAACGCTCTTGCAACGCCCCCCTAGTAGGCTCTGTAGTGGGTCGAGGGTAAGAGCAGGGAGGTGATCACATAGTCAAGGTTTCGATCGAGGTTGCACGAGGAAGCGGGCGCACGGCACGGAGCAACGGTGACCTCAGCGGTGGGTGTTACGCCGAGTGCGTCGCGGCTCCCGCGAAGAAGGTGGCGCGCAAGCCCGCATCCCTGTCCTTCGAGGAGGCGCAAAATTGCAGTGGGTAGCGTCCAAACGATGGACGGAGCAGAGAGATGAGTGCTAGCGGAGCCACGGCCGGCATCCACCATGTGACACGCACCACTGATCGCGACGTTCCTCGACCGGACATGGTGACCACTCGCCGCCAACCAGCCGCGGCGCTGACCGTCGGACTTATCGACGCCGCCCGACGTGCAATGCTAACAACGTCTTCCCCGGCTCGTTTGACAACGTGCTCCGTGACGTACGCCAGGTCCTCGCCGAGCGGGCGGGTATACGATGACAGAAAGGAGTGTAGTGTCAGTCACCGGGGCGACCGGCAGACAGGGAGAAGCGGTCGCCGATCAACTGCTCGCCGCCGGCTAGGTTACAACACGAAGGAGGTCCGACGCGTGGAGGGAGAGAGTTTCTTGGGGCTGGAAGTGAGAGCGAACGACGGGACCGACCTCGGCCGGGTCACGGATGTGATAACGGACGGAGCGACAGGCGAGGTGACCCACCTGGTCCTGAAGCGGGGAGGCGTGGACGCGGAGGTTGCGGTATCCGCCGTGGCCCTCGACGAGGACGGGGAGTTCGCCACCTACTCCCCCGACGCCTCCGATGTCGAGCCCGGTGATCACGTGGACGATGAATACAAGCCCGAGGGCTACTCCCCTGTCTGGGAGGCGACACCCGCTCAGGAGGACTACGAACGGCAGGGACAGTTCGTCCACCTGGGAGATCTCGACGAGCCCCCTGTCTCACCGGCTCAGGAGGCACGCGAGGATTGGGAGGACGAGTCCTACGAGCCCGACTCCGGCTACCCCGAGAACGATGCCTTTGTCGACGAGCAGACCGGCGAGGAGACCGACGCGTACCGCGACGGCGACGACCTGCGGGCGGATGTGGCGGAGGTCTTGGACTCCACCGAGGTCTACGACGATACCGGTATTCGGCTGAGGCGGATCGTCGGTACAGTCGTGGTGCTCGGGGGTGCTGCGGCCTCGCGGGAGGATCTCGACGCGGTGGTCGCCGAGATCCTGGACCTCGACGGCGTTGCGGATGTTGACACCACGGACGTGGATGTGCGCTAGGATGTTCGGGGAGAACGTTCGTGGCGCGAAACGTGGTCAGGAAGAGCATGCTACAGCTGGGATTTCCACCGCGTCTCGGCGGTTCTCCGGCTGGCTGGGAGCCATCCAAACCTCTTGTGCCGTCGCATGAAGTCGCGGGACCTTGAAAACGGTGAAGGCGGCTTGCACTGCACGGCCGGGGAACCGGGTGTACGGCCGTGGAGTTTGCGATCAAGCCCGAAAACCTCCACGATGCGAACAATCACGGTTGAGGAGGAGACTACGTTATGGAGAACAACAGTTTGTCCGTGAACGGCGGAGGTAGGAGGCGTGTCCTGATCGTCGGCGCGGGCTTCGCGGGGTTCACCTGCGCTCACGAGCTGGAGAAGAGGCTGGGGCCGGACGACGCCGAACTCGTGCTGGTGAGCCCGACCGACTACCTACTCTACAGCCCGCTCCTGCCCGAGGTAGCCGCGGGCACGATGGACCCACGCCACATCGCCGTGCCCCTGCACGGGCGTTTAAAGCGGACGCGGGTGGTTCTGGGCTACGCTGTGGGGGCGGACTTGGAGGCGCAGACCCTGACCGTCGCACCGATCGACGAAACAGCCGGCGAGCCACGCCGGGAGGTCGGATGGGACAGGCTCGTTTTGGCTCCGGGGGGCGTCACGCGGACGTTCCCGATCCCGGGCCTCGACGAGATGGCGCGTGGGTTCAAGACGCTCGCGGAGGCGCTGTACCTGCGCGACCACATCCTGAAGCAGCTCGATCTCGCCGACGCCTCCGACGACGAGGCCGAGCGGCGTGCCCGTCTAACCTTCGTGGTGGTAGGCGCAGGATACTCCGGGACGGAATTCGCCGCCCAGGCGCAACTCTTCGCGAGGATGGCCGTCGGTAACTATCCATCTATACGCCCCGAGGAGATGCGTTGGCTCCTGGTGGATATCGCACCCCGGGTCCTGCCCGAACTCGGTGAGCACCTGGGTGAGGTCTCCTTGCGCATACTTAGCGAACGCGGGATCGAGATCCGGCTCGGTACGAGCATCGAGAGCACCACCGAGAAAAGCCTCACGCTCTCAGATGGGACTTTCGTACCGACCCATACGCTGGTGTGGTGCGCAGGGGTCGCGGCGAGCCCCCTGGTCTCCACCTTGGGCCTGCCGCTCAACAGAGGACGCCTCGTCGTGGACGAGTACCTCTCGGTTGCGGGTCGCTCCGACGTGTTCGCCCTTGGCGACTGCGCCGCCGTCCCTGACCTCACCCGACCCGGCGAGATCACGCCACCCACCGCCCAGCACGCCGTGAGACAAGGCAAGACAGCGGCCCGCAACGTCGCCGCCTCGCTCGGGCGTGGACGGCGGAGGTCATACAGGCACAATGACCTCGGACTCGTCGTGGACCTCGGCGGAAAGGAGGCCGCGGCGAAGCCACTAGGGGTAGAGCTCTCGGGGGTGGTGGGTAAGGCCGTGACCCGCGCCTACCATCTCTACGCGCTCCCCTCGACGCCCCAGCGGGTGAGGGTCGGGCTCGACTGGATCCTGGACGCCGTGTTGCCGCGCCCGCTCGTCCGCCTCGGGATCGGGAAGGAAGAAGACGCTCTGCTTTCAGCAGCCGAGCGTACGAACATTTACGAGGACCGCGCTGCTCCCACGCAGATCGAGGCAGCTGTCGCAGACGGTGAGAAGCACAAGGAGTCCCACGCACAGGAGGATCTATGAAGGGCACCTAGGGGGTCACCAGAGCCGCCGATTCTGGTAGTAGCGATAGGCACAATTAGCCCGTGAGGCTGTGGTCATGGGGCACAAGGAATGGCACAAGGAATAGGAGACACTGCATGAGTCTCGAGACAATGTTCTTTCTCGAATTGATGTTAGTGGCGCTTGTGATCATCGGGACGATGGTAGGTGTTGTCTACATAGGGCTTCACGATCGACGTATTCGGCGTCAAACAGGCCGCATAGTCGGAACCGCGGATATCGCCGCGGGGCTGACACCCGACGAACTTGCCAGAGGTGTAACTAAGAGTCCAGCGCCGCGTCGGCCCCCACGACGAGAGTTCTACGAGAGAATAGGACTGCAAAGGGGAGTGGAAATGAAGATGCGTCTGTACTCCCTAAACGATTACGAAAGCGAGCTCAAGGGGGATGGCGACGCCTTCGGACGCGACGGATATGTGGCCGCGCTCAAAGGTTACATGATGTTGGAGGATGAATGGCTTGATTGCTCACCGCGAAAGGCGGCTGGTCTGCTGGGGCTTGCGCCCGGAGAATACGGAGTCGATGAAGAGCATAAGGCAATTTTGCTGAGGAGGCTACCGCACGGGTTCCCGGCCTGCGCTCGAGACTGCTATATAGATCCGCCGGTCGACAGCTAGGTTAGTGAAGACTTTTCCCGCTGGGCTTCCGGGAAACCTTACTATTTGCAAGCCCGAGCAATACCCTGCAACGCCTGACTGATCACTCGTAGTGAGCAGGTCAACGGGACGAGTCCGCTCGAGGGTTCTCTGTTTACGTTGATTTGCAGGGGAGTTCTGCTCACCGTACACAGCGGTCCCGACGCTCACACTCACGGCGGTGAAATGACGCGAATAGCTCCTGGCTACTGGCGGAGTACTATGATGGAGAAACGTCCGCGAATAGAGGAGGACGAATGCCTGCCAAGAACATAATCGTATACACGGCGCCCGGCTGACCGGTTTGCCATGCAGAGATGGAGTTCCTATCTCAAAGAAATATCGATTTCATCGAGAAAAATATCCGTACCGACCTCGATGCAATACAGGAGATGGTCGAGATGAACTCCCAGTCCACCCCTACCACCGTCATAGACGACGAGGTCATCATAGGGTTTGACAAAGAGAGGATAAGCGAGCTGCTCGGGCTATAGTACAACTCGGGTTAGTTGAGCGGGGCCCGTTATAAAAGATGCACTCGACGCCTTTCTGGGCCAGAAATTTTGTCTCGCGATGACAGGCCGGGCAACCCGACTGAGTGTATACAATGGTTTTGCGTTCAGGCATCTCTGCCTCCTTACCTTAGAGCTCCTGATGGCGCCCTCTGAGCACGTTCCCTCTCCAAACCGGCGTCACTACTGTAGGCAGGATAAGATTCTTCGTAAGCGCGTAAACCGGAGGTAGAGATGATATCCGAAGAAGAGGTGCGCCACGTCGCGAACCTGGCCCGCCTGGGCCTGACCGACGAAGAGGTAAAGAACATGAGCGGACAGCTCGGGGCTATCCTGGAGAGCGTCGAGCAGATAGGGGAGCTGGATCTCTCAGACGTCCAGCCGACGGCCAACGCCCTAAACCTGACAAACGTCTTCCGCCCGGACGAGCCAGGCAAGTGCCTTACGCCGGAGGAGGCCCTTTCGCCGGCCCCCGACTCCGTGGACCACCTCTTCGCCGTTCCGAGGATAGACTAGTATGCCGTGGTAGTCCTCGATAGCCCGCTCTCATACACCCCGCTAGGGGGTACGCTCGTCGCGCAGCCTGCCGAACCGGCAACCTGAAGCCGATTCCGACGTCGGGATAGAGAGGGGGTCGGAGCGGAGATCGGGCGACGGGAAGAGCCCCGACCCGTATAAGTCCTCGCGCTAGGCCCAGATTGCGGAGAGGACGTTACTACAAGCCTGCTCACAGAGGCGGCAGGCTTCGGCACACACCCGGCAATGCTCGTGGTGCTCAGCATGCTGCTCGCACTCGT
>DASQVA010000155.1:0-12439 GCA_035641035.1 Rubrobacter sp. | reverse complement strand
CGGTGGCCCCGACAAGCCACTGGCTAGAGTACGTAGACTGGGCGAACCCGATCCTGGAGGAACCCCTGAAAGTAGAGGACGGACACGCTCTGGCCCCGGACACGCCCGGGATCGGCATTAGCTGGGACGAGGAGGTTGTCCAGCGTTACTTGGTGGAGTGACCGCCGCTGACGTCGCCTCCAGAAGGCGGCGGCCGCCCGTCAACCCCTCCTAAGTTAGAAGCCGGGGCGTCGGTTCCGGTATAGGCTCCCCACACCTTCGCCTGGAAGCCAGGTCCGCCCGGATGGCCACATGAGCCTGGGCCAGCGCTTCCTCGTATGTCATACCCCAGGCCGCACAGTTGTCTAGGTCGGGCACGCAAGCGATGAAGCAGCCATCCTCGTCGCTCCAGAACGTGTCTATCTCGTATCTGTAGCCTTGCTCTTGCACCGCGCTCTCCTTGGTCCGTTTTGCCTGAAACCCTAGAACGGGCTTTGTTTAGCGTAATGGTGCATGCAGCAGAAGCCGGGCACATCACCCAAACGGGTGATTCTTGCCCAGGAGGCTCATCCAAGTGGCTCATCCAAGTGGCTCATCCTTCGTGACTGCTCTCAGTATTACCAGGGGTGCCGGCGGGCGCACAGAGCACGGCAGGGCGACAGGCTTTTCACACCGAGTCCGGTGCGAGAAATCGAGTTACCGGCTACGGCGGCTGGTGAAGAAACTGTAGGCGACGAAGGCGATCAGCGCCACGAGCACGATCGGTCCGAGTATCGTGGTGAACATCAGCACGAACAGGATCCTGAATAGCCCGAACGATCCGCGCCGCCTACCAAAACCAATGCCTCCCCTGCCGAAGCCCCTCCTCTGAACCAGCAGGAGCTCGTCCAGTAGAACACTCGCGAGCAGCGATACGGCGTACAAAGCCCACTGGAGGTCACCTGTCACGATCGCGTGGACGTAAGTCATATAGCCCGATGCTCCCTTCGCCGCCCATTGACCCTCTCTCTTGGCGTTATACCAAAGTAGGGAGGCGGGAGCACGGAATAGGTCAGCAGAAGCAACGGGCTTGTAGAAGCGAATTTTCGGTCTGCGACCTTCGGGTTATTAACCCGACGAGCTAGCGGACCGCTCCACCCCGCCTCGCCGTGAAGGCCGCTCGCACGTGTCTGAGCGAGGCGTCGACGGGGACAAGTAGTCCGTTTTCCTAATTTTCGGGCGGGTGACTGCGTATAAGAAGGGGGCGGTGCCTCTCGGAAGGCGGACGGGACAGTAAGCGGCATGAACTCCAAGGAAGAGACGTTTCATGAAGAAGACTTCCAGGGCCGGCAAGGTGGCACAACCTTGGCATCTCGGCCTGATTCGGAGGGCTCATGTTCGGGCAGGTCTCCCTCAACCCTACGGTGAGCAGCATCTCCGATAAGAGCGAACGTGGACGCGTCCTGAACGAAGCTCGGTCCCGCTCCAACATAGTGAACCCCCCGGCGATGCCCACGACTTTGCTGGGCTGGAGGCTCAGTTGCGTACCCTCCGACTAATAAGGGTAGTACGAACTCAAGGGACATCCTGGTCAATGCGACCATCAAGACGTCACGAGCGGTAGAGCCGGTTATCCTTATATCCAGAACCAGGAATCACGTTGCCCCGGACACGTAGAAGGGTGAGTCGGAGCTCACATACGAGGCGTTTGTCGTCACGAGGAGGGCCCAGCTTTAGTGACCTCCAACAGGACTGAAGGTTTTGCTACGGGCGTTCGATGAACTCTATGCGGTAGCCATCGGGATCCCGCACAAAGAAGATGCGAGTGCCGCTGCTCATGGCGTGCGGCTTGCTCTCGAAGTCCACGCCGCCGGCCTCTTCGAGCTTCTCCGCCAGGGCGTCGAGGTCTTCGACGGCGAAGGCGACGTGGCTGTAGCCGGTGCCGAGTTCGTATGGCTCGTCTTGGTCGTGATTGAGGGTGAGCTCGAGGCGCGGCTCGGGGTCGCCGGGGACAGAGAAGAAAGCGTTGGTCGCGTCGTCGCCGATGGGGACCTTGCGGGCGAGCTCAAGGCCCAGCTTGTCCTTGTAGAAGTCAATGCTCCGGTCGAGATCTAGGACCCGGTAGCAGGTGTGGACGTAACGCATCTTTACCCCTTCGTCGCTAGCTATTAGGTTTCGGCTCTCGGCCGTTAGGTCTTGCACCCGCATCATTGTAGCGGGTACGTATCGCCGCGCTCTCGTTGGCTGATCGCTGACTACCGACTACTGTATTCTTTTATCATGGAGAAGGTCACGGGTGGTCTGCCGGAGAGCCCGGCCCGCAGGGCGGCTAGCATCGCCAGGGTCGGGGCGCGCTACGGCTTCGGCTTCGTGTTCGGTAGCCGCTTCTTTCCCCGCCGCAGGGCGCAGCAGGGGAGGGTGGGCATGAGGTTGCGCCTCTCGCTCGAAGAGCTCGGCCCGACGTTCAGCGAGCTGGGCCGCTTCCTCTCGGTACGGCGCGACCTGATCCCACCGAACGTGGCCGAAGAGCTGGGCCGCTCAGAGGTTACGGCGAAGCCGATCGCCCCCGCCGAGCTGCGGGCCCTCGTCGAGCGGGAACTAGGCAACACGCTGGAACGCCTCTTCGTCCGCTTCGAGGAAGCGCCGGTCCGGGTCGGTCCTTTCACCCAGTCGCACCGGGCTGTACTGCCAGGCGAGCGGCCGGCGCTCGTGGTGGTCAACCGCACGGGCGTGCGCCGGGACCTCCTGGCGATGCGTCCGGTGGCGGATCTGACGCGCCGGAGGCTCGGCGACCGGCTGCCGCTAGATCCTTCCGAAGCGGTGGCGGAGTTCGCTGCGCACGCCGGCCACCGCAGGGACATGTACTTTGCCGCCCAGATCTGCCGGCGCCTGAAAGGGATAGAGGGCCTCCAGCTGCGCGTCCCTGACGTCTTTCGGGGCTACTCGACGGCCCGCTGCGTCACGTTCGAGGCGCCGGCAGACCCGGCTCCGCTTGGCGAAGCGCACTACCGGCTGGTGGCCGAGACACTCGTGCGGCTGGCGCTCGGGGAGGGGATCTTCCTGGCCGACCCGGCGCCCGAACGCTTCATCCTCGACGGCCCAACTGGAGAGGTCTGGCTCGCAGATCCGACGGAGGTGTTCGCCCTGGACCCGGAGAGGCTGCGGGGCGGCGCCGAGGTCCTCGCCGCGGTACGGCGCGGGGACGTGGATGGGATCGTGCGCGCCCTGCCGCTGGCCGGGAGCTACGTCCCTAGGGAGGACTCGGTGCTCCGGCGAGAATTGCGCGAGACTTTAGGCGCTCTGGGCGGCCCGCTCTGGCGCGAACATTCGCTGGAGGAGATCAGGGACCGCACCCTCGAAACCGCGCGCCGCGGCGGCGCGCGGCTGCACGTCGAGGTCGCCCATACGGCCCATTTCCTGAGCGAGGCCGAGAGGCTCGGGGGAGCCGGACGGACGGGAATAGTGCCGGCGGCCGAGGCGGCCGGGGCCCTGATCTCACGCCACAGGGACCCGGCCTACATCGCCGCCCGCGCGATGCGCAGGCTCGCCCAGCCCGACGCTCTCGCCGATTACCCTCGCCAGCTACACGCGCTGCTGGGCGAGCTCAAGGACGGGGAGGTCGAAGTGCGCTTCCGGCACGGGGGCCTCGACGAACTGATCTCCAAGGTCGACGTCCTAGCCAACCGTCTCGTCTTCGGCCTCCTGATAGCGGCGCTCATCTTGGGATCTTCGATACTCGGTATCTTTGCGGAGGGTGGGGTCCGACTTCTGGGCGTGAGCGTCTTCGGCCTCGTCGGGTTCGTCTTCGCGGCTGTACTCGGCCTACTGCTCCTCGTCGGCATGATCCGCTCCGGGCGTTTGTAAGAGAGAACCAAAAACTCTATGTCCAGGCATAACGATGGCGACCATGTCTCCACTCCGTGGCGCCGCGCGCCCTCGTCGGTGGTGCCGACTGAAGAGACGAGCTACGATTTTCCACCCCACGGGCTGGGTGGAATCAACCGGAGCCGGGCAACGCTCCAGGGAACAGAGTTTGTTTTGTCTCGTCAGAAACCTCACGAGATATCCACCATCGGGCATCAAAGGTACGGGCCCGACGACGAGCCCGACGGATCTCATTAAGAGGAGGTTTCAACATCTGTCAGCCGCCTCTCACATTGTGTAAGCCGTCCGGGTAATTCGGCCTACCGATAGGACGATCTGAGGTTCGCCGCTGTCATGCCAGTTGCCAGTGAAGCGATTTTGCAACACGCTCTAAGTTGTAGACTTGTCGTCATCTCTTGGTTGGTCGTCTTGCCCGTCCGCTCGGGGCGAAGCAGAGGCGTCGCTGCTAGGTGAGACGCTCGCTAGTGGGTGACGACCGTTGCTGCTAGGCAACGCCGCGCTACCCTACGGGCTGCTAGTGGTAGTAGGCGCTGCGCTGCTGGTAGGCGAGGTGGTGTTGGTGCTGCCGGTGTCGCCGTAGGAGTAGTCGTCGCACACCTGAACGGGACAAACCCCGCCGTCCTTGGTGTCGCCAGAGAGCCTATCGGTTCGGGGATGGTAGGCAGCGTGCAGATGCGGATCTGGTTGCCATGGGGTTCCCCACGGGCATGTTGCGCAACCCCTCGATGATCTCGCTCGGAGGCTCCGAAACCGGGACCCCCTTGCTGAGCAGTTCCCCATGCCACTCGTCGACGCTCGAAGCGAAAAGTGGAACAACCCGCCAACTTGACAGTCCCCGAAAAGCTCGGCAAGGTAGAAGGTGGGCCCGGCGCGGGTTATCTGCGCAAAAACGAGCGGGTACGGGTCGACGCGGTGTTCCCAGACGACCCGGAAACCGAGTCCGTAGAGGTGGAAGGGTATGCTCCCAGCGTAGTCGGTGATCCTCAGTGCCGGCATGACGTTCTGTGTAACGTTCGCCTCCTCAGAGGCTTCCCGCACCCCAAAGAGTTTACACGGGCTTTCGTGCGCTCCTCACCGGCAGCTGTGGGGGCCAAACCCCTCGAAACCTCTTTAACGGGCAGTACAGTAAACGAAGCGCGAACGCGTAATAACTATACTTGTACCCGTTCCAGCGCGGAGAGTCCGCCGGTGATTTGGGCGTGAAACCTCAGCCCGAGGCGGTTTGTGCTTTGGGGGGTACGCAACAGTCTACACTCGCAGCAATTCATACCGCTCGACGCCACCCTCAGTCAGCAGGGCGCGGAATCGCAGTGGAAGCGAGGATGAGGTGTTAAGTATTTGGGAGAACGATGTCGCAGTGATTCCAACATAGCGCGCTCCCCATAAACCCAGTATATTCGTAACGTGCGGCTGACCGACAGAGCCAGGAAGCTCAAAGGCGAGAGGGTCGAACTGCGGCGCCACGTCCGCGAGAACTACGGCCTCTATGGCGAGTGGTACGGCGACCCCGAGATCTGGCACCTGACAAGCTGGGCAGCCTCACCCTTGGGCCGCTCCGCGGTGGAGCGGCTGTTCGAGGACAGGGAGCTCTCCGGCACTGAAGACTCCTTCGCCATCCACCTCAAGAGCGAAGACGCGCCCATCGGCGTTATCAGCCTGATGAACATCAGCGAGGCGAACGAGTCGGCGGAGCTCTCCGTGATCGTGGGCCACCCGGAGAACCGCCACCACGGCTACGGGGCCGAGGCCATTGGCTGCATCCTGCGCTACGCTTTCGGGGCGCTCAACCTAAACCGCATCGGGCTGAGCGTCTTCGAGTTCAACGACGAGGCAATCTCGACCTATGAGAAGCTGGGCTTCCGGACGGAAGGCCGGCTCCGCCGGGCGGTAAGACGCGGCCAAACCTTCCACGACGCCATCCTCATGAGCATCCTCAAAGACGAGTGGGAGGCCGGAGGCTCTAGCCCCTGAGGCGGGCGGCGAACACCTCCTCGAGCCGGGCGGCGATGCGGCCGATCTCGGCATTGACCTCCTCGTCCGTGAGGGTCTGTTCGCCCCGGAACGTGAAGCCGAAGGCGACGCTCTTCTCCCCCTCGGGAACCTGGCTGCCCGCGTAGACGTCGAAGACCCGTGCCTCGACGAGCAGGGGACTCTGCAGGCCTTCTATCGAGGACAGCATGTCGCCCACGGGCACCCGTTTCTCGACGAGAACCGCGAGGTCCCGGCCCACGGCTGGCACGTTGTCGAACGGCTCGAACCGCGGCTCCGGGTCCGGGTGGCAGACGGTGGGGCTCACCTCGAAGGCCGCGACCGGCCAACCGCCCAGCCCGAACCTCTCCGCGACCTCGGGGTGCAACTCCCCGACCCATCCAGCCTCAACCCCGCCGACGCGTACGATGGCGGAACGGCCAGGATGCAAGAACGGCCTAGCCTGCGGCACGAAGGTCGCTCCTGGCACGAGCCGCTCTACGAGGCCCTTGGCCTCGAAGTACCCGGCCTGCATCCCGGGCGTGTTCCAGCCCGCCGGGTGCACGCTGCCGGCGAGCACCACGCCGACCCGCGTCTCCTCCCGCACGCCCAGGAGCCGCTCAGCGTCCCCCCCGTCGAGCTCGCCGGCCATGCGGAAGGCGAGGGCCGTCTTCACTAGATCCTCCGGCGGGGCGTCAGCAGCGAAGACGTGACCCAACTCGAAGAGTCCTCCGCCCTCAGCACCGAAGGCGCGGTTGTGGGCCGCCGCGTCCAGCAGCCCGGGCAGGATGCTCGTGCGTAGGTTGCGCACCTCAGCGCTTAGGGGGTTCTTCACGCGGACGATCGCCCGACGGTCGTTGTCCTCGGGGTCGAGGGCTTCCATCCAGCGGTCTGGACCGAAGGGATAGGTGATGGCCTCGGCGAGCCCCAAATCGGCCAGTAGGCGCCGTAGCAAGCGCGCCCGGAGCTGTTCTTCGGTGAGACCGCCGGGCTGGGAGACGGCGGGTAGAACCTCAGGCACGCTGTCGAGACCAATGAGCCGCCCTATCTCCTCGATCAGGTCGGCCTCCCGGCGAAGGTCCCGCCGGAAAGTCGGCACCGTGGCCTCCAAGGTTCCGCCTTCCCGCCCGACCTCACAGCCGAGGGCCCTCAGGCGCTGCGACGCCTCTTCCGCGTCGACCGGCATCCCGAGTAGAAGCTCTGCTCGCTGCAGCCGGAGCGGGACGCGCCACGGCTGCGCGGGATACGGGTAGTGACTCAGCACATCGGCGGCGGCCCTCCCCTTTTGGTGCTGCGTGAGCAAGCCGACCACGCGATCCATCGCGAAGCCCACCATGTTCGGGTCGAGGCCGCGCTCGAAGCGACTCGAGGCATCGGTGCGCAGGGCGAGCCTCTGGGAGGTCTGGAGAATGTTGCGGCCGTCGAAGGTAGCGACCTCGATCAGGGTGTCCTGTGACTCGACCCCCACCTCGGCGTCCTCGGCGCCCATGACCCCGGCGACCACGAGGCCGCGCTCCTCGTCTGCTATGACCAGCATCCCGTCGTCCAGGGTGCGCGTCGAGCCGTCCAGAAGCGTGATCCTCTCGTCGGGCCGAGCGCGACGGACGACGATGCTGTCCCGCACCTTCGCGGCGTCGAAGGCGTGGATCGGCTGTCCTGTCTCGAGCATGACGTAGTTGGTCGCGTCCACGACGGTGTTTATGGATCGCATGCCGGCCGCGTAGATCCGGCGCCTCATCTCTAGCGGCGCCTCGCGTCCCGGAGCAAGACCCGAGACGCGCCGCAAATCGTAGCGCGGGCACAGGTCGGTCGCCTCGACCCGCAGGCCGTAGTCAGCGGTCGGCTCGCCCCCGGTTTGGAACGAGGGTTGGGGGGTGCGGTAGTCAGTCTTTAAGATGGCAGCGAGTTCGCGGGCGATGCCGATCATACCCCAAAGGTCGGGCCGGTTGGGCGTGACGTCGACGTCGATTACGGTCTCCCCGGCAGGGAAGTAGTCGGCGACCGGGCGCCCGACCTCGTAGGACTCGTCGAGCAGGAGTATCCCCCCGTGGTCCGCCGAGATACCAAGCTCGCGCTCGCTCATCATCATGCCGTAGGAATCTAAGCCCCGCAGCTTGGCCTTCTTCAGCTTCGTCCCGTCGTCCATGACGCTGCCGGGCAGCACCACCGGCACGCGGGCGCCGGGGTAGGGGTTTGAGGCGCCGGCCACGATCTGCACTTCCCTGCCGCCAAGGTCCACTTTCGCCACGCAGAGGCGGTCTGCATTCGGGTGCGGCCCGAACTCGACGACCTCGCCCACCACGACCTCGCCCTCGATCACCCCGAGGCGGTAGACGCCATCGATCTCCTGGCTCCTGAGGCTAAAAAGGTCGACCAACTCATCGACACCCAGGTCGAAGTCCAGGTACTCGTGAAGCCAGCTCAACGAAACGCGCAAGTGGATTCCCTTCTAAGACTAAAACTGACGCAGAAAGCGGAGGTCGCCCTCGAAGAAGAGGCGCAAATCCGGGACGCCGTACTTGACCATCGCCATCCGGTCCGGTCCCATCCCGAAGGCGTAGCCAGTGTACTCCTCCGGATCGTAGCCGACCTCCTCGAGGACGCCCGGGTCCACCATGCCGGCCCCCAGCATCTCCAGCCAGCCAGCCCCCTTGCAGACCTTGCAGTTAGGGTCAGTGCCGCCGCAGATAAAGCAACTCACGTCGAGCTCGACGCTGGGCTCGGTGAACTGGAAGTAGCTAGGCCGAAGCCGGACCTTCACGTCCTCCCCGAAGACGTGGCGCGCCATCGCCGCCAGCGTGCCCTTGAGGTGCCCGAGCGTGAGGCCCCTATCTACGGCGAGGCCCTCGATCTGGTGAAACATCGGCGTGTGTGTCGGGTCGGAGTCGCGCCTGTAGGTGCGTCCGGGACACACGACGTAGACGGGCGGTTCCTGCGAGAGCATGGTTCTTATCTGCATGGGTGAGGTCTGGGTGCGCAACACCAACCCCTCTTCCACGAAAAACGTGTCTTGCATCGTGCGAGCCGGATGTCCCGGCGGTATACCCAGAGCCGTAAAGTTGTAGTAGTCGGTCTCGACCTCCGGTCCCTCGGCTACGCGATAGCCCAGGCCGACGAAGAAGTCCACCACGTCGTCGATGACCCGCTGCGAGGGGTGCAGGTGTCCCCGCGGTACCGATACGCCAGGGAGCGTGACGTCCACCGCCTCCGCCCGCAGACGGTCTTCGCGCTCCGCGAGGCCTATCTCGGCCCTGCGCGCTTCCATGTTCTCTTCTATCTCACGCGACGCGAGGTTGGCCGACCGTCCGACCTCTTTACGGTCCTCAGGTGATAAGCCCCCGATGCTCTTCTTTATCCCGGTGAGCTCCGCCGAGCGGCCGAGGTAGCGGACCCTCACGCCTTCGAGGGCGGCGGTAGAATCGGAGGAAGCGACGGCGGCGAGGGCCTCGGACTTTAGCTCCTCGATGCGCGCGCTCACCGCCATATTGGGCGCTTATGGTAGCACACGCGAATAAGCCTCGTAGAGCAGGATCGAGGCCGCAACGGCGGCGTTCAGCGACGCCGCCAGTGAGGGTATCGTGATCTCGGCCTCGCACGCCTCGACGACCTCTTTGAGCAGCCCCGCTCCCTCCGCACCGACGCAGATCACGACCCGCCCCGACGGCAACGAACGCGACGAATCTCCCTCCTCCGGCACCGCCGCCACCAACCTGTAACCGGCCCTCCCAGCCTCCTCCAAAAACCCTAGGGAATCCAGCTCGCGAGCTACAGGCGCGTGGAAGATGGATCCCATCGTAGCCCTAACCGTCTTCGGGTTGTACAGGTCGGCGCAGCCTCTGGAGAGTGCCACCCCGGCCCCGAAGGCGTGGGCGGAGCGAATCACCGTACCGACGTTCCCGGGGTCCTGGACGCCGTGCAGCAGCACGATACATTCGGTAACCGACAGCAGCTCAACGGTCGGTACGTCTAGAAAAGGAAAGACTCCGACCGGACCGGTCGGAGTCTTTAACGCCGAGACGCGACGTACATGTTCTTTGTGGTCGAAGACCTGTATGGGTGGCCCGGGCGCCTCCTCGATGAGCGTTCTGCCTTCTGCGAGGAAGAGCAGCTCGGCCTCGCGGTGCTTCTTGGTGTTGAGCTTCGCCGCCCGCTTCGCGGAGATCGCCGGGGGCGCCGGCATCGGGTGGCTACTCGTTTTCCCGGCCTGCCTGCTCCACGTCGCCCACGGTGATACGGCCTCCCTGGCCCGTGCCCTTCAAGCTCGAGAGGCGCACCCCTAGCTCGGCGGCTCTGCGCTCCGCGGCATCGGTGGCCTCGACCTTCTCCGTATCCTCGGACGACTCTACAAGAGCCCCAGCGGAGGCCTCCTCTGCGGGCTCGGGCCCCGCGGCTGGCTTTCTGCGGGGCGCCGCCGGTCGTGTCTGTTCCGCCTCGGGCCGAGCGCTCCGCTCGACCTTGACCCGCCGCACGACGGTGTTGCCCTCGAGGGCGTTCTTGGCCTGGATGACGACGGCGGCGAAAATCTCGGGCTCGGCTACAGCGAGGTCGGCCAGGATCTTGCGGTCGAGGTCGATCTCAGCGAGCTTCAAGCCGTGGATGAGCTGCGAGTAAGAGAGGCCCTGCTCACGGGCGCCAGCGTTGATGCGCTGGATCCAGAGCGAGCGGAAATCCCTCTTGCGCTGCTTGCGCCCCTCGTAGGCGTAGACGCCACTCTTCCAGACCTGCTCCTTGGCCCGCTTGTACGAGCTGTGCTTGGTCCCCCTGTATCCCTTCGCCTGCTTTAAGACTTTGCGGCGCTTCTTGCGGGCGTGGAGGCTGCGCGCGGTGCGGGCCATGCTACCTCACCCCTAGCAGACGCTTGAGCTTCTTCTCGTCGGAGCGGGTGAGCTCGGTCTCGGTGTTGAGCCGCCTCTTGCGCCTGCGGGTCTTCTTCTCTAGCATGTGGTTGTGTCCGGCCCGGAGGCGCCGGACCCTGCCCTTCTTCCGTACCTCGAAGCGCCCAGCGGCGCCCCGGTGGGTCTTCATCTTCGGCATGTTTTCCTCCACGTTTCGTCTTTTTCTACTGCCCGTGAAGAGGCTCGCGGCACGGGAGTCGAAGCCGTTTCGCCTCAGCTAACGTACGGGTTAGTGTATCAAACTGTTGCTTATCTGCGAGCGGCCCTCTCCCTGCGCTCTTGCGCCCGGGAGGGCTGTTCTTCTGCCAGAGAGGCCTCAGCCTCCCTGGCCTCCTTTTTCGGGACCATCACCATGACCATGTTGCGCCCGTCGAGGTTCGGCTGGCTCTCGATGCGTCCCAGCTCGTCCAGGTCGCCGGCGAGCCTCCTTAGGAGCCTCTCCCCGAGTTCGGGGTGCTGGACCTCGCGGCCGCGGAACATGATCGTGACCTTCACCTTATCGCCACCTCGCAGAAAACGCTCGACGTGGCCGCGCTTGGTGTTGAAGTCGTGGTCCCCGATCTTGGGCCTGAGCTTTATCTCCCGCACGTTGACATTGACCTGGTTCTTGCGGGCGGCCTTGCGGGCCTGCTCTTTTTGGTACTTGAACTTCCCGTAGTCCATCATGCGGACGACGGGGGGGTCGGCGTTAGGGGCGACCTCCACGAGGTCCAAATCAGCCCTCTCGCCGTAGTCCATGGCCTCGCGCATCTGCTTTATACCTAGCTGCTCGCCGGTGGCCGAGATCAGACGTACCTCTCGTGCCCGGATCTGGCCGTTGATCCTCGGCTCTTCTTCAGTCGCTACTGTGCACCACTCCTCTCAAAAACACGCTTTCGGGGCCGGTCGTCTGTCCCCGACGAAAATTTGCTCGTGCGTCGGACGGACGCGGACCCCAACTACTCCCAGGATTATACTCCCAGCCCGGCGCACGTGCCTATACGGAACTATTGGCGCGAGCGCACCTCTCCCAAGATCCTGCCGGTGAAGTCTTCGAGCGCCGCCTCCTCCTGCTCTTTCTCGCCACGCCGGCGCACGTTGACTGTCCCCCCTTCGGTCTCCGCGTCTCCGACGATGAGCAGGTAAGGAATCTTCTGGCGGGAGTTCTCCCGGATCTTCTTTTGCATGCTGTTCTGCGAGTCATCCACCTCGACCCGGACGCCCGCGCCGGCGAGCGTCTGCTCCACCCGGCGGGCGTAGTCCAAATGTCGGTCCGCCACGGGAACCACCACGGCCTGAATTGGCGAGAGCCAGACTGGGAAGGCGCCGCCGTAGTGCTCGATCAGGACGCCCATGAACCGCTCCGTCGTACCGGTTACGGCCCTGTGCAACAGGACCGGCGTATGAGCCTGGCCGTCCTCGCCAATGTACTCGCACCCGAGCCGGGCCGGCTGGATAAAGTCGACCTGGATCGTGGAGAGCTGCCACTCTCGCCCGAGCACGTCCTTCGCCATAAAGTCCGCCTTGGGTCCGTAGAATGCGGCCTCGCCCGTCGCAGGCCTATAGGGGATGCCGGTCGCATCCAGCGCGTCCCTGAGCGCCCCCTCCGCGCGGGTCCACTTCTCGTCATCGGCAACGTACTTGCCGGTCTCCTGATCGCGCAGGGAGAGCCGCACGTAGTAGTCGTCGAACCCGTAGGTATCCAGGACCTCCCGCACGATTTTCAAGGCGCGGGCGAACTCCGACTGCACCTG
>DASQVA010000154.1:0-8448 GCA_035641035.1 Rubrobacter sp. | reverse complement strand
CGCTCCACCACACGTCCCCCGTCGAGAACCAGGATCTCGTCCATGTCCTCCATCCGCACGAGGCGGTGGGTGATGACGAGGGTGGCGCGGTCCCGCATCGCTTCGTATGCCGCGTCCAGCAACTCGCGCTCCGTCAAGGGGTCGAGGTTCGCGGTCGGCTCGTCCAGCACTAGCAGGGGAGCGTCTTTTAGCAGCGTACGGGCGATGGAGAGGCGTTGCCGCTCGCCGCCGGAGAGCTTGAGCCCCTGTTCGCCCAAAGGGCTATCAAGCCCCCCCGGCAGGCATTCCACCAGTTCGGAGAGCTGGGCCCGTGTTACGGCTCGTTGCAGATCTTCGTCGGTCGCCTCCGGTCTGGCGAGGAGGAGGTTGCCGCGCAGGGTGTCGTTGAAGACGTGGGTATCCTGGGCGACGATGCCGATGACGTTGCGCAGGTCATCCTGAGCGTATTTGCGGATGTCGTGGGCGCCGAGCCGGATCCCGCCGGACGACGGATCCCAGAAGCGCAGGATGAGGCTGACCAGCGTGCTCTTCCCCGCGCCGCTGGGTCCGACAACCGCGATGCGCTTGCCGGGCTCCAGGACGAAGGTGACGTCTTCGAGAACCGGTGGGCCGTCGGGTTCGTAGCAGAAGCCCACCCGGTCCAGCTCGAGGGTGCAATCCACCGGCGGCGGGAGCGAGTGGGCGGGGTCCTTGATCTCCGGCTCGGCGTCCACGACCTCGAAGAGGCGCTCTCCGGCGCCCACGGAGCGCCCGAGGAACTGGAAAGCCGTCCCGAGCGGCTGCACGGCCTCGAAACTGCCCAGCATCACGAGCGCCAGAACGGCCAAGTACACGCCCCGGATCTCCCCTCCGGCCACCTGCGGGATGGCCAGTACGAGGATCGCCAACATCGCCAGGTTCATCATCAGATCGCCCAGAGCGTCCTGGAGCCCGGTTATGAAGGCCATCCTCCCCTGCACTCGGCCGAGCTCGCGGTTCAGTGCGGCGATGTTGCGCTGCTGGTCGTCCTCCCGGCCGAAGGCGAGCAGGTCTTGCGCTCCCTGTATACCGTCGACGATCCGGGCATTGAGCTCGGCCCGCAGCTCCAGCTGCCGCCGTCCGAGGCCCCGCGCGAGCCACCTCACCAGGAGCGGCACCCCGGCGCCGGTCGTCGCCAGGGAAGCGAGGGCGACGAAGGCGAGCAGTGGGTCGAAGACGTAGAAGAGCAGGAAGGCGAGAGCGGAGATAACCGCCGCCACGAGGACCGGAGAGACCACACGCAGGTAGACGTTCTCCAGCTCGTCGACGTCTTTGACGATGCGGGAGAGCAGATCTCCCGAGCGGTACCGATGGAGGCGAGCGGGCGCGAGGGGTTCAATGCGGGCGTAGAACCAGGTCCTGAGGTTCGCGAGCAGCCTGAAGGTCAGGTTGTGGGAGACCATGCGCTCGGCGTAGCGTGCGCCGGCCCTCGAGACGCCGAAGAGGCGGACGAGGTAGATCGGGATGACCAGAGCGGCCAAAAACGACACGAGCGCCGACGCCGAGATCACGTACGCCGCGGTGGCGAGCAACCCGACGTTGCTCGCCACGGTCGCGACGCCTAGCATGACCGCGAGCGCCACTTGAGGGACGTGGGGTTTGAGGAACCCGAGAAGCCGCAGGAAGACCCTCACGCCGACACGCCCCGGTAGGCGTTCCCGAGGCGGGCGTAGGGGCCGTCGCGGCGGGTCAACTCCCGGTGGGTGCCGGTCTCGGCCAGCCGCCCCCCCTCGAGGACGACGATCCGGTCCGCCCCGTAGACGGTGTTCAGGCGGTGGGCGATCACGAGCACGGTCCGGCCCCGGGCGAGGCGTTCGAGGGAGATTCGGATCAGGCGCTCGCTCTCAGGGTCGAGGCTCGAGGTTGGCTCGTCCATGACGAGCACGGGGGCGTCCTTGAGGAAGGCGCGGGCGATGGCCACCCTCTGCGCCTCTCCCCCGCTCAGGCGCGCCCCCCGCTCCCCGATCTGGGTCTCGTAGCCTTCGGGGAGGTGCCGGATGAACTCCGCGGCCCCCGCCAGCTCCGCCGCCCGCTCGACCTCCTCGCGCCTCGCGCCGGGGCGCGCCAGGCGGATGTTCTCGAGCACGCTCCCGTAGAAGAGGTATGGCCGCTGCGGCACGAGCGCCAGGCTCTCGCGCCAGACTTCGACCGGCAGCTCCGTGATCTCGACGCCGTTCGCGCGGATCGATCCCTCTTGCGGATCGACGAAGCGCATCAGCAGGTTCGTCAGTGTGCTCTTGCCGGAGCCGCTGCGCCCGACGAGGGCGGTCCGGGTCCCCGCGGGCAGGGTGAGGTTGAGGTCCGAGAGCGCCGCGCGGTCGCTCCCGGGGTACGCGTAGCCGATCCCCGAGAACTCGACGCTCAACCCACCGGAGAAGGGGTGCAAAGCCTCCGGACCTCCGCGCACCGGCGCGGGCGTCTTAAAGATCTCGAAGATCCGGTCCGCGGCGGCGCGCCCCTCCATCCCAGCGTGGCGGTGGGCGCCGAGCTCGCGCAGCGGCCTGTAGAACTCCGGCGCGAGGAGCAGCACGACGAATGCCTCCTCAAACGGCATGCCGCCGGAGACCACGCGCACCCCCAGCGTGACTGCGACGAGCGCTATCGCCGCGGCGGTCATGAACTCGAGGACGAACCCCGAGATAAACGCGTAGCGCAACACCTTCATCGTACGCGCCCGGAACTCCTCGCTCGCCGCCGCTACCCTCTCGCCCTCGGCGGCGCTCTGGCCGAAGATCTTGAGTGTGGCGAGGCCCTGCAGGGCATCCAGGAAGCTCGCGCCCATGCGCGTGAGCGCCGCCCACTGACGCTGCATGTGCTCCTCGGCGTAGCTGCCGACCAGGATCATCAGGATCGGGATGACCGGGGCCGTAACGAGCAGCAGGATGGCGCTGGCAGGATCCCGCGGGAAGACGTACCCGGCGATCAGCAGCGGAACGAAGACGCTCAGAGCCGTCTGAGGCAGGTAGCGGCCGAAGTACGCGTCCAGCCTCTCGATGCCCTCGGTTGCCGTAGTCGTGAGCTCACCGGTACGCTCCCCCTTCGCGTACGCGGGCCCCAGACGCACCACGTGCCCGAACAACCGCTCCCTGAGCTCGGACTTGATCCGGACCGCACCCTTCTGGGCGACGACCTCGCGAGCCCACAACAGGCCCGAGCGCAGAACGGAGGCGCCCACCAGCAAGAGGAGCAGGACGCCAACGTCCCCGAGATCCATCCTTTTGAGAAAGACCCGGTCCACCACCTTGCTCAAAAAGGCCATCTGGGCGATGGTGGCGACGGCGGCCAGGAGTCCAAGCATCACGGTGAGGCTAAGGGAGGCCCTTGCGGAGCGCACCTGCCGGAGCAGTTCCCTATTCACCCCCGGCGCCCGGTCCCATACCGGCTCTCATAACGAGCGGCGGCCCACCGCGAGTGCTGATAGCCGAAAGCTGCCGCAGGCAACGTGCTGCGCGCTTCAATACCCTTCGTCTTCCAGCCGCACCTTGCCGCGGAAGAGACGGTACATGGCGACGAAATATATCGCGGCGAGCACCATGCCGATGCTCCACCAGACGAGGCCGACTGCCTGGCCGTAGTCGGAGGCGGCGGCGTTCTGGATCGTGAGGCTGTTCTCCGGGTTCACGGCGGGCAGAACTCTCGGGTAGACGCCGAAGACGGTGCTCGTGAGCATCCCGACTATGTAGGCGCTCGAGGAGAGGAAGGCCGCCTTATCTTGACGCCTGAAATTGAACAGCCCAATCCCCCCGAGCCCGGCTATCGCAACGAGCGGCAGGACGTACCCGTAGGGTCTCTCGTTGAAGCTCTCGAGCAGCCAGGGGCTTACCCAGAAGGTAGCGATGGTGCCGAGGACGGTGAGCACCACGAGCGCCACCCAGGAGAGGCGGGCGATCCTGTGGAAGCGGGCGTTCAGTTCGTTCTCGGTCTTTACGGCCAGATAGTTCGCCCCGTGGACGATCAGGGTGATGAGGGCGAGAAGCCCGATCAGCACCGTATACCAGTCCAGGATGCCCGGGGTCTCCGAGAAGGGGTTGAAGTCCGTCCACAGCGGCTGGAAGAAGTTACCGTCCCTATTCAGCGGCACTCCGCGCACGACGTTGCCCAGGGCCGCCCCGAAGAAGATAGCCAGGAGCGTGCTCCCGATAAAGAACATCGCGTCCCAGAACGAGGCCCACATCGGGTCGTTTATGTGCCCGCGCAGCTCTATGGAGAGGCCCCGGATTATCAGCAGCCAGAGCACCATGATCAACGGCAGGTAGAACCCGGAGAAGCTGGAGGCGTAGAGGATCGGGAAGGCGAAAAACAGGGTGCCCCCACCCGCGATAAGCCAGACCTCGTTTCCGTCCCACACCGGGCCGATCGCTCGCAGGATCGTCCGGCGCTCCCGGTCGTTTCTGGCTGCGAAGAGGTGTATCGCCCCGGCGCCCAGGTCGAAGCCGTCGAGCAGCACGTACATGGTGATCATAAGCGCCACCGCTATAAACCAGATCGTGTCCACCGCCCGCTCCTCCCGTTCGTTTTCTCTTTAGGCCGTCATGCTCTCGGTGTTCTCGAGCGTCGCCTGCTCGGCCTCGGGGCCGTGGCCGACCTCGCGCACCATGAGCACGATGTAGAGAAGGCCCATAACGAGGTATATCCCCGCGAAACCTATGATGGTGAAGAGCACGCTCCCTGAGGAGATAAGGGGCGAGACGCCTTCCGAGGTCCGCATGAGGCCGTAGGCGAGCCAGGGCTGGCGCCCGAGCTCGGCCGTGAACCACCCGGCGGTGTTCGCGATAAACGGGAAGGGGATGGCGAGCATGAGGACCCAGAGCATCGGGCGGAAGGTGTAGAGCCAGCCGCGCCACAGCATGAACGCCGCCAGCATCATTATGCCGATAAAGATGCTCCCGAGGCCCACCATGACATGGTAGCTGTAGTACAGGAGCGGGATGTTGTCCGGCCAGTTCTTCTTCGGGAAGTCCTCGAGGCCCTTCACCTCACCGCCCGCGGGGCCGTAGAGGAGGATGCTGAGGCCGCCGGGCAACACGATGGGGTTGTCTATCTCCAGCTTCTCTACGTCGGGCTGCCCGATAAAGACCAGGTCGGCTCCCTCCTCCGTCCGGAAGTGGCCCTCCATGGCGGCGAGCGCGACGGGCTGGTGGTGGGCGACCTGATCGCTAGAGAAGTGCCCGGTCGGAAAAAGCATCCAGATGCTGGAGAGCACGCCCGCTATCACGCCCACCTTGAGGAAGATCCTGCCGTACTCCCCATGCCTCCCCGAGAGCACGTAGAAGGCGCCGAGGCCCGCCATGACGAACGCCCCGCAGACGACGGCCCCACCCATGTTGTGCGCGTACTGCGCGAACATCCACCGATTCAGGAGAACTGCCCAGTAGTCGTCGAGGACTATGTTGCCGTTCTCCAGGGTCCTGTAGCCCACCGGGTGCTGCATCCAAGCGTTGGTCGTGATGATGAAGTAGCCGGAGGCCCAGGTCCCGATAAAGACCATGAGGGAAGCGAACCAGTGCAACCTCTGCCCGAACCTCTGCTCTCCGAAGAGGAATAGCCCCACGAAGGCTGACTCCAGAAAGAACGCGAACGCCCCCTCCATCGCCAGGGTCTGCGCGATTATGTCCCCTGTGAAGGCGGAGAATGCGGCCCAGTTAGTCCCGAACTGGAACTCCAGCGGGATGCCGGTGACGACCCCCATCACGAAGGTGACCGCGAAGATCTTGGCCCAGAACCGCGCCGACTTGTTGTAGAGCTCGTTGCTGTTTCTCATGTAGATGCTCTTGAGCACGAAGATGAGCAGCGCGAGCCCCATCGTGAGCATGGGGAAGAGGTAGTGGTAGGTCACCGTAAAGGCGAACTGCAGGCGAGATGGCGTTAACGCGTCTTCCAAAACCTACCCCCCTGATCCTCCCGTCGATGCTCTGCCATCATACTGCCTTTCGGAACTAGGGTCTTTTTCCCGGGGCCAAGGGTCTTCGCCTACGCGCCGACGGCGAGGACCATAACAGCTACGCTGACCAACAGGTTGACCTGGGAGGCCCGCGCGGAGATCTTCTGGAGCGAGCGTCGCCGTTCGGCGAAGGCCCCGGCCGACTCTCCGCTCTCCGCCCCCCGCTCGGCCTCCGCCAGGCCCGCCAGACGCCGCCCAAAGTATGTGGCGTGTGCCGCCACGAGCCCGAAGAGCACCAAGAGCAACGCGTACTCCGCGTACAGCCCTACCCCGAAACCCCCGAACGCCCCATCCAGGAAGGCAAACAGCGAGAGCAGCCCCAGGTTCGCGCCGCCGACCCGCGCGTACCGCCTTCCCACTACCGAACGCGCCGCGACCCTCTCGGCCTCGCTCCACTTTATCGCATTGAACGCTGGCGACACGACCGCCGTCGTGAAGACGATGCCCCCGAGCCATACCCCCGCGAGCACCACGTGCGCCAGATGGAGGAGTCCGCTCAACACTCTAACAACTCCCAATTGTTACCGCGATCTAGTGTCATTATATGCGCCTCTCCTCACCATGCTCAGCGATGAGCGCCTGCAGCCTGGGGAAGCCCAACATCTCACGCTTAGGGTCGTGCGCCTCTACCAGCCCATCGCTGTAGAACAGGACGCTCTCGCCCTTCTCCAGCACTATCTCCTTCTCCTCATAGCCCATCCCCGGCATGAGCCCCAGCGGTATCCCCGTCGCCCTGAGCTCCTCCGCGCCCTCACTGCGTCCGGCCTGCCGCCGGTAGGGCAGATCATGGCCAGCGTTTGCGTATCGCAACCGACCTTCGGCGGGATCGAGTATGGCGTAGAAGCAGGTCACAAACATGTTCAGGGGTATGTCCGCGACCAACGCCTCGTTGACCCGTGCCAGAACCTCGCTCGGCGACTCCAATGACTGAACGATGGCCCGCAGCATGCTGCGGGTTGTGGCCATCACCAAGGCCGCCGGCATTCCCTTGCCCGTGGCATCCCCCACGACGAGACCCAGGCGTCCATCTTCGAACTCAAGGAAGTCGTAGAAGTCGCCGCCTACCTCCCGAGCCGGCTCGTAGTAAGTCGTTACCTCCCAGCCATCTAGCTCTGGAGTCGCCTCGGAAAGGAGCGCATGTTGGATCTGGCGAGCGACTTGCAGCTCTTGCTCGATGCGTTCCCGCTCCCGGGCCTCAGCAACCCGAAAGTACCAGGCAAGGTTGCGGGTTAGGACATCCCAGAACGGGGGCGACAGATCGCGCTCGGCGGCGATGTCGCCGCTTCCCCCTGGCCATCCACCGCCTTCGGTCAACCACACCTGTTCTTCCTCCGTGGGGTCCATCTCGATGGTGTTTCAGCCTTCCACTGCCTTGCCTTCGGCGATCCGGTAGATCGTGATCCCGCTCAACGTAAAGTGCTGTCCAGTCGGGGGGACGCCTAACCATTCGCCCAGGTGGGTGTCGCGAGCGCTCCAGCGGAGCGCCACCCTGTCGCCTTCGGCCAAGATGTCATCGACAGTGGCCTGCATCGCGGGGAACGCGGTGCGGTAGTTGGTGAGCGCCTGCTTCGTGCCCTCGTGACCAGATGGTAGTCCAGGAAGGCCGGCATGATCTACGTAGTTGGAGTTGGCAGCCATGAACTCGGCTGTGGCGGCCACATTGGCCTTGACCACACCTCCTCCCACCACCAGCGGGTCATAGCCTTGTTCTTCACTTCCGCCTCTGACACGGGAGCCTCCTTGCTAACTCATGTTTCTCCTACGCGCGGGAGTCGGCGTCCGGAACCGGGACCTTACTGTTCTCCAGGGGCGGCTCGGGAGGGAGGCCCGTGACCTCCAGGATCTCCTCTTCGTCGAGGGTCTCCCGTTCCAGCAGGGCCTGGGCCAGCGCGTCGAGCTCCTTGCGGTGTTCGGCCAGCAGTCGCCGGGCCTCATCGTGGCTCTCATCCATGATGCGGAGCACCTCTTCGTCTATGACGCGGGCGGTCTCCTCGCTGAAGGGCTTCTCTCCACCGTACCCACCCGATCCGCCCAGGTAGGCATTCTGGCGGGGCGCGAGTTGCACCATGCCGACCTTCTCGCTCATCCCCCAGCGCGTAACCATCCCGCGGGCGAGGTTGGTGGCCTGCTCGATGTCGTTCTCAGCCCCGGTGGTTCTGGTGCCGTAGACTATCTCCTCCGCGCTGCGTCCTCCCAGGATGCCTACTATCCTCCCCCTCAAGTACCCTTCGGGGTAGTTGTAGCGGTCCTCCTCGGGGCGCTGGTAGGTGACGCCTAAGGCCTGCCCTCGCGGCACGATCGTCACCCGGTTCACCGGGTCGGCTCCGGGTACCACCAGGCCCAAGATAGCGTGTCCGCCCTCGTGGTAGGCGATGCGTTCCCGCTCCTCCGCGCTCATCAACAGCGGGCGCTCAGGACCGAGCACGATCTTCTCCAAAGCGTCCAGGAAGTCGTTCTGGGCGACTTCGTCCTGCTCGCGGCGCGCCGCC
>DASQVA010000153.1:0-13893 GCA_035641035.1 Rubrobacter sp. | reverse complement strand
TCCCGAAGAGCGTCACCGCCACGACCTCGTAACGCTGTCCTTCCGCGGAAGACGGCATCCTTCCCCCTATCTTGACCCCCTTTCATTGTGCCTGCTAAGATCGCTCCCAACAATGCTTTCCGGGAGAGGGAGTACAGGCGCTCGGGGCGCGCCTGCCACGCGCCCGGCACCCTACCTATAGAGGAGACGATATGCTAGAGGGACTTGCCCAGGACTTCCAACTCACCCTGCCCTACATCCTGCGACGGGCCGAGCAGCTCTACGGATATCGTGAGATCGTCACCCGCCGTCCCGACAAATCCTTCCACCGCCACACCTTCGCGGACTTCGTCGTACGCTCCAAGCGGCTCTCCGTCGCCTTGAAAGGGTTGAGTCTCGAACCCGGCGACAGGGTCGGGACGCTCGGCTGGAACACCTACCAGCACCTTGAAGCCTACTTCGGCGTTCCTTCCTCGGGGGCGGTCTTGCACACCCTGAACCCACGCCTGCACGAGGACGACCTCGCCTACATCGCCAACCACGCCGAAGACAGGGTCATGCTCGTCGACGAGAGCCTGGTTCCGGTCTTCGAGAAGTTCCGCCAAGAGACGAACGTAGAGCACGCGGTGGTCGTCACTGAGGGCGAGGACCTGCCAGAAGGAATGATCTCTTACGAGGACCTCCTCTCCGACGCCGACGAAGCGGACTTCGAGTACCCGGACTTCGACGAGAAGCAGGCCGCCGCGATGTGCTACACCTCCGGCACCACGGGCCGCCCCAAGGGCGCGCTCTACTCGCACCGCTCCACGGTGTTGCACTCCATGATGGTCGCGATGGGCAACACGTTCGCGCTCTCTGAGTCTGACTGCGTCCTGCCGGTCGTCCCGATGTTCCACGTCAACGCCTGGGGTTTGCCCTTCGCCTCCGTCCTCGTCGGGGCCAAACTGATGATGCCTGGACCCCACCTCGACCCGGCGAGCCTGCTCGAGGACTTTGAGCAGGAGGGCGTGACCTTCACCGCCGGCGTCCCTACCGTCTATCTGGCGGTGCTGCAGGCGCTCGACGCAGAGCCCAATAGGTACGACCTCTCGAAGCTGCGGAGCATGGTCATCGGGGGGTCTGCGGTGCCAAAGGGCATCGTGAAGGCTTACGAGGAGCGGCACGGCGTAGACGTGGTCCACGCCTGGGGCATGACGGAGATGAGCCCCATCGGGACCGTCGCCCACCTGCCCACGGAGATCAGGAAGCTCCCGGCCGAGGAGCAGCTCGAGTACAAGGCCAAGCAAGGCTACCCCGTGCCGTTCGTGGAGGTAAGAGCCCGCGGGGACGAGGGGTTCGTGCCTTGGGACGGCGAGTCCCTGGGCGAGCTAGAGGTACGCGGGCCTTGGGTCGCCTCGTCCTACTACGAGGCACCGGAAGGGGACGACAAGTTCGCCGAGGACGGATGGTTTAAGACCGGCGATATAGTCACCATAGACGGGTTCGGGTTCATCAAGATCGCGGACAGGAGCAAGGACCTCATAAAGAGCGGGGGGAGTGGATCTCCTCGGTCGAGCTGGAGAACGCCCTGATGGCCCACCCCGCCGTCGCCCAGGCCGCCGTCATCGCCATACCGCACGAGAAGTGGGACCAGAGGCCCCTGGCCGCCATCGTGCTCAAAGAGGGCGAGAGCGCGACGGAGGAGGATCTGCGCAGCCACCTCGAGCACGACTTCGCCAAGTTCTGGCTCCCCGACGCCTACGAGTTTGTCGAGTCTATCCCGATGACCGCCACCGGCAAATTCCAGAAGCTGAAGCTGCGCGAGCAGTTCGAGGGCTACCAGCCGGCCGCGAACTGAACGCCCGGCGCGAGAGCGGGGCGCCAACGTGAAGGTGATCGGGGCGGGCTTCGGCCGGACCGGCACGATGTCGCTGAAGGTCGCGCTCGAAGAACTCGGCTTCGGCCCGTGCTACCACATGGTCGAGGTCTTCGAGCACCCGGAGCACGTCGGGTTCTGGGAAGGGGCCTGGTGCGGAAAGCCGGTGGACTGGGACGGTTTCTTTGCGGACTACGAAGCCACCGTGGACTGGCCGGCCTGCACGTTCTACGCAGAGCTGCTGGAGAGGCACCCCGACGCGAAGGTGCTCCTGAGTGTGCGCGACCCCGAAAAGTGGTACGAGAGCACCCGTAATACCATCTACGAGCTGAGCAAGATCACCGCCGGCTCCCGAATCTCTCGCGCCGTGTTCTCGTTTGTGGGTCTCTTCGTGCCCGGCGTGTTCGGGATCGGGCGGATGGGCAAGGAGATTATCTGGGATGGAACCTTCCACGGCCGCTTTGAGGACAGGACTCACGCCATAAGAGTCTTCGAGCGTCACAACCGGGAGGTTCTCCGGCGCGTGCCGGAGGACCGGCTGCTCGTCTACGAGGTGGGAGAAGGCTGGAAGCCCCTGTGCGAGTTCCTCGGTACCAAGGCGCCGGACAAACCCTTCCCGCGCCTCAACGACACGGCGGAGATGCGGCGAAGAATCCAGAGGGTCAGGGCGCTCTCGATCGCCGCGCCCGCCGCGCTAGCGCTGCTGGCTGTCGGCGCTTTCGCACTGCTCCGCCGGGGCGCGTAACGTCAACCGAAGCCTCGACGGGAGAAAGATGAACCCTGTAGAGATCCAGGTGCAAAAGAACGTGCCGGCCGAGATGCGAGACGGCACGACGCTCATGTCGAACGTCTACCGTCCTGCGGGGGACGGCGAGTACCCCGTCCTCCTGACGCGCCTCCCCTACGGCAAGGACATCCCCTCGGGCACCTCCGTCCTCGACCCCGTAAGGGCCGCCGAGGCCGGCTACATCGTCGTCGTGCAGGACGTTCGCGGTCGCTACCGCTCCGAGGGCAAGTTCGTACCCTTCGTCAACGAGAATGAGGACGGCTACGACACCGTAGAGTGGGCCGCGAAGCTCCCCGGCTCGGACGGGTCGGTCGGGATGTACGGCCTCTCGTATTTCGGGAAGACCCAGTGGCACGCCGCCCTCATGCGGCCACCTTCCTTAAAGAGCATGGTCCCGGGTATCACGTGGGGCAATCACCTAAACGGCGTCCAGATGCGTGGCGGGGCACAGGAGCTCGGGCTCATGCAGTACTGGGCTCCGACCTCGCTCGCTCCCGACCTTCTCCTCCGCAAGTACACGGGCGACCCCGAGCGGCTCGGGGAGACGCTGCCCGGGCTCGTCGGGGTCATAGACGACATTCTCGCCGGCGGCGGCTACGATGCCCTGCCGCTCGCCGACCTTCCGAACCCCGACGACCTTATCCCCTTTGTACGAGGCGGCTTCGGGCGCGGCGTGGACGACGAGGGCTGGGACTACCTCAACATCGACGGCAAGTACGACCGGGTGGACGTGCCGACCTTCCACATCGGCGGCTGGTACGATTGCTTTATCGGGGAGACGCTGCGCCAGTACGCGGCCATGACAGAGAGGTCCAGCGAAGCCGGACTGCGCCGGCCGCACCTGATGGTCGGCCCCTGGACGCACGGGGCCTTCGGCAGCACCTTCGGGGAGCTGGACTTCGGTATAGGAAGCTCGGGCGTATTCCTGAACTACTGCGGCGACCTCACCGACGCTCACCTCCGCTGGTTCGATGCGACCCTCAAAGGCGCCGTGGAGGCGCTCGAGGGCACGCCCCCGGTCCGGGTCTTCGTGATGGGCGAGAACCGCTGGCGCGGCTACGAGAAGTGGCCGGTACCCGGCGCTCGCGAGGAGGGGTGGTACCTGCGCTCCGGCGGCCGGCTGCTGCGGGAACCCGGCGAGGCCGGTGACGAGCCCGCGTCCTACGCCTACGATCCGGAAGATCCTGCCCCAACGGTGGGCGGGCCCATCCTGATGGCGCCCATCCACCGCGCAGGCCCGCGCGACCAGCGCATAGTTGAGGCCCGTCCGGACGTGCTCGTCTACACGAGCCCGGCCCTGAGGAGCCCTTACACGGTGCTAGGTTCGGTCTTCGTGACGCTCTTCGCCGCCTCCTCGGCGCCGGATACGGATTTCGTGGCGCGGCTCGTAGACGTGCACCCCGACGGCCGGGCGATAGGGGTGGCGGACGGTATCGTGCGGGCGAGCGCGCGGGAGAGCTATCCTGCACCGGGCGTGGTTCGTCCGGTGGCGCCGTCTCCGATCGAGCCGGGAGGGGTGTACGAGTACGCGATCGACCTCTGGGCCACGGGGATCACGTTTCTGCCGGGGCACCGGGTGCGGGTGGAGATCACCTCCAGCTCCCACCCCCGCTGGGAGCGCAACCTCAACACCGGCCAGAGCGCCGTCTACTCCTCCCGCGCCGAGGTCGCCAGCCAGACGATCTTCCAGGATGCCGCCCACCCGAGCCGGATCACGCTGACCGTCGTCGAAGGCTAGGGGGAAGCGATGGGCGTATCAAAGGCCGTACTCATCACGGGCTGTTCATCCGGCATCGGCCGGGCGACCGCCGAGCGTTTGGCGGGCGTGGGCTGGAAAGTCTACGCTACGGCCCGTGACGTGGAGGCGATCTTGGCCTTGACGGCCTACGGCTGCGAGCTCCTTCCCCTCGACGTGACCGACGAAGGCTCGATGCGGGCCGCGGTCGAGGAGGTCGAACGCCGGAAGGGCGCGGTCGGGGTGCTCGTCAACAATGCCGGCTACAGCCAGTCGGGTGCCGTCGAGGCTGTCTCGATGAAGAAGGTCCGCCGGCAATTCGAGACCAACGTCTTCGGGCTGGTGCGGATGTGCCAGCTCGTCCTGCCGGGCATGCGGCGGCAGGGGTACGGCAGGATCGTCAACCTCTCCTCGATGGGCGGCCGGTTGACTTTCCCCGGCGGGGGCTATTACCACGCGACCAAGCACGCCGTCGAGGCCATAAGCGACGCCCTGCGCTGGGAGGTCGAGGGTTTCGGCGTCCGCGTCTCCATCATCGAGCCGGGGCTCATTCGCACGGGCTTCGCCGATACCGCAACCGGCTCGATGGGAGGCGGCGCCGCGGAAGACAGGTACGATCCCTACGCCGGCTTCAACGCCGCCGTCGCCCGCGCCACGAAGGCGACCTACGAGCGCGGACCGCTCGCCCGACTCGGCGGCGGTCCCGAGGAGGTGGCGCGTATCATCGAGGGCGCTATAAGCAGTCTCAGGCCGCGTGCCCGCTACGCGGTGACCCCCTCCGCGAGGCTCCTGATGTGGGCGCGGCGGGTGCTGCCGGACCGTGCCTGGGACGGCCTTCTCCGCTCACAGTTCCAACAACCGGGGAGGTAGACCGTGCGAATAGAAGGACACACTTTCCTCGTCGCCGGCGGCGGCTCCGGTCTGGGGGAGGCCACCACCCGCATGCTAGCTGAATCAGGTGCCAATGTGGTAGTCGCGGACCTCGAAGGCGAGGGACTCCCGGAAAACGTCCGTTTCGTCGCAGCCGACGTCACCGACGAGCGCGCCGTGCAGTCCGCCGTGGACGCCGCGCTCGAGTTCGAGGGGTTGCACTGCGCCATCAACTGCGCCGGGGTCGCCATCGCGCAAAAGGTCCTCGGACGGGAAGGGCCGCACCCGCTAGAGTCCTTCGAGAGGGTCGTGCGAATCAACCTGATCGGGACCTTCAACGTCGTCCGGCTCGCGGCCGAAGCCATGTCCCGCAATGAGCCTTCGCAGAGCGGAGAGCGCGGCGTCCTCGTGAACACCGCCTCCATCGCGGCGTTCGACGGCCAGATAGGGCAGGCCGCCTACGCCGCCTCAAAGGGTGGCGTAGTCGCGATGACGCTTCCCTTGGCCCGCGAGCTCGCCCGCAGCGGCATCCGCGTAACGTCCATCGCCCCCGGCATCTTCGACACCCCTATGCTCGCCGGCCTCCCCGAAGACGCCCGCGAGTCGCTCGGGAGGCAGGTCCCCTTCCCGTCGCGCTTGGGCAAGCCTGAGGAGTACGCCGCGATGGTGTGCCACATCGTCGAGAACGAGATGCTCAACGGTGAGGTCATCCGCCTCGACGGGGCGATCCGGATGGCGGCGCGTTAGCCGACCCCGGGAGTATCGCGCCGCCCGCCGCCCCGAATTTTCGGCCGAGTACCAGCGTCAGTTCGATGTGCATCGTTCCGTTGCCCCGCAGTCGATGGACCAGGGGAACCAGAAGGCCGTGCAGGATCGGGTACTTGTGGGCGAGGAGCCGGCCGGCGTACGCAAATTCCTCGCTGTATAGTATCCTGGCTCGGGCTCGAATCGCCGGACCGGTGGGCTTGCCGCCCGCCGTGAAGGAGGCGACTTCGACCTCACGATTGTTGCGAACTCGCTTTAGTTTCCAGGCGGTATCCCAAGTGTGGACGAAGGCGCGGTCCTCGTCGACGATGCTCACCCGTCCAGAACGGCCGATTCCCCAACGTCCCGCTCCGTAAGCAGCGGCTCGGGCAACCAGGGCCCCACGTAGCCCGCCGCGCCCTCGCGGAGCGTAATTGGTCTATGCACAGGCGGGTCACCACGGCGGAGAGGTAAGCCTTGGACGGGTGCACCTCCGCACTCGGCGTCCTCTGCCAGCGCAAGAACGCCTCCTGGACGACGTCCTCGGCGTCCATGACGCTGCCCAGCATGCCGTAGGCCACCGAGAAGAGGAGCGGGCGGTGGCGCCCGAAGACCGTCGGGTCCACCTCGTCGGACCTACCAGGTTCCCAAAATGCTCCGTTACCACGTTCTGCGTTCATCCCACGATTCTCTCCTTGGGCTGACCTCTACACGTAAGGCGAACCGGCACAGCCCATTGTGACAGACAGGGTTGGGGCCTCCGGCCACGGCAGCGCCGGCCCGCCACCGCGAGATGGGGAACGGCGATGAGGGTACGTGGTGCGGCGGAGAGCCGGGCTGGAACGCCGCGTTTGTGGGCGGGTTCCGGACCGGGGAGCGGTTCAGGGTTCCCCTTTGAGCACCCCTAGGGCGGCGGCGTAGGAGTTCAGCGGGCGGTTGTCGTCCATCGACACTACCGTGACGTCCGCCCCGCGTCCGGCGACCACGGCCAGCGCGGGGTCGTTGGTGTCCATCACCGTCACGGTCGGGACGCCCGCGGCGATGGCGGCCCCCGCGAAGCCGTGGTCGGCCACCACGAGGTCGACCGCTCTGACCTCCCGCAGGACGTTGCGCATGGGTTCGGGGCTATGAGTGTGGAACAGGCCGGCCCCGTCGCCCAAAGTACCCACCGGACCCGCCCAGTCAAGAGAGATCCCCTTTTTGTAGCGCCCGCGGGCCTTCGCGGTGAGCACCTCCCCGCCAAGCTCCTGCGCCCACCGGGCGAGCTCAAGGTAGTAGAGGAGCAGGGCGCCAGGGTGTCCGGTAGCGAACACCAGGCGCCCCCTGGACCTTGCGACGTCCCGGAGGCGCTCTCCGGCCTCGACGAGTCCGGCGGCCGTGCGGGCTGGGTCAACGCAGCCGCGTCCCGGGTTCTCTTCCCTGTCCGGCGGGTTGCCGATCTGGTGGGAGACGGCGTCGTAGGCTTCCTCGAAGCTCACGCCGCGCAGTAGATCCTCCATCCCGAACGTGTTGTTCTCGTCCGCTTGGAGGAGGAGGCCTATCTTGTAGAGGTTGTTCTCGGCCCCGTGGGAGGTACAGGTTCCCGCCACCCCGGCGCCGAGGAGCCGGTCCGCGTGCTGGCCGATTAGGGGGTTCATCGCGCCCGAGTTTACCAGAGGGCCGCGGGTTGAGGTCGGTCCGCCGGGTTGCTTCGCCTGGCTTGCCTCGCTTGGCTTGCCTCGCCTGGCTGGCCCGGCCGGGGTGACCTAGGAGGCGTCGGGCGCGAGCCGCAGCAACTCTTCGGGCATCCGCAAGGGCTTGCCGCTGCCGAGGTCCACGCAGGCGTGGCGCGTGTGACCGGTCGCGATCGGCTCTCCGTCCCTGAGCACCTCGTATTCAAAGCGGAGGGAGACCTTGTCTAGATCGGCCAGCTCTGTGCGCAGCGTCAGCTCGTCGTCGAAGAACGCCGCTCTGCGGTAGCGTACGAGGGCCTCGACGACGACGAGCCCGCGTCCGCGTCGCTCCATCTCCCGGTAGGTGTGGCCGGTATGGCGCAGCCACTCGACGCGGGCGACCTCAAAGTAAGTGAGGTAATTGGCGTTGTTCACGTGCCCTTGCGCGTCGATCTCCGCGAAGCGGACCCGGATGGTCGTCTCGTGGACTACTACTGACCCTTGAACTCAGGCTTGCGCTTCTCGACGAAGGCGCCCATTCCCTCCCGGGCATCCCCGCTGGCGAAGAGCAGGGCGAACTGGTCGGCCTCATACTCCAGGCCGCTAATGAGGTCCACATCCAGGGCGCGGTTCGCCGCGGCTTTCGCGTGCCTGACCGCCAGGGGTCCGTTGGCGGAGATCTCGGCGGCCAACCCTCTGGCGGCGTTCAGCGCCCCGCCCTGGGGGACGACGCGGTTGACTAGGCCCATCTGCCGGGCCTCCTCGGCGCCCACGCGGCGGCCGGTAAAGATGAGTTCCTTCGCGAGCGCGGGTCCCACCAGGCGCGGCAGACGCTGGGTGCCGCCCATGCCGGGGAGTATCCCCAAAGAGACCTCGGGGAAGCCGAATGTCGCGTTCTCGGCGGCTATGCGGACGTCGCACGCCAAAGCCACCTCGCAGCCCCCGCCCAGCGCGAAGCCGTTGACAGCGGCTATGGTGGGCACGGGGCTCCGGTCGAGGAGGGCCATGGCGGCGTGTCCTATCTCCGAGAAGCGCTTGGCCTCCAAAGGGTCCATGACGCTCATGGCTTTTATGTCCGCCCCCGCTATAAACGAGCGCTCGCCGGCGCCGGTAACCACGATCGCGCGCGGGGCCTCCGCCTCCAGCTCCAGCAGCGCCTGTCCGATCTCCTCAACCACCTGCCTGTCCAGCGCGTTCAGCTTCTCCTGGCGGTCGATGGTCAGGACGGCCACGCCGTTCTCGCGCTCTACATTCACGTAATCCAAGTCGAAACTCCGTTTCCGGATTTTAGGCATCAGTTAGAAGCTGCAACCTCCTGCCTGAGGTCTGAAGCCTAACTAACTGCTTGCCGGACGTACTCTACAGCTTTCTTGGTTGGGGTTCCGGGGGTGAAGACCTCACCGACCCCGATCTCCTTGAGCCTCGGGATATCCTGCTTGGGGATGGTACCGCCGACAAAGACGAGGATGTCTTCGGCCTCGTTCTCCCCGAGGAGGTCTAAGATCTTCGGCACGAGCGTCATGTGGGCGCCCGAGAGAATGGAGATGCCGATGGCGTCGGCATCCTCCTGAATGGCCGCCTCGACGACCTGCTCGGGGGTCTGGTGGAGGCCCGTGTAGATGACCTCCATGCCGGCGTCGCGCAGGGCCCGGGCGATGATCTTGGCACCCCGATCGTGCCCGTCGAGGCCGACCTTCGCAACGACTACCCGTACCGTGCGCGCCATAGTGCTCCCATTCTAACCGAACCCGGTAGTCCGGCGCCTCACCTCCTGAGCTCTCGCAGGTTGTCCCAGAGGACGTAGAGCCCCACTATCAGCACGGCCGCGACTACGAGCTGCCAGAAGAACTCGTAGATGATCACGAGCGCGGCGACCACCGCCAGCCCGATGTTGGCGCTGCTCACCAAGTTAACGAGCCGCCCCCTGAAACCCGCCTCGACAAACGCGAACAGGGCGATGCTGAAGACGAGCATGGAGATCAGGTGGTCGCGCTCGAAGAGCACGATGGCGACGAAGCTTATGAGCACCAGACTCACGCTCGCCGCAGCCCATGCCTCGGCCATCCGGCTGACACGCAGCTCCGCGTCCGAGGCCGGCCTGTGGGCGCGCGAGATGTGGGAGCGGGCCGGCTCGCGCTCGCCAGCGTCCAGGCGGTCGGCGTACTCTTTGAGCGACCCTGAGACGGCCTCGTCGGTCGCGAGTCGCGCCCTAAGCCGGTCGACCTCCGCGGAGAGCTCCGCCACGCGCCTCGTCCCCGCCTCGTAGGGCGCGTCGAGGTGGGAGCGCTCCCTCATCGCAGAGAGCTCGACGCCAAGCCTCTTGAGCTCGCGGCTCTTCTCGCCGATCTCGGCCCTGAGCGCTTCGCACCGCGCCGCTATCTGTGCGCGCCTTTCGAGGATGGCCTCCAGCTCCTCGTCCGGGGGAGGCACCTTGTCGAGCCCGGCCCATCCCACGGGGTCGTACCAGGCGCGGCTCACGCTCTTGTCGCGGTTGTACATCGGCCCGGCCGGGGCGTCCTCGCCCTCGAAGGGGTCCCTAGCGTAGAGGCCCCAGAGCCCCCGGTAGCCGGTAACCCAGTCCGGGTAAGGTTCTAGCATGAGCCTCGGCGGGTCCCACTCCTTCTCCCCTCCCGGCCCGACCGTCAGGCCGTCCCCGCGGGCGTAGTCCACGAACGGGATGTGGAAGTAGCCGGACGTCGAGTCGTCCTCTTCGCCGTCCCCGACGTACTGCCCTAGCCTCGTCCTCCAAAAGGAGCGCACGGCGTCCCCCACCCTGGCGAGGGGGCGCGGCAGGGGAAGGTTCAGCTCCGTGAGGTACTCGCCCGGGGCGTAGTAGCTGGCGTGGGAGCCGGCGCCGACGTAGATCACCGGGTGCTCCCCCATCCTTTCGACCTCCGGGTCGTCCCACCGGCGCCTGAGGTTGTCGCCGGTGTAGTTGTGGGCGGCGTAGGCCACCCACTCTGGGTTCACCTCACCTTCCCGCGACTCTGAGAGGTAGACAAAGATCTTCTCCCAGTCCGCCTCGTGGTCGTTGGCGCCGAAGAACCCGCTCCTCCAGTCGTTGAACGGGTAAAAGAGCCAGTACTGCAGGATCACCCAGCCGTCCTGGCGGACCATTCGCCCGTGGTACCTGTAGTGCTCCTGGGTTTTCATGATTCGCTCGTAGGAGACGGAGGCCGCGGCGGCGGCCTCGCCTGGCACCCGCCCGCGAGCCAGGAGCGCTATGGAGTAGAGGGCGTCCACGAAGCGCGAGATGTACCCGACGCGGGCCAGGCGCCCGCGCCCGGCGCGGAAGGCCTCGCGGGCCTCCTTGAGGTCTCTCGCACGTCGCCTAAACAGGCGTAGGCGCCTGCCGCGGGAGCCCGGCCCGACGTCTTTGGGGTCGGTGAACTTAAGAAAATGGACGGCCCCGGCCTCGTCGAGGGGTTGCTGCGCGATCCGGTCCAGGCTCAGCTTCCCTTCGGGCACGACGCACACGGCCTCCTCGCCCGGCCTGTAGACCCACAGGCTGCAAGCCCGCACGTAGGGCTCGACGTCCATCGGGTAGAACTTGTCGCCCCTGGTAGAACGGACGACGGGCTCGAAGCGCCGGAGCAGGGCCTCGACGGCCTCCGCGTCGGGATGCCCGGCCTTCACGCGGCCTCCCCGAGCCCTCGTTCCCCCGCGTCCCGTTTGCGGCGGAACACCACCCGCACGTCGTGGGAGTTCAGGTACAAAACCATCAGGATGCAGTAGGCCATGACCGGATAGACGTAGCCCGGCTGGAAGAGGGTGTAGAGCCACAGGCACACCGCCAGGCTGAGCCCTTGGGCTATCGCGGCCAGCAGCCACCCCTTGCGGCGCAACAGCAGGAAGCTGAACCCCGAGAGGAGCGTCAGGACCGCCGGCGGGGCGAAGAGGACGAACGCTGCCACCTCGATCACGCCCCGCGCCGGATCTTCAAGGTTTACCCTCTGCCAGTCCACCCGCGCGGCCTCGTAGAGGCCGAGGCCTATCAGCCCGATCACCTCCAAGATCAAGAGCAGGCCGATGACCCTTATCGGTCTGTAGGACGTCCTGTCCGGCTCCGCCACGCCCCGCAACTCCCCTTGGCTTTTTATTCTACGGTCCGTCCCGACCGCCCTTTCGGCAACAGATAACACAGCATACCGCCTCGCTGCATCCCGGTGAGGTCCCGCTCGAATATGGCCGGGGTCCTGTACTGCCCGAACTCTTTCTAGGCGAAGATCTTGCCTGGGTTCAGGATGCCGCCCGGGTCGGCGATCCTCTTTATCTCGCGCATAAACGGGAGGGAGTCGCCGTGTTCTTTTTGCAGGTGGCCGGTCTTTCCCAGGCCGATGCCGTGCTCGCCGGTGCAGGTGCCGCCCCGCCTGAGGGCGTAGTCTACGATCTCGGTGTTGACCTCTTCGGCACGCTCCCGGTCAGCCCTATCCCGGCTATCCACGGGGAAGACAGCGTGGTAGTTGCCGTCCCCGACGTGGCCCAGGATGGCTCCGTCAAGGCCCCGAGAGGCGATAGTATCACGGGCGTGGCGCAGGGCGCCGGGGAGATCGGAGATCGGGACGCAAACGTCGGTGCCCATCATGCCCTGCCCAGGGTAGAGGTCCCGAATCGCGAGGGCTGCGTCGTGGCGGGCCTCCCAGAGCCTCTCGCGCGCCGCCTCGTCGGCCTCGAACTCGAACGAGGCGCAACCCTCCGAGGTGGAGACGTCGCGGGCGGCGGCCACGTCGTGCTCCACGCTGGCCT
Source organism: Rubrobacter sp. (assembly GCA_035641035.1). Classification (GTDB taxonomy): domain Bacteria; phylum Actinomycetota; class Rubrobacteria; order Rubrobacterales; family Rubrobacteraceae; genus Rubrobacter_D. The sequence goes on along the minus strand of DASQVA010000153.1, from coordinate 1,525 downwards.
CCGAGCCGCTGAACTCGAGAAAGAGAGTAGGGGCGACGGCGTAGTCGGTGCCCTTGTAGGCGTTTACAGCCCCGACGGTGCGGGCGTCTACCAGTTCGACGCGTCCGATCCTCATGCCGGTCCGGATCATGACGACCGCCGCCCTGCCCGCCGCCTCGATCTCTGGGAAGACGGCCCTGGCCGCGACGATACGCTCCGGGATCGGGTAGAGGCGCAGGATCAGCTCCGTAAACACGCCCAAAGTACCCTCCGAGCCTACGAAGAGGCCGGTCAGGTAGTATCCGGCCGAGGACTTCATTGCCATTCCGCCGGTGTGCATCACCTTGCCGTCTCCCAGGACCACCTCGAGTCCTAGGACCTGATCCCTCATCACCCCGTACTTCACCGCGTTCGTTCCGCTAGCGTTGGTCCCGGCCATCCCGCCCAGAGAAGCGTCCCACCCCGGGTCTATGGGGAAGAGCAGCCCGTGCTCGGCGAGAGCCGCGTTAAGCGCCCCGTGGGTGACGCCCGGCTCGACCCGCGCGATGCAGTCGTCTGGCCGGACCTCGAGGATGCGGTCCATCCGTCCGAGGTCCAGGCTGAGGCCACCGCGGATGGGGAGGGTGTGCGCCTCCAGGCTGCTCCCCTCCCCGAACGGCACGATGGGTACCCGGTTCTGGTTCGCGAAGCGCAGGAGCAGGGCGACCTCCTCGCGGCTCTCTGGATAGACCACGGCGTCCGGTGGGACAGGGCGGTGGTAGGTGAAGATGCCGCCCCCGTGGCGCTCCAAGTCGTCCCCCTCTGAGACGATGCGGTCTTCGGGCAAGATGCTCCCGAGACCGGCGAGCAGGTCCACGGCCTACTCGGTCTCGACGGGGTTTGTGAGGGTGCCCAGACCCTCTATCTCGACGCTCACCTCATCGCCGTCTTTGAGCCAGAGCTGGGGGTCGCGGGCCATTCCCACCCCCGGAGGCGTCCCTGTGATGATGATGTCCCCCGGCACGAGCGTCATGCCCGTCGAGAGGAAGGCCACGAGCTCTGCGACAGAGAAGATCATCCTCGAGGTGTGCCCGTCCTGGACGACCTCACCGTTGAGAATGCACCGGACCGACAGGTTCTGCGGGTCCGGGACTTCGTCGCGGGTGACGATGTACGGTCCCAAGGGGCAGAAGGTGTCTATGGCCTTGCCCCGCGTCCACTGCCCGCCCTCCCCGAGCTGTACGTCGCGCGCGGAGACGTCGTTGGCGTTGGTGTAGCCGAAGACGTGGTCCAATGCCTCGGACTCGGGGACGTTGCGCGCCGTCCGCCCGATCACGACGGCCAGTTCGGCCTCGTAGTCCGGCTGCTGGGTGATCGGGGGAATCCTGATGGCCTCACCATGGCCGATTATGCTGTTGGCGTACTTGGAGAAGACGATGGGCTTCTCTGGGATCGGGGCCCCGGTCTCCGCCGCGTGATCTTCGTAGTTGAGCCCGATGCAGATGACCTTCTGCGGTCTCGCCACGGGGGCGTGGATGCGGGCCTCTTCCAGCGCCACGGTGTCCTC
>DASQVA010000152.1:0-4982 GCA_035641035.1 Rubrobacter sp. | reverse complement strand
GCCCTCTGTTGCGTCTCCGAGCGCTCCTGTTCCAAGGACCCAGCCTGCCTTTGCGCCTCAAGCCGTTCCTGGCGCTCCCGCTCCAATTCCTCCCGCAGCGTACTCTCTGCCCTCTCCGTCAGCTCCAAGCGGACCCGGAGTTCGGCGTTCTGCGCCATGTGCATCTCGAGGCTCGTCAGGGTTTCCCGCATCATGTCCACCGCGGTCTTACTGACCACTTCCGCGGTATCTTCCGCTGTTGCTTCCGACTGTCTGGAAGCACGGCGGCGGCGTGCCTGGAGTTTCCCCTCTTGTTTCCGCTGGTCGCGCAAGGCGTGCAGGCTGTCCACGGAGACCACATAACGCTCGTTTATGCCTTCTTTCTCCTTACGAGCTGTCAGAGCACCGTTGAGTATGTAGGTGCGGACGGACCTGGCGGAAACACCCAGAGCTTCCGCTGCAACGTCGGTGGTCACCCACCCGGAACTTCCTTCGATGCTTCCTTCGTTCTTCCGCTCGTTCATGACGGCATGGTAGCAGCATCCAGGGGGGAGCGCGAGTCCGATTCGGAAGGCTCCCTTGGCCTTTGGTGGTAGTTGAAAGATGCGAGAAGATCCTGCCCAAGTATCAGGAGAGTCGTCTGGGCGTCTGCAAGAAGCTGCCGCTGACGTGCTGCCGTGTGGATGCACGGCAGAAAGCACCCTACACTACATATGGGATCTGAACCTTGACTTGAGGTCGACATGTAGCGTTTAATGAGGGTCAGCGGTCTCCTAGTTTAGGCCAGTTACGGCTACTGCCAGGAGGTGGAATGTCGGGGCTCGTGGTCCTGAAGGCGCACAAGGTAAACAAGGTCCTCCCGCCCGGCTACCGGGTGGACCACAATCCCGATGTGGCTGTTCTACGTCGCCCGGACGGTTCTGTGGTTGCCTATTTCCCCATCTGGACGATGAGCCCGGAGCGGATACTGCGAGAAGCGGAACTGGACTTGGCTAGCGGGCACCTAGCAATAGACCACTAGGACCATTGCCGAAAGCCCTTAGAAGCCAACCTCGCGGCTATCAGGGCAGCGCAAGCGTGCTCACCTCAAGCCGCCTTATGCGATCTCAGACTCCCACCTTTCCATCCTCTCCTCACCCATCAGCCGTTCGAGGTGAACGTAGTCCCGGCTGAGGGCGAGAGCGCCCTCGGGCGTGTAGAAGGCTTCCGCCTCCGGGTCGTGGACTAGCCCGGGCCCGCCCCACCCGAGTTCCATTAGATAGAATTTTTCTGCCAAGGTCTGTTGGGTGTGGGTCACGGGGCGGCCGTCGCGGGCGCAGAACACGTCCCCCTCCTCGGTAATTTCAAACAGCGGCTCCTCGTACCGATCCTGGCAGCGGTTGGCATGTTCGGCCTGCCTGCGTATCTCCTGGCGGCGCTTCTCGGCGTCTTGGGGATCCTCGCCCCCCTGCTCGCCTAAGAGGCGGTTTAAACGGGCTCTTTGGTTCATCTTCTCATGCTCCTCGTCCTCGCCTGCTTTCCAAGGCCGACAGGCGCTCTTCGAAATCCTCGACTTCTTTAGCTTTGAGGCTCGCTTGTATGGCGGCCCGTGACCCGTTAAGAAGCTGGCATGCTATGGCGGCTCTGGCTCTATCCACCGAGCCATAGAGCACCTCTTCGGCGAGTTCCTCGAAGCGCTGCTGCAGCCTCTGTAGGTCAACGGTTGCTGGGTTGGTGCGACTCCTGCCGCCTCTCTTGCCACCTTTGCGTGCGTTCCTACGGCGGGCTAGCTCGAAGTCGGGATCGTGGGCAAAGCAGCCCCCGTGAGACCCCATAGCTATCCCCCCGCAGGGGTTGCCACCCCGCGTTTTAAACATACATTGGGGCATTAGCTCCCCACCTCCCCCCACTCATACTCATGTGCTCCCCTTGGCGGGCGGCGAGAGCTGTTCAACATTCACGCCCGTCGACCTTTGCCCCGTCGGCCCCTCTCGTTTTCCTCCTGCTCGCTCGGATGGTTGCGACGCCAGGATTCCTTCAGCTCGTCGGAGCGCTTCTCTTTTTCTTCTTGCTGGCGTTTGTCCTCTTCCCGCGAATGCCTCTCACGTTCTTCGTCCCGCCTGTCCGTCATGCTCCCCCTTCCCCTAAGATGATCCGTGCATCCTCGTAGGCGCCTGACAATATGTCCTGCACCTCTGCCAATGTCTCCTGCGCAGAGTACTCCTGATCCTCGACCTCCTGATCTATGACCCCAAGAGCTTCCCGCTGTCCGGCCATCAGTCGCTCCACGGCTCGCCGCAACCGGTCGAGTTCTCCTTCGCTCATGCTGCTCCCTTACGTATCTCCAACGCCGCATCTCGACCGGCCCTGCAATAGCTTCTGAGGGCCTCGAGGTATCCATCCCGATCTCCTCGCGTGGCCGCCTGGTGCGCCTCCTCCTCGTATTGGTCCAGGGCTCGCAGGTTCTCCAGGCACTCGGGGTAATTGCGCCCCAAGTATTTCAGGGCATCGCCGGCGAGCTCGGCGGCCCACTCGCAGTCCCAGGGTTCCGTGGGCTTGCGTACGGCCGTCATGCAGCCCCCTCAGCTTCGCTAGGGGCGAACACGAATCTTCGGTTGTCGAACTCGGGTAGGGCCTCGACGCGGCAGCCCAAAGCCTCGACGGCTACCGGGATCGACCAGGGGTCCCCGCCGGCGTCGTGCCATATGTCCTGCAGCAAGGCGAGACGGATGCGACCCAGCTCCCTAAGACGGTCGCGGACGAAGGCCTCCGCCTTTCGCAGCTCCTCAGTCCTCGCGGCCGCGGCGGCCCGCGCGGCTATCGCGGCGAGTCCGGCCTTGCGTTGCTCGCGGCTCCGCCTGATGGCGTCGAGGCTCGCGGCGCTCGGACGGGACTTGAGCGTCTCGTGACGACAATGGTAGGCACGGCTCTTATCCAGGTATCGACGTCGGGCCAGCTCTTCGGCCTCCAGCTCCCCGCCCGCCTCGCGCGCGTCCTCCAGCCGGTCGAGCCAGTCCTCAGTTAATGTCACCCGATCCCCCTCGACGGCGATGATGCCGGCCTCTTCGAGCCACACCAACAAACCGTCCCTGCCCTTCGCCGACTTCTTGCGACGTACCAAATCGCGCGGGCGCTTCCTGTGCAGGATCCGACACAACTGTGCGAGCGTGCAACTGCCGCCGTAGGTGTAGAGCGCGTCGACTACGGCGCCGCGTATCTTCCCTAATCTGGCGACGGCCGGCCGGGGGCTCGGCGGCTTGGACTGGCGGACCTTACGCGTGCTGGCGACGGTCCCGCGTTTGGGCGCGAACTTCGGCGCCGACCACATGAGACGGGGGGCGCGCGGGTGTAAAGTACCAGGGGCTTCGTCCTCGTCCTGGCGGTTCCTGGTCTCGGCCTGCGTGGCCTTCTCTCCATACTGCTTTACACCCGCGCGGACGGCCGAGCGGAATACGAATGCCCCGGGCTTGTCGGCCTTTCGGCCCTTGTTGTCCCGCTCAAGGAACCCCATACCTTCGAGCCGCGCGATGGACTTGGCCATCGTCCGTGAGCTGGATATCTTGGCTTCGACCATAAGCGGCCCCCACGCCTTCACGACGCGCAGGTCATTGCCGACGACCTTGCCATGCTTGCGGGCGGCCTCTATAACCTTGAGCGCCAAGTCCCTATCTGTATGACCGCCCTGTCCGGTCCACTCTGTCGCCCACCATTTGCGCCAGAGGGCTTCTATCGCAACACGTAGCTTCTGGTCGCGGGTGAGTCGCACCCGCTCTATTACGGCCGCCTCGTATGGCGTGGTCAGCAGCTCCAACTGTTTGACCGTGCCACCGTTGGCGAAGAAGTCGTCTAGGCCTTGCTTGCTCCCATCCGGCGCCGGCGGTAGCAGAGTGATAAATACTTTCGCGCCTTCGGCCTGCAGCAGCCGTACGAGCCTGTCGGCGGCGAGCTGCACGCTCTCATTCGTCTCGATGTCGGAGTCGTAGCAGATGGCGTACTCTTCGCCGTCGAGCGGGAGTTCGTACCAGTCGTCTATGAGCATCGCGCCCTTGTCGCGTTGACCATTGAATACACCCGACTGGCCGACCATGAGCACGTCTCTGCTCACGCCGGCGTCCACTTTCTTCTCGCCCTCGGTCACGTATCGTCGCCCCCCGGACCGCTTGATGCGCTCGTGCTGGCGTGGGTGTACGTCTAGGCGGTTCGGATGTCCCTTCGGCTGCATGTACTTCGGTAGCCTTCCAGGATTATCGGGCCTGAGACGGTAGAAGATCCCGCCATCGAGGGTGTGGACCGGGAACACGATGCCAGGCTTTTTGGGAAGCTGGCCGTGATCTTGCGGTACGTCCTTGCCGCGGCAGGCGCTGAAAGTTCCGCGCTCGGCCTCGACCAACGGGTTTATACCGGAATCGTCGTAAAGTATCCCCTGGTGAGAGTCGGAGAGTGTCTTAGATCCGTGGTTCGGGTAAGATATCATCTGCACACCACCTGAACCTTTTGTTTAGGCTTGTGCGGCGTGCGGGGGTCCGGGCTGGCTTGGCGGCGGGTGCCGGGCTCCCCTCTTTTTTGTATAATCACGTCAACAGGTCCTTTCATTTAAAGGTTGGGTCTGTTTGGGTCGGGGCTGTTGCGTGGTGGCGCGGCCCCTTTCTCTTTGCTCTCATGCGGTCTCTCGGCCTTCCTGCTCTTCGTGGGTTCGTTGCGTGGTTTCTACTGTGGGGGTCGTGGCGTCGTTAAACCGCTCCATAACGAGCTTTACGGGTGAAGGCGCGCCCCGCTGGGCTAGCACGCCTTCGATGATGCCGAGGCGCTCGTGTGCGATCACACGCCGATATGTCTCTTCGCGAAGCACCTCTTTGTTGCTCGTTAACTCTTCGCGGGTTTGTGGCTTGGTGAAGCGCGCCAGCTCAAGAGCTGACTGCTGTAACTCTTCCGTTGACGCATCTTTAGCTTCTCGGCGAAATGCGGCAGAGTCAGCTATCTCGAGTGCCCGCTTTGCCGAGAACGGGCTGCCAGGAGTCACGCCC
>DASQVA010000151.1:0-5755 GCA_035641035.1 Rubrobacter sp. | reverse complement strand
TCCACGACAATGGATCTTTAGGCGGCATCAACGGTAGCGCGACCTTGCGACGCGTCGGGCGAGGAACACCGTCGCGGCGACGCCCGTAAGCACCGCAAGCGCCGGCGCGGCGGCCGAGAGCGCGACAAGGCCGAGGAGTCTGCGCCGCATCTCCCGCGCCTCGTTGAGGCGCGGGAAGGGCTCGTCGGGAACTTCGACGCCGAGGAAGTCGCACAGCGGCGGCCAACCCTCTCGCACGTCGAAGACCAGCAGCCGTTCCGGCGGGACCCGCCGGCGAACCGCCTCGTTGTGGCGCTCGAAGACCTCCATCGCGTAGGCCCGATCCTCGAAGCGGCCGTCGAAGGTGTCCTCCCACACGAGGCGGTCGGCCAGCCGGACGGTGCCCGCGACGCCCGGGGCGAACAGCCCGGCCAACGCGAAGGCCGCCCTCACCGGGAGGGGCCCGGTGGTCAACCTCCGTAGCTCGTAGATGGTCGAGCGCGTGCTCTCGTACCACGATGCCGGATCGCGGACGGTCAGGATCACGGGCGCCTGGGGGAACGCTTCTATGAGCTCTTCGTAGAACGAGCAGGCCGGCCAGTCGACCGCCACCCCGTAGCCCGCGAGGAACCCCTCCCAGTCCAGCTCCTCCCGGGTGGGGCAGCCGGCGGCCTCCCAGAACCCGACGTGCTCCGGGTTCGCGAAGACTTCGCTCAGGCTGTAGCTCGGGCCAAAGCCCAATTGCTCCAGCGCCGCCTTCAGCGACGTCGTCCCCGTGCGGCCGAAGCCGGCCCCTACTACCCTCATGCGGCCACTCTACAAGACGCGCAGTGCGTGGAACCATCCTTCCACGCACTCCGGTGAATAGCTCGAGGGGGTACCATGACGTGGTGCGTGGATGGGTCGTCGCCTTACTGGTCGTCGCGGACGTCTTGCCCTTGGTCCTCTTGCTCACCACCGCGCTCGCCTCCGCATTCTCCGATAGGCTGCCGAGCAACGTCGTGGTCGGGCGCTCAGCGGGCCCCTTTTCCTGGGGGTACTTCTCGTGCAGAGGGCTTTGGGCTTGTCGGCAGTGGCCTTGTTCGTCTACCTTCTAAGGCACCGCTAGCGGACGTCGAGGATCTGCGAACTAAGGAGCTGCGGGGACCGTGTTCGTGGACTTCGGAGAACCCCGTCAAGGCGAAGGTCGCAGAATTCCACTTCCGCGCACTCGGGTGAATAAGGGCCTATGCCCGCCTGCCCTAGAATAGATCAAACCTTTTCCTCCGTCGCACCATATAAAAGGTAGGATCTACCAGGTACGCGCGGTGCGGGCGGCCGACCTGATCGTGTCAGAAAGCAAGCCTACCGGCACCTGTCGGATCCCTACCCTCTTGACGATAAGTATGATTTCGGATCTGCCAACATGACCACCAGCGCGGCTACCAGGGCCACCTCGGTCGCTGTCGCGACGAGGTCCAGGGGCCCCACCGGCATCCGCACGAGCACCCCCCCGGATGGCACACCTACGCTCCGCGTGAAGGCCCAGCCCAAGGCCACGGCGACGTTGAAGACGATCCCGAAGCCTATCGTCCACCTGCCCGCCCCGAACAGTAAGCCGACCGCGAGTATCCCCTGGACCGCAGCCACCGGCAGCAAGGGGAGCCCACGCGTCGGGAAGACGACGAACCCGTGCGCGAACGCCCACAGGTGGGTAAGCTCCGCCACGAACGCCAGACCGGCCGCCGCCCACCGGAGCCTTGTGCCGGTCACACTCGGGCGTGTCTTGATTCCTCCCCCCATACTCACGCCACCTCGAAGTTCGCCATCATCATCATGTCCTCGTGCTCCAAGTTGTGGCAATGGAAGACGTAGCGGCCCCTGTAGCCGGAAAACCTGGCGGCCACGCGCACCGTCTCGCCCGAGGTGACGTAGACGGTGTCCTTCCAGCCGGCATCGTAGGGACCGGGCTTCCCGCCGTTTCGCGAGAGGACCCGGAAGTGGACGAGGTGCACGTGGACTGGATGGGAGGAACTGGAGGTGAACTCCCAGATCTCCGTGGATCCCAAAAACGGCCTGGCGTCCATGCGCTCTGGGTCGAAGGTCTTGCCGTTTATGCTCCACATGCCCATCAGCGAGCTGGAAAACCGAAAACGCCGGGTGACTTCAGCGGCGTTCGGGTCGGGAAAGTCCTGCTCCGGCGCGAGCTTCTCGGGAACGGTGCTCTCGTCCTTTTCCCGGCGGACCACCTCGAAGCGCATCACCTCCGAGGGTGGCCCCTTCTCTTCCTCGCGGTTCTTCAGCGTCACCCTCGTGCCGACCGAATAGCGCGAGAAGTCCACGACCACGTCGAAGCGCTCCGCGGGGGAGATCCGTATCCGATCGTGGTGCACGGGGGCTTCGAGCAACCCGCCGTCGCTACCGACCTGCACAAAAGGCTTGATACCGGGGGGCGGGGGGTCGAGCTCCAGCTCGTAGTCGCGGGCGTTGGAGGCGTTGAGGACCCTGAAGCGGTAGCGTGTGTTGGAGACCTCCAGGATCGGCCAGGGCGCGCCGTTGACCAGGATCGTGTCGCCGAGCACGCCGTTGTGCTGGCTTACCAGCACCCCGGGCTCTCCCTCCAGCGATGGGTCTATGGACGGGTAAAAGAAGGAGCCATCCTCCTCAAAGGTTCGGTCCGAGACCACAAGCGGCACCTCCTTTTCGCCCTTCGGCAGGGGAAGCCCGTCCTCGACCTCGTCGCGGATCACGTACAGACCGGTAAGACCCCTATAGACCTGCGGTCCGGTGAAGTCCATACGATGATCGTGGTACCAGAGGGTTGCCCCGCGCTGCTCGTTGGGATAGGCGTAGTCCTTAAACATGTGGGAGTGTTCCCCCGTAGGCCCGTGTCCGGTGTGCATGGACGAGGCGCCGTGCTCGTAACCTTGTGGCAGGACTAGGTCTGTGGGGTAACCGTCGCTCTCGGGGGGCGTCCTGCCGCCGTGCAGGTGGGTAGAGACCGGCACCGAAAGCTCGTTCCATTGCCGGATTACCACCTTGCGTCCGGTCCTGGTCTCTATGGTGGGACCGGGGAATATTCCGTCGTAGCCCCACACTTCCGTCTTCAGGCCGGGCAGGATCTCTTGCCCGGACGACCTCTGGGTGATCTCGTAGTAGTCGGTGGTGGCGTCGGTTCGGACAGGATCGAGCACCGGCGGCACGGGCAGCGGAACGACGAAGGGCTGAACCTTCGGGCTCGTTACCGAATTGGCGGCGCCCAGCCGCGCCCCGGCCGCGCCCATCGCTCCAACCGGCAACACTATGCCGGCCCCGGCCATCATCCCCAGTTTCAAGAAGCCTCTGCGCGTGATTCTCACTCGGTGTCCTCCTCGTCCTCCGTTGCCGACGGAACGGGTAGTGTTTTCATCGGGCCGGTGCCACCGTCGACGGCGTCTTGGTCGACGGTTCTACTTTCTCTTCTTTGAGCGGGTCATTTCTGAATGTCATCTTGGCTGTCGCTCACACCGTACGGTAGTCAAGGTAGGGCTAAACTGGTCACAGAGGCATCGGCCAAAAAGCCGGTTTGGGTGGTTCATTAGGGTTCATTCGCAGCTTGCGGGAGGGAGGAGAGTGCGTATTACGTTAGAGGAGTGGAGGAACCCACGTCGGTCGGGGCGCGGAGAGTGCCTACGAGAGCAGGGCTAGCTCACGAGCCCGAGCTATGGCCTCGGCGCGGTTCTTGGCGTCTAGCTTGCGGTAGATGTTGCCCGTGTGGGACTTGACCGTGCCCACGGAGACGAAGAGGTCCCTGGCAACCTCCGAGTTGGTCCTGCCGGAGGCGAGAAGGGTCAGCACCTCGAGTTCCCGCTCGCTCAACGGATCTTCGAGTCGCCGGGGCGCTCCGTCGCTTTCCCGCCATGCCTCCGAAGGCTCATCCTTAGGCGGGAGAGCCGTGTCCTGCGACCCGCGCCGGTCCCGCTCGGGTAGGGCGTAGGACACGACGCCGTCTTCCGCCCGCGGGTTCAGGTGGCCCTTGCGGGTGAGGTCCTCCAGCATCTTCGACGCCTCGTCCACAGTGAGCGAGGTCCGCATGGCGGCCGCGGCGGGGGTGAGGTCACCCTGTTCGGCAAGGGCGTGCAGAAGTTCTCGCTCCTTGAGCTTCCTATCGTCACGTTCCCCGGACGCGAGGCGAGGCTTGTTGAGCGCGGCGAGCGCAATCGGCACCACCGCGCCCAAGACCGGAATGATCCACCAGAAACTCGTGAGTGAAGCCAGGGGAACGCACACCGCGCCCAGGACAAAGACGTACAGGGCAGATTGCCAGTTAACCCACGAAGACCCGCCCCGTCTCGGCGTCGAGCCCCGCGTCCCGGGAGCCCGCCTTACCGCGACCTCCGAAGACCGGCCGTATTCGCCGGACCGCGGGTCACTCGAGGCGACTCCGAACCGCCCCGGATCTTGCTCACGTCCGCCGCCTTGAGCCCGTCCTCGGGCTTCGCTCCTGAAGTGTCCCATCGACCGTACCTCGCCTTTCCGCACATGACCGTCGCTGCTCGAGGTTGAGACGTAGCCTGTGCCCTCGCTCGTGCGGTCCGCCTCCGCTATCATACACGCGGGTCCGAGCCGCTTATTATTTCACAGAGGTTCTGTCCCAGATAAAATTTGCCGCCGAACGGCCTCGATCAGAGAAACCCGAAAAAATATCCCCGCTAGCCTCTGCCGAACTTCGGAGAATGCCCTCAGGCGACGTTCAAAGAACTGTGTCTAGGAGGACTTCGAAGACCGTATCGTTGGGGCAACTTTATGTACGTGATGGGTCGTGGTCCTGCTATTCGCGGCTGGCTTATGCGGCTGCCAAGGGGTGGTGACTACTAAACTAGCGCTAGTTCCAGCTCGGAAACGTTTCCCCTCACCCGGGCGCGGAAGCGAATTCTCGTAGCACGGGGGTATCAGGTGTGGGCGTGAAATCAGCCCATGCAACGAGCACATACCGCTAATACTTGAGGGTATCATGATCCTCTAGCACACTGCATGTTGGTGCGGTATTGCTAGATGTTGTGGTTGCCTCTTAGCAGTTAGTATGTTTTCAGGGCAACCTTCTATGCAGGATGCTGGATATGGACTTCAGGGAACACCCCTTCCACAACCACTCGAGAGAATAAGGGAAGGACCGGAGCTGCTACGCTCCGGCCCTTTCGTGTCCCTAGTCTTCCTCTAGGAGGCTCTGCCCCAGATTGAGGGTGGTCGGGGCCCAAAGCCCCACGAAGATCACTGACTCGCGCCTTCCCGCGGCGTACAGCGCAAGCGAGATCAGGTAGAGCCGAGTGTCTCTCCGACGTAGATCCCCTTGCCACCGTTCATGATCTACTCCCTCCTTTGGGGTTTGTTAGGTGTCTACCCGGCGACAGATCATGTTAATCGGGAAGGCGTTGCTGCGTACCCTACCCGAATTCCGAAACTCCGAGAATTCGCGTCTAGGCACTTGGGTGAACAGCCGAGTACACCGCTACTAGATCGACTCCTTCAGGGACTTGCCCGCCCGGAAGGCCGGAACCGTGGAGGCCGCGATCTTCATCTTCTCCCCGCTCTGCGGATTTCTGCCCTCCCTAGCCTTCTGCTCCCTCACGTAGAACTTTCCAAAGCCCGGCAGCTGGACCTCTTCGCCCGCCCTGAGTGCCTCCGATACGATCGCTGTGAAAGCTTGCAGGTGTTTTTGTGCTTCGTCCTTGGACGAGTCGGTGTGCTCGACCAACCGCTCGATCAACTGCTTTTTGTTCATGCCTGCCGTACTCCTTGCTTGCGTGGTATGGGCCTT
>DASQVA010000150.1:0-9454 GCA_035641035.1 Rubrobacter sp. | reverse complement strand
TGGACGTGCTGTGGGTGAAAGGCTCAGGGAGCGACCTCGCGACCATAAAGGCCGAGCAGTTCACGGGCCTGAAGCTCGGCGAAGTGCTGCCGCTTCAGGAGCGCGAGGGGATGAGCGACGAGGAGATGGTCGCCTACCTCGAGAGCTGCCAGCTGAGGCCGGACATGCCACGGGGCTCCATTGAGACCCTGCTGCACGCCTTCGTGCCCTACCCGCACGTGGACCACACCCACCCGGACGCGATCAACATGATCTGCTGCGCCAGGGGCGGCGAGGTCCTCGCCGCCGAGTGCTTCGGTGAGGAGGCGTTGTGGATCCCCTATATCCGTCCCGGCTTCACCCTCTCCAAGCGGGTGGGAGAGGCCGTAAAGAACAACCCGAACGCCCGCTTCGTGCTGCTCGCCAAACACGGCCTCGTCACCTGGGGTGATACCCACGAAGAGAGCTACGGCCGCACCATCGAGGCCATAAATAGGGCCGCCGAGTTCGTCGCCAGCCGAGCCGCAGAGCCCTTCGGCGGACAGGCGGTGGAGCCGCTCTCTCCAGAGCGGAGGGAGGCCCTGCTCGCCGAGGTCTTACCCGCTCTGCGCGGGGCGCTCTCGTCGGGATCGGAGGAGGCGTCACACAAGATCCTGCGGACCGATTACACCTCTGAAGATGTCCTGAAGTTCGTCTGCGGGCGCGACTCGAAAGAGCTCTCCCAGATCGGCGCGGCCTGCCCCGACCACCTGGTGAGGACGAAGGTTAAACCCCTCTGGATGGACTTCGACCCCGAAAAAGAGGGCGCCGACGAGCTCAAGGCAAAGGTCCGCAAGGGCGTCAACGCTTACCGCAGTGAGTACGAGGCGTACTTCTCGCGCCACGAGGAGGCCGACGAGGAGATGTCTGACCCGAACCCTAGGGTCGTTCTCATCCCCAGCGTCGGGATAATCGGAGCCGCGCACAATGCCAAGGAGGCGAACCTCTCCAGGGACTTTGCCTACAGGGCTATCGCCGTGATGCGCGGCGCCCACGCTCTCGGAGGTTACGTCTCTCTTACAGAGGAGGAGTCCTACGCGGTGGAGTACTGGCCCATGGAGCTCTACAAGCTTACCCTGGCCCCGCCGCCAAAAGAGATGGCAGGCAAAGTCGCATTCGTCACAGGGGGGGCGGGCGGCATCGGTAGCGCCGTGGCCCGCTCGTTGGCTGCAGCGGGGGCGTGCGTCGTGGCCTGCGACCTCGACGAAGAAGGCGCCAGGGAGGTCGCCGATAGCCTTCCGCAGCCCGGCATCCCCGCGAGGGCCGACGTGACCGACGAAGACGAGGTGGCGCGCGCTTACCAGCGTGCGATCCTCGAGTACGGTGGGGTGGACGTCGTCGTCTCCAACGCAGGTCTCGCCTCCAGCGCCCCCATCGAGGAGACTAGCGTCGAGATGTGGGACAAAAACCACGCCGTCCTGGCCAAAGGATACTTCCTGATCTCGCGCGAGGCGTTCAGGATCATGAAGGAGCAGGATGTGGGCGGCAACCTCGTCTTCGTGGCCTCCAAGAACGCCATGGCCGCCGGCAAGAATGCCTCGGCCTACTCCTCGGCGAAGGCGGCGGAGCTTCACCTGGCGCGCTGTTTGGCCGAGGAGGGAGGCTCAAAGGGCATCCGGGTCAATACCGTGAACCCGGACGCGGTCTTGAGCGGGTCGAAGATCTGGGGTTCCTCCTGGCGCGAGGAGCGCGCCGCCGCTTACGGCATAGAGCCCGACGAGCTGGAGGAGCACTACCGCCAGCGCAACGTGCTCAAGGTTAGCGTGCTGCCCGAGAACATCGCCGAGGCCGTGCTGCACTTCGCGTCCGAGGTGCGCTCCTCCAGGAGCACGGGCAACGTCCTCAACGTGGACGGCGGGGTGAAAGACGCTTACCCTAGGTAGGTCGGACGGAGAGTTGCGCTGACCGAAGAGAGAGGATGGCGGGAAGGTCGGGGTGCTCGGGATGGCCCTGAAGGTCTCTCTGGGAGGATCGTCATTTCGTGGAAGGATCCCGTGGGAGTCGGATAGACCCGTCGAAGGAGGGAGTGGGTGACCCGATACGCGTGGGTCTTGGAGGTCAGGCCCGGCTACGAGGAGGAGTACGAGAGGCGGCACGAGGAGATCTGGCCCGAGATGCTCGACGCGCTCAGAGAGGCCGGCATCCGCAACTACTCCATCTTTCGCCACGGCCTCACTCTCTTTGGCTACTTCGAGACCGACAACCTCCGGCGGACGCAAGAGTACCTGGCGAAAAGTGAGACGAACCGTCGGTGGGGTGAGTGGATGGCCCCGATCATGAAGGTTGACATCGACCCGAACACCGAGTTCCCCTATCTCCTCCCGCTGCAATGGCACATGGACTGACCCAGCCCGAAGCGGTCTCCAAATCCGGGTAGCACCTCTGCCGCTTTGATTACGGACGCGCGTCCGGTATAATCGGCACGCTACGCAATAAAGAACATACGTCCACGATCAGCGAGATGCCGGATGTCCAGAGAGCATCTCCTTTTTTGTGTCTCGCGCCTGTCCTCTCCCGTTGAGTGGTAGCCCACGACGTACGCTCCTTATGGTGGCGATCACTGCACAACGATAGAGAGGAAACAGCACATCTTGGCAAGTACTCTACGCGAGGCTCCGCGGGCCTCTTTCACCGATCTGTCATTGTCCGACCAGGTCCGCAGGGCCGTCGCCGACCAGGGATGGGCGACCCCGACGCCCATCCAGGCTTTGGCGTTGCCCGAGCTCCTGGCCAGAGAAGACGTCGTCGGCCTAGCGCAGACTGGCAGCGGCAAGACGGCCGCTTTCGCCATACCCCTGATCGAGGGTCTTGACCGCAAGGCGCGTGGCGTTCAGGCGCTCGTGCTCGCACCGACGCGGGAGCTCGCCGCACAGGCAGCGGCGGAGATCTCTAACCTCTCTCGCTACGCTCCGGTGCGTCCGGTCGTCCTGTGCGGGGGTGTGCCGATAGGCCCCCAGATCAAAGCTCTCAAGAACCGCTCCGCCGCCGTAGTGGTCGGCACGCCTGGGCGCATCCTTGACCACCTGCAGCGGGGCACGCTGCGCCTCGACTCGGTGCGCTACCTCGTGCTCGACGAGGCGGACCGAATGCTCGACATGGGCTTCGCGCCTGACGTCGGGCGCATCCTCTCCTACACCCCGGATAGTAGGCAGACAGCCCTCTTCTCGGCGACCATGCCGGGCGCTATTCGTGGGATGGTCAAGCGCCACATGCGCTCCCCGCAGTACTTGACGGTGGAGTCCGAGGCGCCCACGGTGGACACTGTCGAGCAGGTCTACTACCGCGTTAACGGACGTAACAAGACGCGCGCCCTGCGGGCCCTAATCGACGCTGAGAACGACCCTCTGGCGATAGTGTTCCGCAGGACTAAGCACGGGGCGACCAAGCTGCACCGCCAGCTTGAGAGGGACGGATACAAGGCGGCCCTACTGCACGGCGGGAAGTCGCAGTCGCAGCGCACCAAGACGCTCGCCGGGTTCGTCAAAGGGCGGACCAGGATCCTGGTGGCGACCAACGTCGCGGCGCGCGGGCTCGACATCCCAAATGTCTCGCACGTCGTCAACTACGACCTGCCCGAGGACGTAGAGACCTACGTTCACCGCATAGGCCGCACGGCCCGCATGGGCAAGGACGGGGTGGCGGCGACGCTCGTGGACGAGGCCGAGGTCAGGGAGTTCGATAAGATCCAACGCTCCCTCCCTGTCCAAGTCCGTCAGAGCAGGCTGCCCCTCTCCGCCTGAGCCAACGAACACGACCGAAGGCAAGCTCTGAGTGTCCAAGGCCGATGAGATGATCCCTGCGGTGGGTTGACCCAAAGAGCGACGGCACCTCGATATAAGTTTGGGACCGGCGCAGAAAGAAGCATAAAGGCTAACATGCCTGTACAGCGATGGTTTTCGGAGGAGGCCCTGTAATGCGTGATGAGCCGGCACAAGGAACGGTACCCCTCCATGGACTGGGCCAGCAGCACGACGTGACACCAGCGGTAGAGACCTCGGCCCCGACTATGGGAGAGACACCCGCCCGCCGCCAGAGAGCGGTGGATGCCGTAGAGCCCGTCCCAGTCCGTGAGCGCTAAAGACGGTATTCTCATCCGCACCGCCGCAGCGACCCGCAGCGACCAGTTCCTCAGGTGTGGCCACCCCAAACCCGAAAGAGAACCCGCTCCTCGCGTGCAGGTCGGCGAAACCTCGTGATACACCCCCGCTCAATCCGCCACCCCCACGAGAAACCAGCTGCCCCTCTCCCGCGCCAGGTCCACGATCGCCCCACCCGAAAGGAGTACCCTGACAACGCTCCTGTCCGTCGCCCGCTCCTCGTCCCACCAGGCGGCCACCTCCCGCCAGCGGTCCAGGACCTCGACGACGCACCGGTGTTGGCGGCACCGCTTCCGCCCGAATGACCACGCGACCCGCACGCGCCCGTGACGGTTCTCTACCTTTACGGGCTCCCGCCGGGCGTGCGCCGTCTGCCCGCCAGCGAAGCTGCCTTCGAGCTCCGAAGCCCGCGAGAGCCAGGGTGCCCGGAGTAGGTGCTCCGCGATCTCGCGCTTGAACTCCCGTGCGGGAAACAGCGGCTCCTCGACGTTCTTGGGCCGCAAGGGATAACGGTGTATCTCCGAGACACTGGCTCCCTCCATACCTCTCCTTCCCTCCTTGAGGAGCCGCGACCCTCCCTGGCAACGGAGGGTGGGGAAGCCCGTCCCGCCAGATATAATCTGGAGAGCGAGCGTCCTCGCCTCCTGTGAACCCCAGGGGATCCCTCTGGTTGGCTGCCGGTGGATCCCCTGGCCCTGGGTGGGGGCGCTCCTGCTTCTTCGTTCTTCTATTCACGCTACCACAAACTGTAGTTTGCAGTCCAGGGGGATGTCGGGTAGAGTGTTCCTGCGAGGCGTCCGGTGGAGGAGATGCGGGATGGTCCCGGAAAACTGGAAGATACGGATGGAGATGCTCCGGCACCTGGCCCGTGGGGCCGCGATGGGGGAGGGGCCGCCGAGCGTGCGCGAGGTGGGGGAGGCCGTGGGGCTCAAGAGCTCGCAGACTGCCTACAAGCACCTCAAGCAGCTCGAGGAAGCCGGCTACCTGGAGCGGGGAGGCGGGAACCGGCGGGCGCGAGGCATAAGGTTAACGGAGAAGGGTTGGGAGGCCGCGGGCGAGATGCCGCTTTTGGGTAGGATCGCGGCCGGCCGCGGACTGGAGGCCATGGCGGTCGGGGACGAGGCCTACTCGCTGGCCGCGGAGTTGCTCGGCTCCCGCTCGGGTGGGCAGCGATACCTGTTAAGGGTGGTGGGGCAGTCCATGATCGGGGCTCACATCGCCGACGGGGACCTGCTAGTGATCGAGGAGGATGAGGATCCGCCCGATGGCACCGTCGTCGTGGCCCTCATCGGGGACGGCGAGGAGGTTACCGTGAAGCGGCTTTACCGCGACAGGAGCGAAGCAGGAGATCTCCTGCGGCTCCGTCCCGAGAACGGGGATCACGAGGACCTAGTGTTGCCCGCCCGGGATGCGAAGATTCAGGGTCGCGTCGTGTACGTCGTTCACCCGCCCAGGGGGCGCCGCTAACCGGGGCGTGCCTCCGATGTTACGGCCGCCTGGATACGTCTTCTGCGTGCCGGTGCGTCGCCTCGGTGGCGGCCGTTAAAAGCGGGCGACGACAGCATCTCCTACTCCGAGAAGCTATCCTTTATGCCCCTCATCTCCATTATGTAAGGTCACAGGTGCTCCAGCGAATTCGTGAGCGCCCCCCGTTGCTGAGAGAAGAGTGAGACTGCAAGCTTCTATACTTGCCACCACCTTACTCACCTGAGTTCAACCCTATCGAGAAACCTCTCTCAAAGCTCTCTGGAAGATCAAGGTTTTGTTACCCAACGCGCGACTATACGAAGCCGAAAGGCCTGGTTGAGGCCTTGGGCAAGGCGATTGTGGGCGGTCAGCGCGAGGGATGCAGGTGCTTTGTTGGAGCCTGACGGTTATCTGCTACCCGTTCATCTTTCATAATATATGCTGTACGCTCCGGCAACGCTCGTACAAAGCAACAACCGGATAAGCGACGAGTTCTTGAAGGTCTCGGCCAACTCCTCAAAGGGTACGGGAGGAATAAAAACCGTCATGAATTGCCTCCGCGCGTGTGGTCCGCGCACGAGATCTTCCGTGCGGTTCACCAACGAGAGCAGGTCGCCCCAGGACGGTGTTGGTGAGGTGCGAATACCGATGGCCCATGCCGATCGCCGTCGACCGGGTGTCCGTCAGGAAGAGCTCGCCCCAAGCCGACGCGACCCCTGACGCAGCGACGTTGGGCCGATCGCAGATCAGCAGCTGAAGCCGAGCTTCACCACTTCTAGGTGTACGGCCGTGGGGTAGCCGACCACGATCTAGACGCCCGGTCGACTGCCCTGGATAGCACTCCCCACCGCTTCCCTGCAAATCGTAGGTTCCAAGAATGCTAGAACCTTCAGCGACCGGAGAGGGTAATCGTCCACCGGCGTCGTTCGTTCTCCAGCCGTCGAACCAGAGCATAGAGATTGCGGTGAAGCTGGCGGACGGTAGCTCGGTGGGCGGTCATCGATTGGCCGTAAGGGTCGGGCACGCCCTCGACGTCGGGCGTATCGTTCGCGTACCCAAGTAGCGTGTGCACCTTGCCAGAGGAAGAGGCGGAGAGGCGGTGCAGCGCGTCCACGTGTCGCGGAGTCATGGCGAGCACGAGATCAGCCTGCTCGATCATCGCCGCGCTGACCTGTCGGGCGCGGTGCCCGTTTACCGAGATGCCGACCTCTTCTAGGGCAGCTCGCGCCTTAGGGGCGACCGGCTCGCCCACGAGGGCCGCGACCCCGGCGCTTCTGGCCTCGAGGTGTAGGCTCCCCTCAGCCGCCAGGGCACTGAAGATGGCCTCGGCCATAGGACTGCGGCACACATTGGCAGTGCACACAAAGAGCACCGTCTTTGACCGATCTGTCTCAGACCCCAACGGTTCTCCGGGGCCGGCCTCTCATGACCACCTGTGCTGTCTCCGGTGGCCGGTTTCCGTCGCCCGATCCCAAACGGCTGTAGAGGTCCTCCAGGCGGACGATGTCCTCCTCGTCGAACTCCCCAAAGGAGATCTCGAGTATCCTCACCGGATCCTCCCCCACCGCCGAGAGTCGATGCACCGTCTGGCGTGGGATGAATAACTTCTCCCCGGCCTCGGGGTCCACCACCTGCTCGCCGAGCTCCACCCGGGCGCCCGCATCAAGGACGACCCATAGCTCGTCGCGGTGGTGGTGGTACTGGCGCGAGAGCGTGCCGCCCGGGGAGACGGTGATGATCTTGACCGTGCAGGGCAGATTGTGCGTGTACTGCTCGAACCTGCCCCAAGGCTTCTCTACCTTTATGGAAGGCGGCCGGTGATCCAAGCGAAACCCCCTTTCGTGAACAGAAAGTTTAGCCTATATGCCCGCGGTTTTGGAGACAGACTACCCCGAAAGGCGGCGGCCCGCGTTCGCGCCGAGTTCTGCGGCGTGGTTAGATAGGATGTTAGTCTACCGGAAGGAGGGCGCGTGCCCAGGATCGAGGCGATGGTACAGGTACGTTCGACGTAGAGGAGGGGAAGCGGCTGGTCCTCGTGATCGAGAAGGACGCAGGTGTAGATATCCTCCACGATGTCGGTCCAGAACCCGAAAACTGACAAGACATTTCGCTTCAGAGCGGTGGTCACTGCAGAGGGTTGTCAGCTGGAATTCTCGGGGTACTAAAGGAGCAACGAATGCCTAAGCTAGAAGTAGAAGGCGTAGGGACTTTCGATATTCCCGAAGGCAAGCGGCTTGTTCTGGCGATTGAGGAGGACGCCGGAGTAGATATCTTGCATCGCTGCGGCGCTTACGCCAAGTGCACTACCTGCCGCATCGAGTACCTCGAAGGTGAGCCCGAGCGGATGACCCGGGCGGAGCTAGAAGTGCTCGAGAGCCGTGACCTTCTCGGAGAGGTTCGCCTCTCGTGCCAGGCCCTTTGCGACCACGACGTGAGGGTACGGCCGCTGATGACCGTCACCTCCACTGGCCTCGACGGCCCCGGCAACAAGCCCGAGCCGGAGATCACACCCCCTCCCGAGTGGGTGGAGAAGCCTGCTTAAGATCGGGCTCCTCGGAGAACCTCGAGGTTTGAGCGAGGGGTTGCAGCCGATCGTCGAACATTCGTAGACGAAACTCCGAACCCCTGGGCTCGTGGTCGGCATAAGACACAGGTGCGCCAGACATCGGATGGACTGGGCTTTCTAGGATTAATACAGACACGTGAGTCCAGAAACACCCAGCTCTCGGAGCTGCGCTTTCGCGCTCGCTTGGCCAACGAGATCGCAGTGCAGTTGACGCTGGTGAGACGATCAGTCGTTGCGACTTGCTACGGGCAGAACTGACGAGAATTATTCTGGTAGGAGAGGTCCGCGGACGCGAGGCCGCGTCCGCTCTGCGTGGGCGACAGAGCCTATAGAGTATGGGAGAGGATGCACGAAGAGTACCCTTGCGACCCCGGCCACCTTATCCCGGGCGACGGAAGGAGATGATGAGAAGGGTGCCACTACTAGTGCTGCTCGTCGGCGCTCTCGTGCTCGCGGGCTGCGGAGGAGGCGAGGCGGAGAGGCCCGACGGACCCGGCGGTCCGAAGGACGCCGCCAAGCAGTCCTCCGTTGGTCCCGAGAAGGCGGAGAGACGTATTTCCGTGCCCGGCGGCTCCTACACCCGCTTACCGTCGTCCGAGTTCGAGGCTTTGACGCGGGAAGAAAGCGTCACGCTCGTAAACACTCATATACCGTTCCAGGGGAAGCTGCCCCACACCGACCTCTCGATCCCATACAACGAGATAGGGCGAAGCCTGGACGAGCTGCCGAAGGATAAGGACGCCAAAATCGCGCTCTACTGCCGCAGCGGTCGAATGAGCGCCGCCGCCGAAACCCTGGTGGGGCTCGGTTACACCCACGTCCGGGACCTGGGGGGCGGCATAGAGGCCTGGGAGGACGCCGGCTACCGGCTCGAAGGTCGCTGAGACGGCCTCGCGGCTGGGAAACGTCTTACTTCTCCGAAGTCGTCGAGAGGGGAGTGGTGGAATCGGCCCGCAGCTCGGCTCCGCCAACCGCCCCATGGACTTCAGGGCATAGGTACGGATGACCCAAGAGCAGGAAGCCGTGGAGAGGCCACGCAAGGGCGGTTGCAGCTGGCGACCTTCGCAGCGACATCCTGGTCCGCTCTAACGACCAGGTTACCCCCTCAGGCCGCGAAGGCTCGTCGCTTACAGGCTTACGGGTGGGAAGGCGCGGCGGAAACCGGTAGGCGAGCAACAGCAGTTCTGGCAGGGAGGGCCCGCGTCATTGGTTCAGGAGCAGCTTCGGCCCTTTCTCTTGCCCTTATTCACCGGAGTGCTTGGAAGAGGAATTGTGCGAACTTCGCCTGTATAGAATTCTCGGAAGT
>DASQVA010000149.1:0-5670 GCA_035641035.1 Rubrobacter sp. | reverse complement strand
CACGTGTACCGGTACATGGCTTTTGGAATCAATCTGTAGATCCACGATTATCCTATTGTCCTATGACATTAAGCCGGTTATAATTGTCCTAGCTCGATGGGGCAATTATAGCACGATCGGCGAGCGTGGAGGTAAGCGGTGTACGAGCTGTACGTTGTGGAGATGGCGAGGATGCGGCGCGAGGAGTTGTTGCGCGAGGCCGGGGAGCGGCGGCTGGCGCGAACGTTGCGCGTTGGCCCTTTTGGGGGTAGGAACGAGTTGCGGGACGCGGTCAGTGGTTCGGAGGAGGTTCGGGTGAGGTGGGGGCTCGCCGAGGACGAGCCCGCGGTGGCTGACCTTCTGCAGTTGAACGGGATGCCGCGGTGGGTCGCCTTCGAGGAGCGGTTTATCGTTGCGGAGAGGGGCGGGAAGGTGCTGGGAGCACTGCGCTACAGGACGGAGTCCAAGCGGTTGTTGCTGGGGCTGCTCGTCGTGGAACCGTGGGCCGGCGAGGAGCGGCTGGCGCAGGCGCTGTACGCCGGAGCCGGAGACCTGGCGCGGGAGCTGGGCGTGGGGGAGGTCGTCGCCTCCGCGTCGCGGGCTAACTATCCGGGGGAGGCCGGGTACCGGCGGCGGGGGCGCGACTGGCGCCTGGACACCGCTCAGGCCCGCGAGTCCGACGGTGTGGCTACTGGCGGTTGGCGTAGGGTCCTCTCCCTGTTCGGCACGCTCGCCGTGCCTTTCCACAGATACCGATAGTGGGCGGGGATCTCGTGCGGGGGACGGCGATGGATGGCGGGGGTACGGACGGCGCGGTGACGTTTACCCTCTCCGGCGCGCTCGCCGGGGCACGGCGGTGCGTGCCCATCGCGATCAGCGGCTCCGCCATAGGCCTCGTCTTCGGAACGCTTGCCGGGCAGGCTGGCCTTAGTGCCGGCGAGGCGGCCCTGATGAGCGCGCTGGTCTTCTCGGGGGCGGCGCAGTTCGTGGTGCTCGGGCTCTGGACGGCCCCGCTGCCGGTCGCGTCCATCGTCCTCACGACGCTCGTCGTTGGCTTGAGGCACCTCCTGATGAGTGCGGCCCTCGGGCCGGCGTTCTCGAAGTTGCCGCGTCCCAAGGCCTACGGATCGGTATTCTTTATGGCCGACGAAAACTGGGCGCTCACGATGGGCGAGTTCGCGAAGGGGCGCCGCGATGGAGCGTTCCTGATCGGCGGCGGAGTGTTGATGTTGCTTGCCTGGTCGGTCTCTACCCTGATCGGGGGCGTTTTCGGGAGCGCGGTGGAGGACCCCGCACGCTGGGGATTAGACTTCGCATTCACGGCGGTGTTCCTCGCCCTGATCTCCGGCATGTGGAAGGGCAGGGCTGATCTGCTTCCCTGGACGGTGGCCGCCGTGGTGGCGGTCGCGGCGTACCAGTGGCTGCCCGGACAGTGGTACATCCTGCTCGGTGGATTGGCGGGGAGCCTCGCGGGGGCGGGGGGGCGCCATGTTTGATCCCCTCACCCTGCTCGCGATTCTGCTGATGGCGCTCGCGACCTACGCTACCAGGGCCGGCGGGCTGTGGCTGGCGAGCCGGTTCGACCTCTCCGAGCGCGCGGGAGCGTGGTTGGATCAGATACCGGGCGCGATCCTGATCTCGCTCGTCGCCCCGACCGTCCTTACAGGGGGTCTAGCCGAGGCGCTGGCCGCCCTCGCCGTCGTGCTCGTCGCCGTGCGGACCGGTAGCCTGCCCGCCGCCATGGTAACCGGGGTCGGGGCTGTCCTGGTGTTGAGGGCGCTGGAAGCTAACCTGCTGTGACGTCGCCCGTCCTGCAACATCTCAAAGTACCTTGAGGGAAGCCTCGTGCCAGAGTTGAACTTGCTTCTGATCTTCGTATTCGCCGCCCTGACGATCTCGCTCGCGCCGGGGCCGGACATGATCTACGTGATGGCCAACGCGATCGGCCGGGGTCCGGGGGCGGGCATACTGTCGGCTGTAGGCATCAGCATGGCTATGCTGGTCCACACTGCGGCGGCTGCACTGGGGCTTTCGTACATGTTCGCCCAATCCGCCTGGGCCTTCGACGTAGTGCGCTACGCTGGCGCTGCGTACCTGATCTTGCTCGGCGTCAGGTCCCTGAGAGGTCCAGGATTGGACACCGCTGACTCCTGGCCGAGGGGACCTACCACGTCCAGAATCCTCCGCCAGGGTTTCTTTACGAACCTCCTCAACCCAAAGGTTATCCTGTTCTTCGCGGCGTTCTTGCCCCAGTTCGTAGCCCCCGAGAACGGGTCCGTAATCCCCCAGTTCCTATTCTTCGGGGCGGTGTTTACCTGCCTCGGACTCCTCGTTGACTCGGTCATCGCCGTCGCGAGTGGCAAGGCCAGAAGCCTGATCTCGCAGAGACCCGGCACCTTGCGCTTGCTCAGCCGCGTCTCCGGTATCATCTTCATGGGGCTCGGAATCCGCCTTCTCTTCGTTCGACCTTCGGCCTGATGGTGCCACCGACGCAGGGATGTGCCAGGTCCGACGCCGAAGTCCGATTTCCGCCAGTAACCCTCTTCTGGGGGTGAGACAATCACGGCCATGATAAGAAATTTCGAGCATCGCTACCGCGCCGTACAGAGTCGCCACGCCCGTTTCGACGGCTGGTTCTACATCGCGGTTACCTCGACCGGGATCTACTGCCGCTCGAGCTGTCCGGCCGTCACCCCGAAGCGCCCGAAGTAGTGCGCACGGCATACTTCCATCCGAGATCGCGCAACTTTATGCAGCGCTCCTACATTTCGTGGTCGCAGGATTTGGTTTGTTGGCTGCAGATAAGGTCTACGGGGCGGCTGTGACCGACTCATTCACGACCTTGAATACGAACTTCGCAGACTTTTCCTTCTAGAGACTGTCTGGAAACTCCGGACAGGCTCTATTTCATGGTCCCGTGAGCCTGCACAACGGGCGACAGGGTACCCTTCTCGGTGCTTCGCGCTACCGACAAACACGCGATCCGACCCGTCAAGCTACTTTCCAGACAGTCTCTAGAGACTGTCTGGAAAAGGCTAGAGGAGCTCTCGATCTTGGCTCCCCAATGGCCCAAGACGAGCAAACGAGGCCTTCTTGGCTCTTCTGCCGATCTCACAGACCCTAGTTTGGTGTCTATCGCGAATTTTCCAACAGTCTCTGTAGAAACTGTCCAATAAATCCTAAGCACGGGCCAACCGCCTCACCATCAGGCGTGTCATCGCTGCGTAGATGAATGTCTCACCGGTAGCGCACAGCCTCTCATAATCCTTGCTCATCCGTCTGTTCTGGCCCAGCCACGAGAAGGTCCGCTCTACCACCCACCTTCTCGGCAGCACCCTAAAGCCTCTCGGCGGCATAAGCCTCTGCCAGTCCACCTCCTTGCCCTCCTTGGCCCACTCCTGTGCCCAGCGCTTGGCCACCTTCTCAGGGACCGGCTTTCTGGGGCTTGCGCACGACCTCCACGCTCAAGCCATTCTCTCCTCGGCCCACCTTCTGCCCCTTCCCTGGTAGCCGGCGTCTACCCACAGGTGCTTCAGGCGCCAGAGCCCGGTTCGCGCCGACTCCAGCAGCAGTCTCAGCCCGTCCTGGTCGGGGACCTTGGCGCTGTGGACCTTGGCCTTGATGAGCAACCCTTCGGTGTCCACTAAGAGGTGTCGCTTCCTGCCTCGAATCTTCTTTCCGCCGTCGTAGCCTCGCGCTTCACCGCCGACCCCGGTGGTCTTGGCCGATTGCGAGTCCACTATGCTCGCGCTGGGGTGCGCGTTCCTGCCGGATCGGATCCGCAGCCGCTCGCGCAGCTCTGCGTTCAGGCGCTCCCACGTCCCGTCGACGCGCCATTTGCTGAACCAGTAGTAGACCGCCCTCCAAGGCGGAAATTCATGGGGTAGTAGCCGCCAAGCGCAGCCGCTCCTCAAGACGTAGAAGGTCGCGTTGAGGATGCGGCGCAAACTACATAGCTTGGGGCGTCCTCGCTTGTTGGGAGATCCGAGATGAGGTTCGATGCACTCCCATTCGACGTCGGACAGATCGGTTGTATATTCCGTTTTCATGAGAAGAGGCGTACGTCAACATCGGGGTGGGCCGATTTATTGGACAGTTTCTCTAGGCAACTCGGTGAATAAAGGTAGCCCAATCTTTGGTAAGAGTCCTGGTCATTCTTGGCCCTTCGGTTCAGCGGCTGTTACTGCTTCTCTCGTACTTGTCGGACGAAGTCGGCCATACTAGCGGCGTGGAAGGTCGGCGTCACTATCTGTTCAGGTCGCGGCGTGGCTCCGAAGCCGCCTTTGTTGTGACGCCTCTCGATCCACATCGTGGCAAAGCCTAGTGCGCTCGCCGGGACGATGTCGTGGTACTGGCTCTGAGCTGTGTGAAGAACGTCTCTCTTGTCGACACCCGTCGGGGCGAGCTTCTCAAGTACATACTCGAACACCCTGGGACTGGGCTTGTTCACCCCCACCTCATCACAGGTGATTCTTTCCTCGAAAGGGTCCCCTATGGCCGCGCTCATTTGCCCGAGCGCCCACGAGTCGGCGTTAGTCACGGCTACGAGCCGGTATTGGGTTCCGAGCTCTTTCAGCGCCTCCACCGTGTCCGGGAAGGGCGGCCACGACCAGATAGAGTCCCTGAATCCCTCCGCGTCTTCATCGCTGGGTTCTATGCCCCACTTGGATGCCATGCCGCATGCCGCCGCGGGGCTTTAGGGTGCTGCTAAGGAGGTGGTGATCGAGCGGACCTTCTCTTGGTTGGCCCAAATCAGAAGGATAAGCAAGGATTACGAGAGGTTGTGCGCCGGCGCGGAAGCGTTCATCTACGCGGCGATGATTCGGCTAATGGTGAGGCGATTGGCAGGCCTATGAATCCTTTCGGACAGTTTCTCCACGCACTCAGGTGAATAGGTTTCCTTAGGGTGCGCTTGACCCTGCACGATGGCATCATGTGGCCTCAGGAAAGGAGCCTCCGGACAATGCGCGTCGAACGCAGCGCGAGGATCAACCACCCTGTCGACGAGGTCTTCGAGTACGCCTCTACCCCACAGAACGATCCGACCTGGGTCGTGGCCTCTCTCAGGCACGAGATGCTGTCGCCGGCCCCGATGCGCCTCGGCTCGATCACCGAGGAAGATGTGGGATTTATGGGGTGGCGGATGAGGTGCGTCTGGGAAATCACCCACTTCCAGCCCCCGACCGACTTCGCCTGCGAAGCGTCTCCGGACTATTCCCTGCGACCATTAGCCTCCGGCTAGAGGCCCTCGACGGTGGTGCCACCAGGCTCACCCTTGTTGGCGAAGTGCGGCTGCGCGGCGTCTACGGGCTAGTGGTCCCTTTGATGAAGTGGATGTCCAACCGGCAGGTAGACACCCAGCAGCGCACTTTGAAGGAGCTGCTGGAGCCCCGCTAGTCGTCTTAGTTGTTGTCCGTACGCGCCGGTTTGCCCGCGTAGAGCCTGAAGAAATTGTCCATAGTCTGCTGGTACTGCTCCAGCGACCTTGCCCAGATGCCAAGGTGGGCCTCGCCGGCGCCGGTGATGGTGTACATCCTGCGCGCAGGTCCTCCCCTGGAGGTCTCCCAGGTGGACTCGACGATGCCATCCTTCTCCATCTGCCTGAGCGTCCGGTACAGAGTCCCCGGGTTCATCGCCTCAAACCCGAAGGCCGAAGCCCGCTCCATGAGCTCGTACCCGTAAGAGTTCCAC
>DASQVA010000148.1:0-2588 GCA_035641035.1 Rubrobacter sp. | reverse complement strand
CTTCTCGACGTTCGTGATGCCCGCGCTGAAGCGGTTGCCGGCAGCGCACGGCATCGCCGCGATGCAATCGATCAACATCCTGGCCGTCACCCCCGCTTTCATGGCGGCACTGTTCGGGACGGCCGTTGCTTGCCTCGGGCTGGTAGCTTGGGCCGTGATCTCCTCCGGCGAACGGCCTACGGCGTTGGTGATCGCTGGCGGCGCGCTCTACCTCGTTGGCACCATCGGGGTGACGATCGCGTGCAACGTCCCGCTCAACGACGGCCTCGCGATGCTGCACCCCCAAGACGCCGGCGCAGCGAGCCGCTGGGCCGAGTACGTCACGAAGTGGACCGCCTGGAACCACGTGCGGACCGTCGCCGCCTTGGCCGCGGCGGCTGTGCTCACCGCCGCGCTCCGCGTCTAGAGGCTCCGGGGAGAGCTGGCTTGATGGAGGCCGGCACGAAGGTGGTCGAGGGCGCGACACGCAGCATGGGCATCCGGGTGAGCATTCGACGGGCCGGAGTGGCATCAAAGAGACCGAGGAAAGGAATTCGTCGATGGTTGGTTACATGAGCCTAGAGGAACAGGTAGACGCAGACTTCTCTCGCGCCAGCCGCAAGGCGCTACTTGGACGGGTTAGGACCCGCTTGCAAAGAGGTAACGCTTCAATCCAACTGCTGTGCTTCGATGATCTAAGAAGGATCCCTGGGGCACTGGGCAGAATCCATCGGGGCATCAGGACAGTGCCCGTAGCTCAGATAGTGGGCAGCGTCGGTAGGTGTTCTGAGTTCGATAAAGACTTCATGCCCACCAGAGCGAGCGTGGAAGAGAGGTGGAAGCGCGTAGATCGGGTCTTCCACCGGGGCGAGGAGCTGCCTCCTGTGAGCCTCTACAAGGTAGGGGGCTTCTACTTCGTCTTGGACGGCCACCACCGTGTCTCGGTAGCCAGCTACCACGGTGTTGAGTGGATAGACGCCGAAGTGACGGAGTTTGGCACCGGCGGCGGTGAGTGGAGGGAGCGAAGGTACAGAGAGAGTGCCTGATCGAGCCATCCACAAGTAGGAGGAGCGACCCGAGGATGCAACAGATGATGGATTACCAGATCTGGAAGCAGCGTCACGAGGAGCTGTTGCGCGAAGCGGAGATGAATCGCCAGGTCAGAGCGTTGCTGGCAACTGGCAAGCGGCGCGCTGGCCGGAGATCGGCTCTGGCATGGGAGCTAAAGCGGCACGCCGGACGCTTCCGCAAGCGTCTGAAGACCTTATGGAATGTCGGCTAGGAACGGGGAGACATCACTTGTCGGCTAATGAAGGCGTGCAGAGCGAAGCAGCGCGAGGGCTCCAAGACAATGAGGGCTGCCTGATATGAAGACCGCGACCACCGTCGCCCACACGCTGGTCATCCTCGCCGGGCTGACCGCGATCGTCCTGGGCGTGCTCTTCTGGACCGGAAACGCATACGCCCTGATCCCCGTGCACATGCTGGTCGGGCTGCTACTTGTGTTCTCGCTTTGGACTCTGGCTTTCCTGGCGGCTCGGGCCGGCGTGAATCGGGGATTGGTAACGCTGGCCGTCGTCTGGGGCTTGATCGTCCCACTCCTGGGACTCACGCAGGGCCAACTGCTGCCGGGCGATTACCATTGGGTGGTTAAGGTTGTGCATCTGTTGGTCGGAATGGGCGCCATGGGACAGGGCGATGTGCTGGCAGCCAGGATCAAGCAGGCGCCAGTCCGCCGACCGTAGATGCCACTCTTCCCGTCCCCGCAACACCATCGAAAGCAACCCGATGGAAGAAAACGAGAACAGATAGCAGCTAAGGAGGACAAGACATGGCTAAATCGGGCGACGAACTCGTCAACCCGGTGACGGGATTGCGGACCGTATTCCGGAAGACTGCCCAGGAGACGAGCGGCGAGCTGCTCCAGGTAGATTGGATCGGCGAGTCCGGCTGGACTACGGGACCGGACCACGTCCATCCACGCCAGGAGGAGCGTTTCGAGGTCCTCTCCGGTAAGCTAGGCCTAC
This sequence comes from Rubrobacter sp., assembly GCA_035641035.1. Classification (GTDB taxonomy): domain Bacteria; phylum Actinomycetota; class Rubrobacteria; order Rubrobacterales; family Rubrobacteraceae; genus Rubrobacter_D. The sequence goes on along the minus strand of DASQVA010000148.1, from coordinate 582 downwards.
GGGTGGAAGGCGTCGAGCGCGTCCATGGCACGGGCGACGTGATCGTGGCCCCGGCGGGCGCTCCGCACGCGGCTTGGAATGCGGGCGACGACGATGAAGTACACGTTCTGGTGGATTTCAGGCTGGCGCTCAGGACCGAGACCGCCATCGAGGCCCTGGCGGGGCTGGAGCGCGACGGGAAGACCAACAGAGCGGGGGCACCCAAGAACCCACTGCGGTTGGCGCTCATCCTGCGCGAGTTCGAGGAGGAGATCTATTTCATCCGACCTCCGTTGGCCGTTCAGAAGGGGATCCTCGGGGCGCTGGCGCGGGTCGCGCGGCTACTCGGGTATCGAGCCGAATATCCCTACTCCTACGCAAGGCAGAGTGAAGCCTCTTGGACGGCAAGGTGAGCAAATGCAGCGCAAGGACTAAGTCGGAGGCACATGCGCCGCAGGGCTAGGTTCTGCCGGAACACGAGGAGCGGTAAGGCAAGCTAGTTGCAGAATCGAGCGAAGGAGATCTCCATGAGAAGAGTGGTCGGGGTTGAGTGGATCGACGCTTATGTGACGGAGTTCGACACCGCCGGCGGCAGGGAGTGGA
>DASQVA010000147.1:0-16393 GCA_035641035.1 Rubrobacter sp. | reverse complement strand
GCGTGCGGTGCGCCATCGAGTACAACTGCGTGCGCTGGGGGCTAACCGATATCCCGCCCCAGGCGGGAGTAGCGGTCTACGAGCGCGGGAGCAGCGGGCTGCTGGCGGCGGCGCGCATCTACGACGACGTGGAACCGCCAGCCGTCTCGGATACGTCCGTAGGCTAGCCGGAACTTCCGAAAATTCCTGTTCCACGCAGTTGGGTGAATAGGTAGGATGTTCAGCGGATCGTGGAGCGTTTGCTATTCGATGAACGCAAGAACTCCGTCCGATCAGAGCGCGTAATCTCCGGTGTGAGCCTCTTCGAGGTAGCGGGCGAGGAGGGTTATGGCGGTCCGGACGTCCTCGGCGTTGACCATCTCGTTGGGGGTGTGAACGTAGCGGCAGGGGATGGAGAGTGTTATCGCCGGGACGCCGCCGTGCAGGCGCTGGACCTCGCCCGCATCGGTACCGCCGGAGGGCAGGATCTCCATCTGATGCTGGATGCCCTCCCGCTCGGCGATCGCGCGGAAGTGCTCGACGAGCTTCGCGTGGCTTATGGAGTAGCCGTCCATGACGGTGAGCGCCGCACCCTTACCGAGGGGGATGATCTCGTTCTCGTCTTCTACGCCGGGTATGTCCATCGCGAGCGTCACGTCTAGCGCCACGACGACCGTGGGCTCCAGCGCCGACCCGCTCGCCGCCGCGCCCCTCCAGCCCACCTCCTCTTGGGAGGTCGCGACCGCGAAGACGGTGGCCTCGTGTTCGCCCATCGCCCGCAAAGCCTCGTACATGACGAAGACGCCGATGCGGTCGTCCATGGCCTTGCCGACGTAGTTGGCTCCGACCTTCTCGAGGCTACGGTCCATCACCGCGTAGTCGCCTACGCCTACCTTCTCCTTGACCTCCTCGGCGGGCATTCCGAGGTCCACGAAGAACTCCTCGGCCTTGGGAGGCTTCTTGTCTTCTTCGGTGGCGAGGTGGGGCGGCTTGCGCTGAGGCTGGAGTACACCCCTGAGCGCCTCGTCGCCCACGGTGGTGACGACGACCCGCTGGGAGACCATGTTCGCAGGGTCGTGGCCGCCCAGGGTTTGGAGGCGCAAGAATCCCTTGTCGTCTATGTACTTGACGAGGAAGCCGATCTCGTCGGTGTGGGCGGCGACCATGACGCGCACGTCGTCCCATCCCTTCTTCGTGCCGATCACGCTCCCGAGGGCGTCGGTGCGAACCTCGTCGGTGAGGCCGCCGAGTTCTTCGCGCGCGATCTTCCTTTGCTGCTCCTCGCGGCCCGGCACGCCGGGCGTCTCGATCAGCCGTCTTAAGAGTCCTTCGTTCAGAGCCATGAGTGTCCATCCTCTCCGCTACGTGCTCAGCACGATGCGTTCCTTGCGAGGGGCCAGCGTAGCTAATCGTACGGTTTACCCATGATTATGCTATGACCCCTAAAAAGGCCGCAGGAGCGCGACAGTGCCTCACCTCCTTCTAAGTTCTAAGAACTTGGTACAGACGACTTTCTGAGAATTTCTGTTTTTCCACGTACTAGGGTGAATAAGGGAAAAGGAGAGCGCTGGGATCGTCCTCTTGGGACCCCAGCCCAAAGGTGGCTTGCGCCCTCCTAAGCCGTCGTTGCGATTGGCTCCTAAGAATCATTTCAACGCAGCATGAACCTCATCACCGCCAAGCTGGACATAACCAACGTTAGGCTAGCCGCCAGGGTAAGCGCCGGCACCATCGGGGGCCCGCCGGTGTCCCCCAGCGTGGTGCCACCTACGACGGCGGCGTCTACCACATCACGAACCGAGTCGATCACAAGCTGAGGTTGCTCTTGGTGTATGTAATGGCCGCTGTCCGTATTCGTAATGTGCCTGGCGCCAGGCACCTGGCTCACGAGGAAGTTAGCCCTGGCATCCAGAACAGCTTGAAAGAGAAGCTTGCCGAACTCCTTCGCTTCCTTGACCAGCAGCGGCAGCGTGCCGTCTTCGGCTAAGGGCACCATGTCATAAGGCTCGTCCGAGGAGAGCACGATAAGGGGCATCGGCTTCGGGGGAGCGGTGGCTAAGACCTGTTCGAGGTTCCGCTGATGGTCGGACCTCTCCAGGTCCGGGTATGAGGCGAGAGCCTCTTTTGACGGCGAACCCAAGACCGACTGCCAGAGCTCCCACTGCTCATCGGTCAGGTATTCACGCGCGTTATAGGGCGTGTAATCGATGACTACTAACCCCGAGACTTCCTGAGGGTATTCACTCGCGTAGTGCCTTGAGATTGCGCCTCCCACCGAATGACCGACCACAACGTAGGGACCGCGTTCTCCGGAGGCGCTCAACAGGGCATGCAGATCCCTGGCCCCGTCCTGGACCGTAGTCGGCTGGGCCACCGGGTCGCTGCGGCTCTTCTTGAAGTCCTCTACGCCTTCACCAGTTACGAGATAAGTCCCTGGACGATCGTAGACGCAAACCCTGTTGGTTTGGGCAATTGCAGGCAACACCGCCTGCTTGGATGGGTCGAGGGTCTTGCTAACTCTTACCGGGTGATCCAGCGGTAGACCAGGAAAAGAAGGCCACCCCCGACGAGAAGCCCACCAACTCCGACGGCGAGCAGCGAAGCTCCCCCGGTTTTAGGAAGGGTAGTCAAGCCCGCGAGGTCCCGATGTCCGCTGTACTGGCCGCAGAGCCGGAGATCGCCACCATGAGCGCAGCGAAGAAGTCGGCCCCCAGGCTAATCAACGTGAATAGAGTCTTCATTTACTCCCTTCCGTTCGTTCATGATTGTACATACCTGGATTAGCGCGTCTCAACTACCCAGCGGAGCTCGCGTAGCGTTTTGGAGCAAGAAGATAAGCACCGCCTGGAATCGTCTAAGCATCTCTCGGTTCTAACTTGTCGCCAGTAGTTCTCCTCGATACCTAAAGCCTCGAAGCGCCACTCCTCTTAGGGGTGTGGGCTACTAGTACTGTGCTCCGGGGGCGATGGTCTTCATCCTTCTCCCTCCGACCCGCCTAAGAAAGGGGAATGGAGATGCGAAAAACGATCATGTTGTTTGGCGCGGTGATGGCCGCGCTGGTCGCCATGGGGCCCCCTACGCCCGAGCGGGGCTTCTCACCGCAACCCGCTGAGGCGGCTAGGCCCGCCCTCTCGGTGATCGTGGCTTGCCAGGCCACGCCGGAGAGGACCCGCGTGCAGAACAACCGCCGGAGGGCCGTAACCATCAAGAGCGTAGGGTCGATCTACCAGCCTTTCAGCTACGAGCCCATCATGGTCAACCGCAAACTCGCAGCCCGCAAGGCGATAACCTTTGAGAGCGGCCGGGGGGCAAACCAGACCACACTTACCGGGGCGTACATCTACAACAACGACGTCGGCAGCAAGGAAGGGGCAAGGGTCGTCACGAAGAGCGGGTTGCGCTTCACCGACCGCTGCAGCTAGTAGTTTGGAAAGGGTGGGGACTGCTAAGCCCCCGGTAGGTTGTCGGGGGCTTAGCAGTCCGCTTTCCAGAACGCTTACAAGCTGCGCAGCTCCTCGAGCAACAACAAGGCTTTGCCGCGCTCCAGCAAGGCTTTGAGTCCGAGGCGCTTCGTTAGGTCAACAGTCATGTTCTCGCCTCCTTTCCTTATTGTTCGTCACCGTCTTCACCAGAGGGCTTGTCGTGGCCACCATCGAGGTCGAGACGCTCGCGCAGCTTCTTCTCGACGGCGGCCTTGAAGGCGTCGGCATGCTTCTCGCGTACCTCTTCGAGCGTAACCTCAAGAGCCTTGCGCCACGAGAGGGAGCGGTCCTTATCGGAGCGCGCCTCTATGTGCTTACGCGCATCTCCAAGGCCGAACTCGTCTAGGAACTCGTCGGATATCTCCTTCTTGAACTCCTCGGAGGAGATGAGGTCCTCTATGATCTCGGCCACCCACCTCGCGCTCAGGGTGCGGTACTTCTCATCGGCCAGTTCAGGCAGCTTGTCCTCAGGCGGGATAACCTTGGGGCGTACCCCTTTCTCTTCGAGCTTCTTCTCGATGTACTCGATACGCGCCGTGTCGGGCAGGATGGCGTTCAACTCAAAGCGTTCACCGGATATGCCACCGCCGTATCCGTTTCGCTGGTAGAGGTAATCCTTCGCCACACTCGACAGGGAGCGCCGCAAATCATATGAGATGTCTTTCTTGCGCGAGAACGGCTCGGGGTCGAGGTCCATCTCCAGGGCGTCCTCTACCGTTAGTCCAATGTCGATATCCTCGGCGTTGTGGTGCGGCATGCGCCCTGTAGCCGCACCTAGCACGCGGGCTACATCGTAACCGTCCAGGTCAGCATCGTGGAAGCAAAAGAGTTGGTAAAGCCGATGCCCGCCTCAAGGAGCCACGCGTCTTCCTCGGGAGCGTAGAGCCGCTCGGTGATGCCGGCGGCGACAAGGACACGCCAGAAGCGGTTGCCGGGGTGGGCGTAGTGGTAGCCGGTTTGTCCCGATCTCAGCGAAGGGTTATACCCGCAGAAGAGGAGCTTCAGGCCGGGCTCGAGGAGGTCGGAGGCCACAGTCGCCTACCGCCCCCGGCCCGTGCTAGTTATCTTCGGTGCGCCTGCGCCGCCGGGCACGTTCCTCCGCGCGCTTCCTACGCCGCTCCTCTTCCGGGGTCTCCGCGCTCGCGCGCTTCTCAGTCTCTTCGCCCGACTGTCGCTGCTCGGAGGCGGTGTCCCCGGGGCGCAGCTCGGCGGTCTCGTCCGACTCCAGCGGACGGCCCTCCACGCGGACCTCTTCCTCGGGGACGGGCCCACTCGCGCCCTCGGTGTAGGTCCGGCTGCGGGGGTCAACCTCTGTGGTCTCGCGCTCGTCGGCACCGGGCCTGAGCTCGCTCCTCGGCAGCGTCCGGGCCTCGGGTCGGTCGTCGTCCGTGGGCTGTAGATCCCGGGTGCTCGTGCCATCCCCCGAGCCGAAACTGCGTTGCTGTTCTTCGGGGAAGCTGATGTCGGCTATGGTCACGTTAAGCTCGGTGACCCTGAGCCCCGTCATGTTCTGGACACGCTCGGTGATGCGCCGCCGCACCTCCTCGACGCTCTGAAGGATGTTCCTGCCGTACTCGATACCCATCTTGAGGTCTATGGCGGTCTCTATCTTGCCGACCTCGACGGAGACGCCGCGGGTCTGGCTCTCCGAGCCCGTGACGCCCCCCAGGAGACCGCCCGCGGTCCGGGATGCACTACCGCCCATGTGGACACCCTCCACCTCCTGCGCCGACATGCCGGCTATCTTGGAGACGACCCCGTCGCTGATGGTGGTGGTGCCGCGGTCGCCCACAAGCGGGCTGTCGGTCTCGCGCTGATACGGCTCGCTCATCTCTCACTCTCCTCCGTCGACCAAGTGGTCCCTATTGTTCCCCGAAACGCCCCCACGCAACCAGGATACAAGCAGCGGCGCCGCAGACACCCGGCGACGATGGGCCCTCGCGCCGGAAACAAAGTGTACGGCCAGCCGATTGCAACCCTTTCGGTCGAACCCTATACTTGCCCAGGGATCCGGGGCCGGTACGTCGGATCCTGCGATCGCGTTGGTTTAGTAGATCGGAGCGAGACGCGTGAGAGAGCGAGTAATACTGATCGGGCTCCTGAGTGCGGTCCTGCTCTTGGCCGGCTGCGGTGGGTCCTCTGCTGGGGGAGGTTCGGCGGAGGAAAAGGGTTCCGCCCAGTCATGCGAGCCACAGAACCCGCCGCTCTTCGAGGAAGGCAAGCTGACGGTCGCCACCGACAAGCCGGCCTACCCGCCATGGTTCAAGGGAGACCCGCAGGACTACTCTGGGTATGAGGGTGACGTCGCAAGCGAGGTCGCCCGGCGCATGGACCTCCCCATAAAGTGGGTTGTTGAGCCGTTCAACAAGTCCTACTCCCCGGGCGCTAAGGACTACGACTTCGACATCAACCAGATCACCATTACCCCCGAGCGTGAGAGGGTCGTCGACTTCTCCGAAGGCTACTTCGACAACGCCCAGGGCGTCCTCGCGAAGATAAACTCCCCGGTGGCAACCGCGAAGAGCATCTCAGATCTCAAAGATGCGAAACTCGGAGCGCAGGTCGGGACCACGAGCCTCGACTTTATAAACGAGACCATAAAGCCCGACGTGGAGACCAAAGTCTACGACACGACCAACGACGCGAAGTCCGCCCTGGAGAGCGGGCAAATCGACGCCATCGTCACCGACCTCGTCACCACGGTCTACCTGCGCGACTTCGAGATAGACGGCTCGAAGGTGGTCGGCCAGTACCCGCGCAACGAAGAGTTTGGGATGCTCTTCGAGCAGCGCAACCCGCTCGTTGGTTGCGTGGACCAGGTCCTCGGCAAGATGAAGGACGATGGGACCCTGAAAGAGCTCCAGCAGAAACACCTCCAAGACTACCTGAGCGTTCCGACCCTCAAGGAATAGGATGACGACTAGGGGTATCGGCCCCGCCGCCGACCCCCAACCACCCGCGCCGCCAGGCTCCGGCCGGGGATCGCGGGCTCTAGGAAATCGTGCGGTGCTGGTGTCGAGCACGAGCACGGTGCTCTTTTTCGCGATCATCGCGGTCATCGTCGCGCTGGCCCCAGGGAGCGGGATCGTGGCGGAGCGGTTCTTCAGCCCGTTTCACCTGTGGCGCTCGCTCGTCGGCTCCGAGAGCGAGCCCTCGGTGTTGGGAGCGTTCCTGTTGAACGTAGAGATTTTCGTGGTCTCTGAGGTCTTTATCCTGGTCCTGGCGCTCGTCATCGCGGTCGTACGCGGTATCCCGGGTCCGGTGTTCTTCCCTTTCCGGTTATTGGCGGTCGCGTACACGGATCTGTTTCGGGGGGTGCCCTTGATCCTGGTGCTGTACATGATCGGGTTCGGGGTACCGGGTTTGGGCCTGGGCTTTGTGTCGTACCTGCCGGACGTAACCTACGGCGTGATCGCGCTGGTCCTGGTCTACTCTGCCTACGTCGCGGAGGTCTACCGGGCCGGCATCGAGTCGGTCCACGAGAGCCAGAACGCCGCCGCCCGTTCGCTCGGGCTCTCGCGCTGGCAGTCTTTGCGCTTCGTGGTGTTGCCGCAGGCGATACGGCGCGTGATCCCACCGCTCCTCAACGACTTTATAGGCCTGCAGAAGGACACCGCCCTCGTCTCCGTGCTCGGCTCGATAGAAGCGGCGCGGGCGGCCCAGATCTACAGCGCCTCGCAGTTCAACTACGCGAGCTACGTGGTCGCCGCCCTCCTCTTCGTCCTCATCACCATCCCTCTGGCCCGGTTCACGGACCGTCTGATCGCGCGCGACAAACGCCGCCGCGAGGCCGGGGCCCTGGCGTGAGCGACGCCCCGGCTCTACTCGTCCTCGAAGGCGTCCGCAAGTCCTTCGGGGAGAATGAGGTGCTCAAAGGGATAGACCTGGCCGTCGCACCCCACGAAGTGGTCTGCTTGATCGGTGCTTCGGGATCGGGCAAGTCTACCCTGCTGAAGTGCGTCAACCTCGTCGAGCCCATAGACTCCGGCCGCGTCGTGGTCGAGGGAGAGGACATCACCGCCTCCAGCGTGGACGCGAACCGCATCCGGCGCCGCATCGGCATCGTCTACCAGTCCTTCAACCTCTTCCCCCACATGACCGTCCTGCGCAACATAACCCTCGCCCCGCGCGAGGCGCTCAAGATGCATCGCGGGGCCGCCGAGAAGCAAGCCCACTCATTGCTCGAGCGCTTCGGGCTCTCGGACAAACGCGACGAGTACCCCGACCGGCTCTCCGGCGGGCAGCAGCAACGAGTCGCCATCGTGCGGGCGCTCGCGATGCGCCCTTCGCTCATGCTCCTCGACGAGATCACGAGCGCCCTCGACCCGGAACTGGTCGCCGAAGTGCTGGCCGTCATCCGCGAGCTCGCGCGCGAGGGGATGACCATGCTCATCGCGACCCACGAGATGGGCTTCGCCCGCGACATCGCCGACCGAGTTTGCTTTCTGGACGAGGGCCGTATCCTGGAGCAGGACTCGCCAGGGAAGATCTTCACCGCCCCCAAGCACCCCCGCACCGCCCGGTTCCTCGCGCGCATCATCGAGGCGGGACGACTCTAGCCAACGAAACCGGGGATATACCCCATGTGCCACCTCACCAACGTGGACACACAAAATGATCCCACAGGTGTAGCACGGCGCTCGTGAGAGGTGGTACTATGCCTCCTGGTTGTTGTACCTCGATTAGGAGGAAAGGGTCCAGTGGACTAAACAGTCAACAACCATCTACAGACCCCTAGGGGTCCGTGGACCGGGCCGGTGGTTGCTCGCCTGAAGAGCGGCTTCCCGGCCCGGATAACTGTAAGGGCGGTTCGCGAGCCTCCCTTGCACCGTACCGCTCTACAACCACCATCTTTACTACCAGCTGACCGCCCTTACCAGGACACCTTGCTTACGCTCATTTGAACCGGTACTGGCGGTACATGCCCGCGCTCTCATCCACGTCGGCCTCGGTGACGTGGTTGCGCCCGCGGGACGCCACCCGATCTTCGATGCGCTTGCGGATAAAGCGGCGCATCAAGAAGGGGCTGCGCTTTATCCGGCGGTCGGCCTCGGGGTCCCAGGTTATCTCTCTAGTCTCCGCCACGTAAACTCTCCTCCCGTAGTCTTATGAGGGAATTATATCGCTCGCGCCCCCGATCCCGTCAGCCGCGGTCGGGCTTCGCCGCCTTGTAGACAGCGGCCATGTCCTTCTCGCCGTGACCCGCTCGTACCGCCTCGTCGAAGCGGGCCTCCACGGCCTCGGTGACCTTCATGCGCAGGTGGCGCGCCCCGGCGGCTTCGAGGACGAGCCCGGCATCCTTGCGCGCGAGCCGGGCGGAGAAGCTCGTAGGGAAGTTCTCCTCGAGCATCATCTTTCCCTTTATCTGCGCGTAGGACAGCCCCAGAGGACCTCCCTCGATAGTCTTCAGGAACGTCGCGGGGTCGACCCCCGTCGCCCGGGCGAACGCGACGGTCTCGGCCAGTACCCCTAGGATACCCACGATCCAGTTGTTCAAGACGAGCTTGAGCCGGCTCCCCTCCCCCGCCTCCCCGATCCACACGGTCTTGCTGCCCAACGCCGCGAAGACGGACTCGCACCTCTCCCGAACCTCTTCGGGCCCAGAGGCGAGTACGACGAGCTGTCCCTCTTCAGCCGGTCCTTTCGTGCCGAGAACCGGCGCGTCCACGTAGGCGACGCCCCCCTCAGTTGCTAACCGGGCGAGCCGTTCGTTGCCCTCCTCCCCCACCGTGCTCATCTGCAACCATACGCCGCTCTCCGCCAGTGCCGGTAGCACCCCGTCCCCGATGACCTCCTCTATAACGTCCGCGTCGGGCAGCATGGTCAGCAGGAAGTCGGCGTTCTCGGCGGCCCCATCGGGGGTGTCCGCGACTTCGGCGCCGTCCTGGGCCAGCGACTCGGCCTTCTCGCGCGAGCGGTTCCAGGCACGCACGAGTATTCCAGCTTTCAGCAAGTTCCGCGCCATCGCGGCGCCCATGATCCCGGTCCCGAGGACCGCCACCGTCTTGATGTCCGCCATTCGATCTCCTCTCCTGGGGCCTACGCACTGGCGAACCTACCATATCCCGCCCGGCTTCTGACGCGGGTGATGAGCCTAACAACCGCCTTCAGGAGGCGGCGCTACAATGCCGGTATGGTGAGATCCGATGCTGCGCAGTTCCAACCCGCGCTAGAGGCAAAAGACATAACTCGCCTTTACAAGAGCAGCGGACGCGGCATCTCAGGCGTGAGCCTCATGATCCCCCCCGGGAAAATCTTCGGCCTCATGGGACCGAATGGCTCGGGCAAAAGCACCCTGTTGCGGGTTCTATCCACCGCCATCGCGCCCGACTCCGGTTCATTCCGCGTCGGTGGTGTTGACGGCTTGAGGGAGAAGCGCAGGGTACGCGCCCGCCTGGGGTTGATGGTAGACCGGCCGACGCACTACGGCGACCTCACCGGAAGGGCGAACGCCTACTTTTTCGCCCGCGCCTACGGGATGGGCACGGCGAAGGCGCAGGGCGCAGTCGCCGAGCTATTCGACTTCTTCGACCTCGCGGAGTACGCGGACGACAGGGTTAAGTCCTACTCCTACGGGATGGGCAAGAAGCTCGCGCTCGTCGAGGCACTGGCCCACGGACCGGAGGTGCTGCTGTTGGATGAACCCTCGCTCGGGCTCGACTACACCTCCCAGCTCGCCTACCAGCGCAAGATTCAGGAACTCGCCGCCGGCGGCGTGGCGGTGCTGCTCGCGAGCAACCAGGTAGGCGAAATCGAATCCCTTTGCGACCACGCGGCCTTTTTACACCGGGGCAAGGTCCTCGCCGAAGGCACACCCGAGGAACTCATCTCCTCAGTGGAAGGCTTCAGGCGCGTCGTTGCGACGCTGCAGAACCCGGTGGAGTACGACCCCCTGGTGGAGGTCGAGGGGGTCGAGCGTGTCGTGCCCGAGGGGCGGGATCTCGTGATCCACTGTGAGGAGCGCCCCGGTATCGTCGCCGACGTGGTGGCCGGCATCATCAATGCCGGAGGGGACATCTTGAACCTCTCGGTAGAGAAGCCGAATCTGGAGGACGTGTTCGCGAAGCTGTCCGGGGAGGCGCTGCGCCGTGAGGCTTAACCCGCCCGACGCCTACTGGAAGAAGGACGTGGCGCTGTTCTTCTCCAGGCGGTTCGCGCTACTCATAAAGATGCTCTACCCAGTCGCCATAATCGTGCCGGTTGCGGCGAGCAGCATCCCGGCGGGGTATGCCGCCGCCATCATAGGCATCGTGGCCATCATGGCCGGGACATTCGGGGCCGGCGAGAGCCTGACGATAGACCTGAACGACGGCATCTTGGTCCGCGTCGCGCTCACCCCCCTCTCGTCCTACCGGATCGTCTTCGAGATCCTGGCTGTCAATGCGGTACTGGACTTTTTGCAACTCCTGCCCGCGCTCATGATCGTTTACCTCCTGCACCCCGGCCCACTCGTGTGGATGTTGGCGGCTACTGTCGCGGTCCTCGCGACGCTCGTGACGGCTAACTCTCTAGGTATCTTTATAGCCAACTTCACCTCCTCTCCGGCCGACGTGCTCCTGTACGCAACGGCGTTCCTGTTCCCCCTGATCTACGTCTCCGGTTTCTTCCGCAACCAGAACCCGACGGGCACCCTACAGACGCTGCGAGGCTTCGTACCCTTCACCTACACTAACGACGCCCTAAAAACGGTCTTCGGCCTGACCACGGACTCCACGCCGCTGGAGGTACTCGTCTACCCGACCGTAATCTGCGCGGTGCTCGCCTTCGCCGTCTGCCTCACGGCCCCGCGCCTCCTCTCCCCCCGCCCTTAGCCCCCGCCCTCTTACGCGAGACCCACGTTCCTCGCCATGAGCCGGACGAGCCTGCGGCTGGGCAAGAGCCTCGGGCCGGTGAAGTTGAGCAGGTGCTGGACGGACGGGGGACTAAAGGGCATGGACGATCCGCTGGCGCTGCTCCGGTTGTTCCACGTCTACCTTCGAATCGGCGGCTAGCTTGGGACACCGCGTGATTCGGCGCGTGGGTGTATCCTTGCGCGTGATGGCGAGAGATGCGGGGGTGCGCGGTGGCAGACAGAGATGAACAAAGAAGGGTCCTGGAAGAGGTCGTACGTCTGCTCGAGTCGGCCAGGACCGGGTCGACCCCCGACCACGATCCGGACTTCGACGACGGGCGGGTGGACAGCTACGTCGTAGCCGCCCTCAGCGCGGCGAAGAGCGCGCTTAACGTCGCCTCCGGGCGCGCAGACGCGGCGGATATGTTCGGCCCGGAAGGGTAACCGCCCGGGCCATTTTGGGGACCGGTTACCGGTCGTTCAATACGGTATTTCATTGTGTTACGATGCTTATTTGACGGGGTGAAGCCTTAGAGAAAGGCAGTAGGGGTTATGGGTAATAGTCTGCGTCGATACGGGGTCTGGGTCGTCGTCGCGCTGGTCGGGGCGGTATGTTGGGGGGTGCTAGCCCTCTCCCGCGGAGAGACCATAAACGCGGGGTGGTTGCTCTTCGCGGCCATCGCCTCCTACGCCATCGCCTACCGCTTCTACGCGCGTTTTATCCAGAGGAGGGTGCTGGAGACCGATGATTCCAGAGCGACGCCCGCCGAGCGCCTAAACAACGGCCGCGACTTCGAGCCGATGGACCGCCGGGTGCTCTTCGGACACCACTTCGCCGCCATAGCCGGGGCGGGTCCGCTCGTCGGACCGGTGCTCGCGGCCCAGATGGGCTTTTTGCCTGGGACAGTCTGGATCATCGTCGGTGTCATCCTGGCCGGTGCTGTGCAGGACATGACGACACTCTTCTTCTCCATGCGAAGAGACGGCAAAACGCTAGGACAGATGGCACGCGAGGAGATAGGCCCTGTAGGCGGCGTCGCGGCGCTCGTCGCCGTGCTCTCGATCATGGTCATCCTGCTCGCGGTGCTCGCGCTCGTCGTCGTGCTCGCGCTCGCGGCTTCTCCGTGGGGCGCGTTCTCGCTAGCGATGACCCTCCCGATAGCCCTCCTCATGGGCGTTTACTTGCGGTTTTTGAGGCCGGGGCGGGTGCTAGAGGTCTCGCTCATCGGGGTGGCGCTCTTGTTCCTGGCGATCATCGGCGGGGGTTGGATCGCCGAGTCCTCCCCCTACGCGGACTTCTGGACGTTTACCCCGAACCAGATCGTCTTCGCCCTTATCGCCTACGGCTTCGTAGCCTCGGTTCTGCCCGTGTGGGTCCTTCTCGCCCCCCGCGACTACCTCTCGACCTTTATGAAAATCGGGACCATACTGCTCCTAGCGATCGGCATCGCCGTCACCCTGCCGTCCATACAGATGCCGAAGGTCACCGAGTTCGCCTCGACCGGCGCAGGCCCCGTCTTCGCCGGTCCGCTCTTCCCGTTTGTGTTCATCACCATCGCTTGCGGCGCGCTCTCCGGGTTCCACGCGCTCGTGGCCTCCGGGACGACGCCCAAGCTCATCCAGAAAGAGTCGCAGGTTCGGTTTATCGGGTACGGGGCGATGCTCATGGAGTCGTTCGTCGCGGTGATGGCCCTCATAGCCGCGACTACCCTCGATCCCGGCGTGTACTTCGCCATGAACGCACCGGCGAGCGTCCTCGGCGACACCGTCCAGTCGGCGTCGCAGGCCGTCAACGGCTTCGGGTTCCAGGTCGACCCACAGACGCTCACCCAGACCGCGCAGAACGTCGGGGAGGAGTCAATCATCGGGCGCACCGGCGGGGCGCCGACGCTCGCGGTGGGGATGAGCGCGATCTTCTCGAGCATTATCGGCGGAGCCGCGCTGCAGGCGTTCTGGTACCACTTCGCCATCATGTTCGAGGCGCTCTTCATCCTGACGACCGTGGACGCGGGTACCAGAGTCGGGCGGTTCATGATCCAGGACATGATCGGCAACGTCTACCGTCCCTTCGCCCGCACGTCCTGGCTGCCGGGCAACCTCGTAGCGAGCGCCCTCATCGTAGGCGCCTGGGGCTATTTTCTCTACGCCGGCGTGAACGACCCGCTCGGGGGCATCAACCAGCTCTTCCCGCTCTTCGGCATCGCCAACCAGCTCTTGGCGGCCGTCGCCCTCACCGTGGGTACCACCATCCTCATAAAGATGGGCAAGCTCAGGTACGCCTGGGTGACGGGACTGCCGCTCGCCTGGGACGCGGCTGTGACGCTCACCGCGAGCTGGATGAAGATCTTCTCCTCCGACCCGACGCTGGGCTTCTTCGCCCAGAGGGCCGCTGCCCAGGAGGCGCTGGCCAACGGCGAGCTTTACGGCACGGCGCAGTCCGCCGACGATGTGCGCCAGATCATCACGAACTCGACGGTAGACGGGATACTCTCGATCCTCTTCGCGCTCCTGATCATCATCGTGATCGGTGACGCAGTTCGCGTGTGGTTCGGCCTGATCCGCGGCGGCCAAAGGCCCGAGATGAGCGAGGCGCCCTGGGAGGAGTCCCGCCTGGACTCTGAGGGCAACGAGATCGAGCGCGAGCCCGTCGGGGCTGGCCGCTAGGAGATCATGCCAGCCAGCCCGCTGCTAAAACCTTTCCGCTACGCCTGGGAGTATCTGAAGGAGATCTCCGGCGAGAACTCCTACGACCGCTACCTCCAGACCCACGCCGCGACCCACCCGGGCAAGTCACCTATGACCCGCGGCGAGTACTACCGCGCCCGGCAGGACGAGAAGTTCGCCAACCCCGGCAGCCGATGTCCATGATAGGGCCGCTCTGGCGGGCCGGTCCGGCCCGCGAGTTCGAAGTATAGGGAGAGGGTCGGATCTCTGGCCCTCCCCTCTACGTCGGTCCGGGCTTCTCCAACCGGACGACGCGGTACTGGTCGACCTCGCTCAACTCCCCGCCACCCGAGCTCTCTAGCGTCATAACGGTGTCGGCGGTCTCCACGGTGGCCTCGTAGGCGCCCGAGACGGCCCCGTCCGGGCTCTCGTAGGCGATGCGCACCTCGGCCCGGTTCCTACCCGAAGCCAGGATCCTTCCCTCCTTGAGGTAGCCCGACCACGCCCAGCCCTCGCGCGCGAAGATCTCGCGCTCCGCGACCTGCTCGAAGGGGCTTTGCAGGCCGCTCCAACCGCGATAGAACCGGCGGAGGTCAGAGACCGGGCCGCTCCTCGCCGCCAGCTCCTCTGCGGCCCACGGCTCGAGGTGGCCCCAGTAGCGGGCTTCGGGGTAGTCGATCAGGGTGGGCGCGAAGCGGTGGCCGCCGATGTGGCTCGATCGCCAGACCCTGATCTTCCCGCGCGCCACGTACCTCCTGCGCAAGGTGTCGTAGACCGGGTAGCCGAACCTGCCGCAGCAGACGTCGCGGCTACCGTGGGTGCAGACCACGATGTCCCAGACTAGGGCGGTGTCCTGCCGGTAGCGCTCGAGGCGCGAGAGCCCACCCATCCCGTGAAGCAGCGCCTCGAGCGCCGCCACTAGCTCTCCGTCGGGCACGAGGAAGTCCTCCTTCTCGTACACGGCGAAGGGCCCGGCGGGCCTGCGCAAGTAGGGAACGCGGGTGTGACCCTTGCGGGAGTACTCGCGGTCAGGGAGGACGGCGGCGAACGCCCCCAAGAGGCCCCCGTCTAGCGCACCTTGGACTACCTGCCGGAGCCCCTCGGCGGAGCGCCTCGAGCCCAAGACGTCCCTCTTCCAGGGTTGCGCCATCTCCACTATCAGGCGGGTCTTGAGGGGTGTGGCCGAGCCGGCGGGATCCTCCCCATTGGCCCTCGAGACGAGCGAGCACAACCGATCCTCGCGGCGCGCCCCGCTACTCACGGTTACCGTGGCCCTTCCATCTGGGAGGAATGCCCGGCTTGGCGCGGCCCTTGGAGATACACAGGGGAACTCCAGTGCGCGGATCTGGCAAGATCTCGGCCTCGACTGAGAAAACCTCCTTGAGCACCTCGCCCGTTACGACCTCGCCCGGCGGGCCGGCGGTGAGAACCCGGCCTTCGGAGAGCACGACCATGTGGTGCGAGTAGCGCGCGTCGTTGTTGAGGTCGCGCAGGACCACGAGGACGGTGCGTCCCACTTCGCGATCGAGGTTATCCAGGAGCTGCAAAACTTCGAAGTTGTGGGCCATGTCGAGAAAGATCGTGGATTCGTAAACGAACCCCGCGAGAGGATCCGAGTCACATAGTCCTTGAGGCACCGTACCAAGCCAGCATCGTCGTCCGCGATACTGACAATGATTGTCAATAGCAGCATGAGCCGCCAACATACACGATGCCAAGGGGTAAAGCAATTAGGCTGGGTCAAAATGGCGTCACCGCCATCTTCGTTAACTTTCCGGCGCCGAGAAGGATACAGCGAAGATCGCCTCGGACCTCGTCTGGCGCAAACTCGAGACCGTGCGCGAAGACCGCGGCTCTATGAGGTCTCCGACGGCCTTTGGATGCTCGGGCTCGACCACACCGCGCCCGACGGGATCATGGTAGACCAGTAAAAGCACCTCGTCCGGCGGCAAGCGCTGGGAGAGCCGGTCGTCCCCGGACGACCGGCTCCCGACTCTAACCGCTCCTCTTGAGCTTCCCGGTCCTCTTGGCGTAACGTTCGCCGAGGTGGAAGATGAAGAGCCCAAGTGGCACGAAGACGGCGCCCATCACCAACAGCGGCCAGATGCTCTCCCAGAGTTGCGAGACGCCGACGCCCCTGAGGAGCGCCGCGCGGGATCCTTCGAGGGCGTACGTAACTGGGGAGAACTGCGCGGCCACCTGCATCCACTCGGGGAGAACCTTGACGGGGTAGTAGACACCGGAGACCAGGAGCAGGAGGGCCGAGATGATGTACGTCACCTGCTGGCCCTTCTCCGGGGAGAGCAGCGGCATGACGGCGGCGACGACCCCGAAGCCCACGAGCGAGATGCTGCACACGGCGAGCACAACGAGGGCGGCCCAGTAGTTGGCCTGCGAGAGGTCGAGATCGAAGGCGAGCATGGCGACGCCGAGAACC
>DASQVA010000146.1:0-2458 GCA_035641035.1 Rubrobacter sp. | reverse complement strand
GCGGTCTGGGCGCGCATCTTCTCGCGCTGCTCTTCTACCTCCTCCTCCGTTTCGCCGGTGATGACGAAGACGCTGGTGGCGAGCTTTATTTCTTCTGGGTTACGGTTTTTCCTCTCTGCTCCTTCTTTGATGGCGGGTTTGACGATCTGACGAACGTACTCCGGGGTGTGGAAGGGATGGATGTGGAAGCCGTCGCAGAGCTCGCCTGCGAGACGCGCGAGGCGGGTGTTGACGCCGGCGATGTAGATCGGGATCGCGGCGTGCTCAATGGGACCGGGGTTGAAGAACGGCGTCATGAGGGTGTGTTGGTAGTACTCGCCCTTGTAGTCTAACGGCTCCCTTGTCTGAAAGGACCGCCAGATGGCCCGGAGTGCGAGGATGTAGTCCTCGAGGCGGGCGGCGGGCCTGCCCCAGGGCATAGAGAAGCGGCGCTCTATGTGTGCCTTCACCTGGGTGCCCAAGCCCAGGATGAAGCGGCCGCCGGAGAGCTCCTGAAGGTCCCATGATATCTGAGCCATCGTCATCGGGGAGCGGGAGAAGGCTATGGCAATGGAGGTGCCGAGGTCGAGCCTCTTCGTGTTGTTGGCGGCTACTGCCAGCGGGAGGAACGAGTCGTGCTTGGTCTCGCTGGTCCAGAGCCCGGCGAAGCCCAAAGATTCGGCGGCGCGGCCGACCTCATCGATGGTGGGGAGGTGTTTGCCATCTACCGCGAGCCCCGCGTCTAGCTGCATGGTGGGCTTCCTCTTAAGGTATCAGGATCAGCTTACCCGTGGTCTTGCGGCCTTCGAGATCGCGGTGCGCCTGTTCGGCCTCGGAGAGCTCGTAGGTGCCACCGATGTGGACGTTGAGGTTGTTCTGCCCGATCCAGGAGAAAAGACTCTCCGCCCGCCAGAGGAGCTCCTCGCGGGTAGCGGTGTAGTGGACGAGGGCGGGCCGGGTGACGTACAGACCGCCCTTCTGGTTGAGGACCTGAAGGTCAACCGGCGGCACCGCCCCACTCGACGCGCCGACGAGAACCATGTAGCCGCGGGATTTGAGGACGTCGAGGCCTCCGTCGAAGGTATCCTTACCGACGGAATCGTAGACCACGTCGACGCCCTCGCCGTCCGTGATACGCTCTGTCTCCTCGACGAAGTCCTGCTCGGTGTAGAGGATCACCTCGTCCGCCCCGGCGCCTTTCGCGAGCTTTGCCTTCTCTTCGGTGCCGACGGTACCTATAACGGTCGCGCCGCGCAACTTGGCGATCTGGCAGAGTAGGAGCCCGACGCCCCCGGCTGCGGCATGGACCAGCGCCGTCTGGCCCTCTTGCAGGGGGAAGGTGCTGTGCGCCAGGTAGTGGGCCGTCATGCCCTGGAGCATCACCGCTGCCGCTATTCGGGCCTCTACCAGTGTGACGTTGAAGGGAACGAGCCTCTCCGCAGGGGCGATTATGTACTCGGCGTAGGCTCCCGGTACCCCCGCGAAGGCCACGTAGTCTCCCTGCGAGATCTCCTCGACCCCTTCGCCGACGGCCTCGACCTCGCCGGCCCCTTCCAGGCCCAGCGTGAACGGCGTCTCTCTCGGATAGAGACCGGTGCGTTGGTAGATGTCTATAAAGTTCACCCCGGACGCCGCCAGCTTCACGCGAGCCTCGCCCTCCCCGGGCTCGGTAACTTCTACGTCCTCGTAGCTCAAGATCTCCGGCCCACCCTGCTTGTTTACCCTGATGGCCTTCATCCCGTTCCTTTCGCTCGGTAGTCTCCCCTAAATCTCGGATTATTGTACGGGGGGTGGCGGGCAGGCGCAGGGCACCCAGAATCCGCCGAATCCTCTTCGTCAAGTTCGTTGACGCAGTTCGGCCCTGGCGTACCCGCAACTTGCACGTCGTGGAGCTGGGTGAGATCTCTGAAACGATAGGCTCGTCTTTCGTGACTACCTCCGCGCCCACCCTGAGACGCTCAGGGAATAGGCACAACTCAAACACGAGATTGCCAGCCGCTTTCGAGACGACCGCGAAGCGTACACCGAGGCCAAGACGGGCTTCGTCTCCACCGTGGGTGAGTGGGCGAAAGCCTCGCGGGCGTAGAGTCAGGAGCGGCCCGCTCCGAGGCCGCCAGAGGGCGTATTTTATGCCAGTAACATCGAGTGTATGATTCCTTTCGTGCAGCGGACTGTTATAGATAATCGTTACACTCTGATCGAACCCCTAGGTGGCGGGGGCATGGCGGAGGTGTACCTGGCCCACGATGAGGTCCTGGACCGGGACGTAGCAGTAAAGATACTGCGCGGCCAGTACGTCGACGACGAGGAGTTCGTCGAGCGTTTCCGGCGCGAGGCACAGAGCGCCGCCAGCCTCTCCCACCCAAACATCGTCTCCATCTACGATAGGGGGCGCTCTGAGGACGGCGCTTACTACATCGCTATGGAGTACGTGCCGCGCGGGACGCTGAAGGACAGGATCTCGCGTGACGGGGCGCTA
>DASQVA010000145.1:0-4833 GCA_035641035.1 Rubrobacter sp. | reverse complement strand
CGCCTGCTCTACTACCTGCTCCGCGGGGCCGAGCCGGATTTCGCCGACCTGTTCAAGGTAGAGGCGGACTTCGAAGATCGGGTGGAGCGCAACCCGGAGACCGAGGCGCTCTACGCCCGCTTGATCGGCACGCTGGCCCGCAGGGAGGGCTTGAGGCCCTTCGACCGGGACGGGGTGGCCCGGGTCATAGAGCACCTCTCCCGGCTGGCGAGCGACGCCGAGAAGCTCTCCACCCACCTACGGGAGACCGCCGACCTCCTCCGCGAGGCGGACTACTGGGCCGATGAGTACGAAAACGGGGTGGTGAGCGCCGCCGAGGTGCAAAAGGCGATAGACGCCAAAACCTATCGCTCCGACCGGCCGCGGGAGCGGATCCAGGAGGAGATTTTGCGGAACACTATCCTGATAGACACCGAAGAGTCGAGAGCCGGCCAAGTCAACGGGCTCTCGGTGACGCAGTTGGGAGGCTTCTCCTTCGGACATCCGAGCCGCATCACCGCCCGGGCGCGTATGGGCAAGGGCGAGGTGGTGGGCATCGAGCGGGAGGTGGAGCTGAGCGGGCCGATCCACTCCAAGGGAGTACTCATCCTCTCCAGTTTTTTGGGCGCACGCTACGCAGGCGAACGCCCGCTTTCGCTTTCGGCAAGTTTGGTCTTCGAGCAATCCTACGGCGGCGTAGAGGGTGATTCCGCCTCCTCGGCCGAGCTGTACGCCTTGCTGTCGACGATCTCCGGCGTACCCCTCAAGCAGTCCCTGGCGGTGACCGGCTCGGTCAACCAGCACGGGCACGTGCAGGCCATCGGCGGGGTTAACGAGAAGATCGAGGGTTTCTTCGACGTGTGCAATGCCCGTGGGCTTACGGGCGAGCAGGGTGTGATGATCCCGATCTCCAACGTCAAGCACCTCATGCTGCGTCAGGATGTGGTCGAAGCCGTCTCCGACGGCACATTTCACATCTACCCGATCGAGACGGTAGACCAGGGTATCGAACTTCTCACCGGGCTTCCGGCGGGCGAGCGGGATGAGGAGGGGAACTATCCGGAAGGAAGCATCAACGCCCTGGTGGAGGCACGGCTGGCAGAGCTGAGCGAGAAGCGGCGGCAGTTTAGCCAGGCGAGCAGAGACAACGGAGAAGAAGAATGAGCGAGCGCGGGCCGAGCATACGGCGCATCCTGGTGGCCCTGGACGCCTCGCCCTCCAGCCTGGTGGCGCTGGAGGAGGCGGCGAAGTTAGCCGCCGTTTGGGGCGCCGAGCTTGCTGGGGTGTTCGTCGAGGATTCCGAGCTACTGCGGATGGCGCAGCTGCCCTTCATGCAGACGGTGGGCTCATTCTCGGCCACCGCCCAGCGTCTGGACACCCGGCGCCTCGAACTGGGGTTTCGGGCGGACGCCGGGCGGGTGCGACGGGCATTGGAGAGGATCGCCGAAAAAGAGCGCGTAGAGTGGACCTTCCGCGTCGTCCGGGGCCCGGTCGCCTCGGAGATTTTGGCTGCGGCTCGGGAGGCGGACCTTATTATGCTGGGGAGAATCGGATGGTCGCTGGCCGGGCGGAGACGAGTGGGTTCCACAGTCGTGGCGATAATGCAGGCCAGCTCTTGCCCGACCCTGATCCTGCACCAGGGAACCCCTCTGGGATCCCCGGTGCTGGTCGCCTACGACGGCTCCGAGACCGCCCAGAAGGCCCTCTCCCTGGCCACTCTGCTGAGGCAGAATGAGCCCTTGGACGTTCTCATTCTCGCCGATGGACCGGAAGCCGCCCGCGCACTACGTGATCAGGCCGCCCAGTGGCTCGAGCAGCGAGGTGTCGAGGCAACCTTCCGGCAGCTGGTGGGAGCCGACGTGGAGACGCTCGCCCGGACAGCATGTGACGAAAGAGGTGGCGTGCTGGTGATACCCGCCGAGATCACACCCGCCGGGGGCGAGGGCCTGGCCGCGTTCTTGAACAAAATCGGGTGCCCGGCGCTGGTTGTTCGGTGATCGTCGCGGCGCTCTCCACCGCGCCGACCGTGCCCGCACCAAGGAGTGGAGGTCAACCGCCTGAGCCGCCAGCACTGCCGCAGGCACGGTATGGAGATGTTCCGCGCACTCAGGGTGGCTCGTAGCTCGGCGATTAGTATTTTGAGACGAACCATAGCGGCAAACCGCTCCCAAGGGGAACGTACCGAAAACGTTAGTTGTCGGGATCCGAGCGTTGCATGCTTGTGGAGGCCGTTGGAAGGGGCATTTCCTGTCCCAAAAGTTGTCCCAAAATCTATGTCCCGATACTCTCCGGATGTCGACGGGTTTCGAAACTCGCTTCCCCTAGGGCAGCACCGGCCTTCTGGAGGAGGGGCTTGAACGAGCGTTTGACGACGTAGGAGGCTTCGGACGGGGTGCCCCTGTCCTTGGCGAACACCAGGTCACGGTCCTCGTCGAGGGGGACGCGCGCGAGCCGCTCCTCGTTGTGGCGCAGGCGGTGGGCCTTCAGCGCCGCCGCGGTACTCTCGCCGAAGGGTACGGTACTCTGCTCGTCCTGCTTCGGGCGCGCCTCGATCGGGCCGGAGTCATCTCGCATCCTCTGCACCTGGTACCGGATGTGCGACCCCCGCTTCTCCGGGTCCACGTGGCGCCACTTGACCTGTGGGTTTAGGCGCTGTGCGCCGCCGTCCCCTACGCGGTCCTGGAAGGCTTCCTGGGCGGCAGGCTAGGAGGGCACTTACGGGCGGGGGCCCGCCGCAGCCTCTGGCCGATTCCTGCCCCGGACCCCCTCGCCCCGTCCCTCACTCTCAGGCTCGGGTGGACCGTGGGGCGAAGAGTATACAGTGTCGGGCAGTATCTCGGGCTCGGCCAGGGGACCGCGGCCGGCGACCCGGTACCACACGGCCCCTACCATATCCCGGTCCGGTACCCGACAGCCTTCCCGGAGGGCCGACAGCGCCCACGGTTCCTCGCACCACAATTCCGCGCGCAGGTGCGCTCCCACCCCGTTGGGAACCAGGCCATGCGTGAGATTCCCGATGGAGATCTCAGGACATCCGTGGTCAGGTCTTGGTCTGGTCGAGGCGTGTCTTGTGGCGGAAAGCGCCGGGGCTGCACAGGATCGAGGAGGCCACGTCCCGGTGCGGTGCGCACCAGACCGCGCCGGCCCGGACGAGACCCCGCAGTTCCCGGAGGACACTGCGCATGGCGACGAAGCGTTCCTGCGGATCCTCGAGAAATGGGTGGAACAGAAGCGAGAGGTGATTGCCTTCGCGCAACGCGTCGCGCATCGCTGATCCGAAGGTCTCGCGCAAGTGTGAGGGCGGCAGCGCGTGGGTCGAACCGGTCGCGGCCTTGCGGAGGTTCTCGAAGCGTGGCAGGTAGTGGTAAGCGTCGGTCAGGTGCCACTCGAAGGGTAACGCGGCCAACGGTCCGCAGACGCCGGTCCCGCGGCCCGCCGGCGAGAAGTGCGTGAAGCCGAGGTCTCTGAGCGATCGCGCGGTGGATGGGTTGAGCCTTCCCCCTGGCGGCCTAAAGCCGCGCGGCCGCAGGCCGAGAGCCTCCATCCGGCGGATGCCCCTCTGCAGTCGCTCGGCTTCTTCTGACGGGTCCAAGTGGGTCCAGTACTCGTGCCGCCAGCCGTGGTAGCCGACTTCATGGCCGGCGCGGGCGATGCCGAGCAGCGCCCCGGGGTAGAGTTCAGCGTTGATCCCCTCCACGTAGAACGTGGACCGGATTCCCACCTCGTCGAGCACTCGCAGGATGCGCGGAAGTGTGCGCCGGACGGAGAAGTGGTCGCCAGGCTGCTCTCCCGCGGGCCACTTCCCCCGTTCAAGGTCGGCCGCCTCGCCCAGGTTGTCGAAGGTGACGCTGACTGCCGCGCGGCAGGCGTTGGGGCCCCAGGCGGAGGGGGACTGCTCTTGCGCTTTACTCATACGCTCGCCCATTTCGTGTGCGTTGCGCCTCTATCGATCAGGCAAGTGTATTGGACACATTTCTCTGCTGCCATCAGAATGGAACGTAGGGAAACGGCAGAAGGAGGAATCGTAGGGTGGCAAGCTTACCGAGGTCTCTTGCAGCCGTGCTTCGGACCAAGGCCAACCCACGGAGGTGACCCGATGAAACTCGTCACCTACCTGGATGGCCACCTGCGGGTAGGCGCCGTCGTTGACGGCCGGGTGACCGACCTGAGCGAAAGGTTCGACTCTATGCAGACGCTCATCGAGGAAGGAGATCTCGATCCGGTTGTCTCGAAGCTAGCGCACCTGATCGTCCGGGCCCATCTCCTGTAACGAGAGCTCCACGCTTGGGAGGCGCTCCCGGAACCCCCGCAGCACGCCCGGAAGCACGCCGTGCGCGACCGAAGGCAGGAAACCGAGCGCCAGGCTTCCGATATGTCCTGCGCCGATCCGTCTGACGAAGTCGACGGTCTGGTCGAGCTGCGAGAATATACGCCGCGTCTCTTCGAGCAGCAACCGGCCCGCCTCGGTCAGGCGCACGCCCCGGCTCGTCCGGTGGAAAAGCTCCACCCCGATGTCCCCTTCGAGCTGTTTTTCAATGAACTCGTATTGGACATATGGGACCGGAGGCTGGCAAGATGGGACAGGGCTTTGGGATTCCGGAAACGGGAGAGGGAGCACGCGTGCGGCACACGGTGCGGCTGTTACGGTGTTCAGTTGGTTGCGACTGCTTTGGGCGGTCTCCGTACCGGGGACGGGCCTACTCGGTAGGGCCCTGGCGGGCGGACGGGCGGCCGGCGGAGAAGAAGAGGGGTGCCGCGTGAGCGAAGGAGCGGACGGCGGCACGGGCCGCGGGGCGGTGCGCGTCGCCGTGGTCGGCGGCGGCATCGGGGGACTGTCGGCTGCCCTGTTCCTTC
>DASQVA010000144.1:0-3424 GCA_035641035.1 Rubrobacter sp. | reverse complement strand
GGGACCCGTCGAGAGGATGGCGAGCGTCGGCTCGGGGAGCGGGGAGGCCGCCCGTAGCACGTAGCCGAGCCTCCCGAGCAGATCCCCCAAAGGACGCACCCCAAGTGCCGCGTATGCCTCCGGGAAGATGTCGGGGGTCAGCGCCCGTAGGCGGCTCATGGTCATCGCCCCCACCGGCATCCGCGCGTTGTCCTCGATGACGCGATACTTCCAGCCTCCATCTTCTTCGAGGGCGACGAGGTCTACGCCCATCTGGCGCGCAGGCACCTCCCCGAAACGGTTGGAGATAGAAGTGTCGTAGAGGGCACTGGTTTCCAGGATCTCTTTGGGGACCACCTCTTCCTTGCCGGCTTCGAGACGCCTCAGGAACTCGTTGACCGCGAGCAGCCGTTGGGCCAGACCGCGCTCCAGAACCTCCCAGTCGGTGGCGGAGAGGAGGCGGGGGAACCAATCGGTCGGGTGCCTCTTATCCCCTTGGAGGATGCCAAAGCCGTGCTGCTCGGCCAGGTACCTCTCGCGGGCCCGACCCGTGCGCCTCTCCCACTCCTCGACACCCATCCGCTCCAGCTCGTCGAGTACCGGCCAGTACAGCTCCCGTGGAGTCCCGTCGGGCGCGAAAACCTCGTTCGGCCCCGATTGTTCAAGCCTCACCCTCACAGGAAGCATGTTACCAGTTAGGGACCGCCCCGCGACGGAGACGGGTGGCTCTACAACTTCGTCTGGGCCAGGGCCCGGATCATCCTTTCGGGCGCCGAGACTCATACTTTCGGAGGATGCAAATACGGAAATGTGGTGAGAAGATTTTGCTATGTTTTGTTGGGACTCATGGAGGAGGCCGTTGTGAAGAAGTTGATCCTGATGGCGACGTCGTTGGCAATACTGCCGGCAACGGCCGTTCTGGCCGTTGCGCAGACGGAGACCGGTAGCGAGGTTCAGGGCTCCATTACGAGCATTTCGGGCTCTGCAGTACTCGTGGAGGAGAACCCCGCCGACGAGTCGGGGTCAGCCAAGGGCGCCTTCACCGTGGCTGGCGAGACCGAGATTTTCCGCCGCTCAGGCGATCTACAGGTCCCGGCTTCGTTCGACGATCTTCAGGTCGGACAGCCGGTGATAGCCACGTACACGGGGCCCGTCGCCGAATCCTACCCCACACAAGGGACGGCCGGTAGCATCGTGATTCTGGAGGAGATCCCCGCAGACGACCAGCTTCTTTGCCTGCTCCCCGAAGGGTGCGACACGAACGGCGACGGCCTGCGAGATCTCACAGTCGGAGAGCCCGTGCCCGACGAGGGTACCGGCGCAGTGCAATACGACAACGCCGCCTGAGAGCGATAGTGAGATCGGCGCTGCCGCATCGCGTAAGGCTCGAATGTTTTGGGAGAAGCTCCTACTCTAATTCTGTGTGATCCAGGTCAAATAGTTAGTGTATAATTCGCTTTATGCCCGCATTTCGCTATGGACGGTTCTCCTACGAAGAGGGCGAGTACGCCCGCCGCACGGACGCCTCACCGGGAAACGACCTCGATCCGGTGGTCCGCATCGTCGAGGACCTAGGCACGGTCGAGGTACCCTGTGGGAAGGTGGACTGCCGGGCTAACTGCCTGGAGTACCGGGTGCGCCCGGCACGGGCTCGGGGGAGCTACGCACTGACAGAGTGCAAGATCGCCCCGCTCGTCAGCTTTATTTAGCAGTCAGCGTCTCGTCAGGCAACGACTACCCTAGCCCTCTTCCTAACCGCTCCTAATAATCCTCGAAGGATCTGTTTTGGGAGGAGAGGCCCTTCGGCGGGCGGCGGAAAGTGTAGACGCGGTATAGGAAGCCGCCGCCGAAGGGAGCAAGGATGAGCCCCGCGAGCGCGGCGGGAAGAAGGTCACGGGCTAGGGTCCAGGCCACGAGGAGCGGATAGCCGGGCGAGAAGTTGGAGCTACGGATAAGCCTCAAAGGGTCGAGAACCCCGCCGGGGGGTAGGACACCGAACTGGTAGGCGCTAATCATGAGAAGCCCTGAGATCAAGCCGATAAGCATCGCGAACACGAAGCTCAAAATGAGCGCGCGCCAGAGGTCTGCACCGGCTGTCGGTACCGCGCTGAGCCTACCCACGTCTGCGCCGGAGCCTTTGCGGCGGAGTAGAAGGGCTCCGAAGAGCGGCCCGCCGACAACACCGGCGATGATACCCGAGGCTACGTACACGCTCGCCAGTACCGTGAGATTTCCTTCGGTACTCTCCCCGCCCGCGAAGAAGAATATTACCGGGCTCGGGAAGAGAGACTTTATGAGCGTGAAGCCGAGACCGTAGACGAGCCCTATTCCGAGGAGCCTAGCGTACAACGAGGTCCTCCTTCCCTCCGGCGCAGACGGTGCGGTTCACGAGCGTGCCGAAAACGGGGCCGAGCAAAAGACCGCCCACTAACGCGTACAGAAAAATCGAGAGGGCGACGAAGAAGCTACCCAGAAAGACGTCCGGTTCCATGAGGACGGAGAGCTCGACCGGGTTCTGGAGCGTGAAGCCGGAGATCGACACGGCCATAATCCCCCAGAAAATGAGCGCGGCGACGCCCCCACCCACGAGTCCTTGCGAGGCCCCGGTCCCGATCCCGGCCAGAAGGCTAGAACGCCCAGCGCCTCCCGAACGGGCGGCGCTCGTCGCCGCCCGCCGTCCAGCCGCCAGCGTGCCCACACAGCCGCTCAACACAGCGCACACCAGGGACGCGACGAGCAAGCCCGAAAGCCGGTAAGGGTCCGTCATCACAAACGCGGGAACGGCCGCGAGCAGGATTCCCCAGAGAAAACCCAAAGCCAGGAGCCGGTTACGAACGCTCGCGGTCATCGTGGCTAAATGTAGCTCGCGAGCGTGCTCCTGGCAGCGATAGGGTTCACGCGCCGCCGCTACGCCTTACACGAAGTGGGCTCCGTACCTTCCTAGAACGGGACCTCGGCGGGGAGGTTGACAGCGACGTACTTCGTTTCGAGGTACTCCTCGAGGCCCTCGTAGCCACCCTCGCGGCCAAAGCCGGATTGCTTGATCCCGCCGAAAGGCGCGGCGGCATTGGAGACCATACCCTGGTTCAGGCCAACCATGCCTGTCTGGAGACCTTCGATCACGCGCACGGCGCGATTGAAGTTGCTCGTGTAGACGTAGGCGACGAGACCGTACTCTGTGTCGTTCGCCGCAGCTACCGCCTCCTCCTCGGAGTCGAAGGAGAAGACCGGGGCCACGGGACCAAAGATCTCCTCGTAGCGCAGATCGGCCTCTTTCGGCACGTCGTCGAGCACCGTCGGCTCGTAGAAGTAGCCCTGGCCGTCGAGCTTCTGGGCGCCGACGAGCGCCTTCGCGCCCTTGTCGAGCGCGTCGTTTACGAGCTCCTCGACCTTGCCGAGCTGATCTTCGTCGATGAGCGGCCCGACCTCGGCGCCTTCCTCGGTA
>DASQVA010000143.1:0-2156 GCA_035641035.1 Rubrobacter sp. | reverse complement strand
TGGAGTACATCCGCTACAGCATTCCCGAGTCCCGGCGCGCCGATTTCGAGCGGGCCTACGGCGAGGCCGCGTCGGTCCTCGACGATTCAGAGCACTGCCTGCGCTACGAGGTTTCCCGCGGCGTCGAGGAGCCCGCCAACTACGTGGTCAGGATCGAATGGGACTCCATCGAGGGCCACGAGCAGGGCTTCAGAAGGAGCCCCGGGTTCCGGACATTCTTCGCGTCGGTCCGGCCTTTCTTCGACGACATAGAAGAGATGCGCCACTACGAGGCGACCCCGGTCAGGAGCGACGGGGGCTAACCGTCCGGCGCCGAGAGGGTCCCGCGGAGGCGGGAGATGAACGCGCCGGCGGCGGGCGGCCGCTCGGTATTCGGCGGCCCGGGCCCTGCTCGTGGAACTTCCGCCGGCTTTGCTATAGTTGCGCGTGGTATTAGGGGAGAGGGTGCCTTTGACGGAGCCGCGGCCCAAAGATCTCTCTGTGCCGGACCGCGCGCGTCCGGGTGGCCGGTAGATCTTTGGGGGCGGACTCCGGTAAGGGTTCGACGGGGTCGCTTCTAACGGAGCTGGTGGTTTTCGGGATCAAGCAGGCAAGGGCCTGCCTGTTTCCGGGGATCTTTATCGCGATCCTGCTGCTCTCCAGCCACGTGCCGCTCTTCGGGCTCGCCCGCTACGACTTTATCTTTATCGGGGCGGTGCTGGCGCAGGTCGCTTTGGTGGCGCTGGGTATCGAGACGCGGGACGAGGTGCTCACCCTCTGCGCCTTCCACGCCTTAGGCATCGTGCTCGAGATCTTCAAGACCAACCCTGCCATAGCCTCGTGGAGCTACCCCGAGCAGGGCTTCTTCGAGGTCTTCGGCGTCCCGCTCTACAGCGGCTTCATGTACGCCTCCGTGGCGAGCTACATGTGCCAGGCCTGGCGCCTCCTGGACCTGGACCTGAAGAACTACCCGCCCTACGCGCTCAGCGTGCCCTTGAGCGTCGGCATCTACCTGAACTTCTTCACGCACCACTTCATCCCGGACTTTCGGTGGGTTCTCGCGGTCGGGGTCTTCGTCGTGTTCTTCAGGACCAGGGTGCTGTTCACCGCGACTAGCCGGCGCCGGAGCATGCCGCTCGTGGTCTCGTTCCTGTTTATAGGGTTCTTCGTCTGGATCGCGGAGAACCTCTCCACGTACCTGGGGGCGTGGACTTATCCGGGCCAGGCCGGGGGCTGGGAGGTGGTCTCGCTGCAGAAGATCAGCTCCTGGTGCCTGCTCGTGATCGTCTCTTTCGTGATCGTCGTCGACCTGAAGCACGCCCGCGCCGGGAGGCGGCGCCGGGGACCGCGCTAGGTCTTCTTGCGCCTGTACCTCCTGCGGAGCACGAGCGCGAGCACGACGAGGACCACGAGCGCCACGATGGTGTAGCCGAAAGACCTGGCGACGGCGAGGAGCTCGCCCCAGTACTGGCCGAAGACGTAGCCGACGAGGGAGTAGACGACGGCCCAGACGAGGCCCGCCGCCACGTTGTAGGGGACGAACCTGAAGTACCCCATCCTGGTTACGCCGGCGAAGAGGGGGGTCATGCTGCGCAGGCCGGGCCCGAAGCGGCCGACAAAGACCGTCTTGCCCCCGTGGGAGTCGAAGTAGCGCTCGACCTTCTCGAGGCTCTTCTCGTTTATCAGGAAGTGGAGGAACCGGATCTTGAGGATGCGGTCGATGAGGGGCCGCCCGCCGATCCTGCCGATCCAGTAGACCGAGTTGTCCGAGACGAGGGCACCGGCGAACCCGCTGAGCATGACGAGCGGGAGCGCCGCCTGCCCGTTGTTGGCGAAGAACCCGCCCGCGAAGAGGACGATGTCCCCGGAGGAAGGCAGGCCGAAGTTGTCGAGCGCGGCACCCAGAAAGATGACGAGGTAGCCATGCGCGAGGAGCAGGCCCGTCACGAAATCGAGGACCCCGCTCGGGGAGTTGGGGATGGACTGGAGGAAGTTGAGGATGATCTCCATGCGACCACCGCGTTATACCACGCCCCGCCGCGAACGGGGCGGTTGACGCGTGGAGGGCCGAGGTCTATGCTGCCCGCTTAAGTAGACAGGCGGCGGAGGGACGCAGGAAGCCGGTTCGAGTCCGGCGCGGTCCCGCCACTGTAACCGGGGAGCGAGCCCGAAGAGGG
>DASQVA010000142.1:0-3724 GCA_035641035.1 Rubrobacter sp. | reverse complement strand
CGAGCTTCTGGAACTTCTGGGGCGACTCGAGGAACTCCTTGATCTCCGTGAGTTCCTGCACGGCCTCGGCGGCCCCAGCGACGTCGGCGAAGGTGACCTTTGGGGAGTCCTTGGTCATGCGGCGCGCCCGGCTCTTGCCGAAGCTCATTACCCTGTTCCCGCCGCCCTGCATGGAGCTCATGAACAGTATAAAGAACAGCACGATGAGCAGTATGGGCGCTAGAGTACCTAGCAGCGTGAGCCAAAACCCGGTGTTCTGCGGGTCCACCTCGTAGGCTATGTTGGACTCGTCTAGCTGGCCGGCCACGTCTGTCAACTGCGTGTACGAGTACTCGAAGTTCGCCTTTTCGCCCCCGTCGCCCTTCAGGAGGCCCCTAACCGTCTGGTCCTCATCGTAGACCGTGAGCCGATCCTCGCTGGTCGCGGGGAGGTCGGTGACGAACCGCTTGTCCTCCACGGCCTGCTGCCACTGCCGGGAGTCGAGCTCCTTCACATCCGGGTTGCCCCGGCTCAACATGTTCACCAAGACGACGGCCAAAACTATCAGGATGATGAAATACAGCAGCCCGCCGCTTCTCAAGATTCTGCCCAAAACCCTCTTACCTTCCGTGGGATGTGTCTAGGACACGGGAATTATACTACCTGCCGGCGGACGGGAGGTGTTCTGTCTCTCAGTTGTGCGTCCCCGAGAAGACCTCGGACTTCAAGACGCAGATGTCGGGGAGATTGCGGTAGGCCCCAGCGTAGTCGAGTCCATACCCCACCACGAACTCGTCGGGAACCTCGAAGCCGAGGTACTTGACGTCGAGCTCGACCCTCCGGCGGGAGGGCTTGGAGAGGAGGGAGCAGATCTCAAGCGAAGCCGGCTTGCGGGCGAGCAGCGAGCGCCTCAGGTACGAGAGGGTGAGCCCCGTGTCTATGATGTCCTCGACTATCAGGACGTGGCGGCCCGTTATGTCCTCCTCGAGGTCTTTGAGGATGCGTACGACGCCGCTGGAGGAGGTGCCGGTGCCGTAGGAGCTTATGTCCATGAAGTCCAGCTCGCACTGCAGGTTTATATTGCGCATGAGGTCGCTCATAACCACGACGGCGCCGCGCAGGATGCCTACGAGCAGCAGTTTCTCGCCCCGGTAATCCTCGCTGATGAGCGCCCCGATCTCGCGCACCTTCGACTCAATATCCGCGGAGGATATGAGAACCTCCTGCACGTCGGGCATCATACTGGACATCTTCACGAGATCCTTGCCACCTCCAGCCTGAGTATCTTCTCCGTCTTCCCATCCACCTTGAACCCCTCACCTAGCTCCCCAAGTGGGATCCAGGCGACCGCCCCGTCCCCCCCCACCACGACCGGCGACCGGCGCCGGAGGTCACCCGGGACCTTCCTGTCCATCATCGTCCGCAAGACCTTCTTGCTCCCGCCGAGACCCAACGGCCGGATGATATCCCCCTCCCGAACCGCCCGAACCCCGTATGGCCCCTTCGAGGCATCGAGGTAGGCTACCTCGGCCCGTGCTGCGTCCCCCGGTTCATAGCGGAAGACCTCCGAAGCCGAGATTCTCCACCCCCCGAAGACCGCCGTCTCCCCGACCCGAATGTCCTCCTCACCCTCCGGCGGCTCCACCCTCACGTAGAAGGCAAGCTCCTCCCCTCCGCGGGCGGCGACGACAACCCCACCCGGTAGGTCCAGCGTGCGCGTGCCCTCTGCTCTCTCGGCCAGCCTCAAGATCGCCTCGACGAGCGCCGAGCCGAGCGGCGGCGCTTCGGGGAGCACCGCCGAGTAGGCCTGCCGCACAGCGTGACGCCGGAGCGCAGGCCGCAGTTCCGCCAGCACATCAAGGTGCACGACGGCCTCCTCGCCCCTCGTCTCGAGGATCCCACCCACCAACCCTTCGAGGGCCTCGAGATCTTGGCGGGCGAGGGATGCTGCCCGCGCCAGGTTGCGGGTAGCCCCTGGGTAGAGCTCCTGCAAGACAGGCAGGACCTCTGAGCGGACGCGGTTGCGGGCGTACTTGCCGGTCAGGTTGGTCGGGTCCGTGAGGTAAGGCTGACCCAGGCCCGCGAGGTAGGAGAGGACATCCTGGCGCGTGCGCTCGATCAGGGGCCGCTCCACCCGCCCGCGCACCGGGGGGATGCCCGCGAGCCCGCGCAATCCGGTCCCCCGCGCCAGATTCATCAGGACCGTCTCGGCCACGTCGTCCGCCGTGTGGCCGGTCGCGACGGTCCGTAGTCCGAGCTGGCCGGCCACCTCCTTCGCGAGCCTGTAGCGTTGCCGCCGCGCCCGCTCCTGCAGATTGCCCCTTTTTTCGAACCTGACCCGCCGGACCTCGCAGCGCACGCCCAGCCGGCTGCACAGCCCGCCGACAAACTCCTCGTCCTCCCGAGACTCTTCGCGCAGGCCGTGGTCCACGTGCAGCGCCGCCGGTTCACCGTCAAGATCGAGGATCACCCGTAGCAACGCTACAGAGTCCGGGCCACCGGAGACTAGTACCAGTGGGCGACCCAAGTCCATACCGTAACGGACCGCCGTCTGCCGCACGGCGTTCGTAAATCGCGTGAATTCCATGCGGACAGTTTAGAGACATTGGAAGTCCGGTGGAGGGCGCCCGGTCCCGACCGCAAGCGATTACCGCCAGGGAGGCACAAACCAGAGGGGCACAAAAAGGACCAGGGTACGATACCCCGGTCCGAAGCTCAAAGGGATGGTCTCTTTGGTCTAGGCGCGCTGCTCCTGTTGGCGGGCTTGGCGCTCAACCTCTTCCTGCTGGCCGAGCATCGGACGCTCCTCCGGGACCTGGACGTCGTTGACCGTTATGTTGACCTCGGTCACGCGCAGGCCGACCAGGCTCTCGACACGGTTGATCACGTTGCGCCGCGCGGCCTCGGTGAGCTGGGGGATCGACTGACCGTACTCGATGGCCATCGTTAGGTCTATAGCCGCCTCTTCTTCGCCGACCTCCGCGCTCACGCCCTTGGCGAAGTTGCCGCCACCGGCGCCGCCGCCGGTAACGCTACCAGTAACGCTCTGCAAAAAGCCGCCGACGGCCGCGCTGGCGCCGCCGCCCATCTGTACCTTCTCAACCTCCTGCGCCGCGATGCCCGCGATTTGGGAGACCACGGAGGTGCTTATCGTAGTGGTGCCCATATCCGTCTTCAGCGGGCTCCCCTGCGCCTGGCTACCACTGCTCTGTTCGGTCATGCTCCGTCCTTTCCCACTTTTCCGCGCTTCCATACGCAATACTCATAGTGCCTACCCCATGGTACTCGATCTTAAACTGCGCGTATTCGCCGTTCTACGGGGGATCGAGAGAGCTCCGAAACGTTAAGGGTGCCGCCGCAGCGGCACCCCATAGGAGTAGCGGGGGCAGGATTTGAACCTGCGACCTTCGGGTTATGAGCCCGACGAGCTACCAGACTGCTCCACCCCGCGACGTGGCGAAGATTTTAGCACCGGTCCGAGGTTTGTAAAGTCCGGGATCGCCGTGCTACCGTAGCCGTCGAAATGCCCACCGTATTCTTAGTCTTGATCGCCCTCGGGGCCCTGATCTCGCTGGTCGCCTCCGTCCGCGCTCTGCGGGCCTACTTCGGCTACCGGCGCGCCCGCGCAGCCTTCCAGGGCGCCGTTACCGACGAGGTCGCCCGCCTCGCCGAGCGGACCGGCGAGCTTGAGAGCGGTCTATCGGCCCTCGACGCGCGCATCGCGGAGCTCCCCATCCAGATCTCC
>DASQVA010000141.1:0-33040 GCA_035641035.1 Rubrobacter sp. | reverse complement strand
AACCGCCATCCGAAGCACAGAAGGAACAATGGCAAAATAACGGCTAAATAACACTGCACACCACTCTAGACATTGTATAGCTAAAAAGCGCGAACTTCGCATAACGGGAATTCTCGGAAGTTCATTTTTAGTCGGGTCCGCTACGCAGGGCGTAGCGGAGGAAGATCTCTCCGCCACAAAGATGTACGGACACGAGACGCAAAGGTTCCGGCGTCGGGAGGTTGCCGTCTATTATGGTCCTTGTGTCGCTTGCTGGGGCTCCTCCTCCGAGCAGCTTGGGGGCCACTGTCAGGAACAATTCGTTGAGGAGGCCGCGGGCGATCAGGGCCCCGATCAACCTTGGTCCGCCCTCGACCAACAAGCGTCCTACCCCACGTTCACGCCTTAGGGTTCGCAGCGCCTGCTCCAGATCTGGATATCCGTCAGGAGTCCTGGGGACGCGCAGCACTTCGACCTCATCGTACGGCCCTCCTTCGAAGGTGTCCGCGATCGCTTCTGTGCAGATCACCAGTACGTCCTGGCCTTCTTGCGGGACCAAGTTCGCCTGCACGGGTAAGTCGCCGCTCCCGGTCAGGACGACGGCAAGAGGCTGCGGTCCTCGGGCGGTTTCGTCGAGCCCCAGCGAGAGCCGCTCCGCACGCAGCGTGCCCGCTCCGACCATAACGGCGTCCACCTGCGCCCTCAGGTTGCGCATGACGATCCTGTCCACCGCGTCACCGATGCCGGACGCCTTTCCCCCAACGGCAGCCCTCCCGTCTGCGGAGGCCACCATGTTCGCTATTGTATGCGGGAGAGGGTCCGAGTCGCGTTTTGGTATTATCCGAAGATGGCGGTGGATGGAGGCTGGCGATTCTTCTCTGGTCGGGAGCGGGTAGAGACGCAGGGCGTTATCGGGCAACCTGGATCAGGTTTGCGTGTAGTGGCTGTAGCGCGCCGAGGCGGCGCGTGGCAGGCTGACGTCCATCCATAGGCCCGCGGAGGTATTGCGCTGGGCGTGGATCTCGGCAAGCCCGTAGAGGCGGCTCGCGGCCCCGTAATCGGCGTGCGGGATGAGGACCTCCATCCTCTGCCTGTGGAAGGAGATTCTGTGGTAGATCTCCTCTACAAGCGACTCGCAGCCCGCGAGCGCGCTGATCCTGACGGCCTCGGGGTATTCCCTTGAGACCTCGACCGCACGCTTCTCGGGGACGAGGTCCATCTTGTTGAGGCACAGCACCGGGTCGTCGGCCGATTCTCTGGCATCCTCCGCGTTGACGGCGTGGCCGTCGGCGAGGGTACGCCTGACCGTCGCCACCTCGTCCTCCAGCGCCTCGCTCGAAGCGTCGGCGCAGATAACCATGATGTCTGCGTCCCGCGCCGCCTCCAGTGTCGACGCGAACGAGTGGACCAGCTGCGTCGGAAGCTTCCTGATAAACCCGACGGTATCGGTCACAACGAAGTCAGGCCTCGCTCCCGCGCCATCGCTGCCGTTTCTTGCGCCGCCCTCCACCAAACGCGTCGTCGTCTCGAGGGTCTCAAAGAGCCTGTCCCTCGTAGACCTTCCCGCATCGGTCAGGGCGTTCAGAATAGTCGTCTTGCCGGCGTTAGTGTAACCGACCAGTGCGACCGTCGGCAGTCCGCCCCCCTTGAGGCGGGCACCGCGTACCTCCCTGCCCGCCTTCTCCTCGCGCAGCTTGCGGTTTATCGTCTCGATACGACCCCGAATCACCCGCCGATCGTACTCAAGCTGCTGCTCGCCTGGCCCCCTTCGTGCCCCGCCCACGCCGCCGCCGAGTCGGCTGAGCTCGGGGTTCTTACCCTTCACCCTCGGCAAACGGTACTCCAGATCCGCTAGCTCCACCTCAAGCCGGCTCGCCGCGTCCCTCGCGTGCGCCTCGAAGATGCGGATGATCAACTCCGTCCTATCGACGACGGAGACACCGG
Organism: Rubrobacter sp.; assembly: GCA_035641035.1. GTDB lineage: Bacteria > Actinomycetota > Rubrobacteria > Rubrobacterales > Rubrobacteraceae > Rubrobacter_D. The sequence continues at coordinate 31,117 of DASQVA010000141.1, read as the reverse complement.
CGCCCTTCTCGAGAACCCGTGCCTGCGAAGCCGTCAACTCGTCGTCTGATACGACAAATCTCGCCCCTTCGCGCCTCACAAGCTTCCCGAGCTCTTCCCGTTTGCCACGCCCAAGGTACCCCGTGCCGTCCCTGCGCCCCTGCTCCATGACGCCGACGACCTCCATCCCCAATGTCGCCGCCAACCGTCCGAGCTCAGCCAGGTAACGGGGCTCCCCCGCCCCAACCAGTATCGCTCTAGCCTCGCTCATGTTTCCATTATATCATGCATACTATTCAGAAATTCCAGAGGAGAGGTTCCGCGTAGAACCCGCACGCGGGTTCGGGCCTGGAGGGTACGAGCCAGCTTATCGAACCATCGTATTTGGCGGCGGGCGAGCCGACGGGTACGAGCATTTATGCGGTCCTCGGCTTCGTCCAGGGTGAGTAGGTCACCGGCGAGGTACTCGGTTAGTTCCTTGACGCCCACGGACTCCCTCACGGAAGGGTTTACGGGCGCTCCATCGGCCAGCATCCGCCTTATTAGGTTCGCTTCGTCCAGACCGTCGCCTACGATCTTGGCGGTCCTGCGGGAGATGGATAGGTCTAACGCGGGCCTCTCGGGCCGCAGGTACAAGATAGCGGCGTCGTAGCGTGGTAGTCCATCCCAGATGGAGCCAGGATTGCGCGCGCCCGCCAGCTCCAGCTCCTTCGCCCGCGCAGCGTGCCGAGGGTTGGGTGCGTGTTCCGCGAGCTCCCTAGCGAGCGTTCGGTGTTCAGCGGAGACCTTGGGCGCCAGGGGGATGTCGAGGAGGATGGCGTTCAGGTACATCCCCGTGCCCGCGTCTAGGACAAAGTGGGTGCCGGACTCCCGAATCACCGCCTCGGCGCTGGCCCGGTGCCGGGCGACGGTCCACTCCTCGGTCACGGGAACGATCCCGACCAGCTCGGCGGGCCGCCGGCGGGCCTGGTTGGTTATGATGGGCAGCTCCCTGTAGACCTGCATGGAATCCACGACGATGGTCGGCGTGTAGCCTCCACGCCCCGTCGCCCCCTCAGCAAGGCCCTCAGCCAGGGCATCCGCTAGCTCGCTCTTTCCGCCTGCGGTCGGTCCACACACGACCAGGGTATTCTTCGAGCCGGTACGCCCGCCGACCGACGTTTGGTCCGCCGTTATGCCCCGCCCCGCCCGAAAAAGATCATGCCGTCGGTGCACTAGCGTAGAGCACGTGCGGACCGGCGGAGTCTATACGGACCTTCACGTATTCGCCGGGCTCGGCGGCGGTCTTCACGTGGACCGCGTGCCCACTCCACGTTTCGCCGATGGCCTTCCCATCGTCCGTGCTCCCGTGCCTTACGTAGACCTCCTCGTCGCAGCCGACCTTGCGCTGGTTGTTGGTGAAGGCGTTCTGCTCCACCTTCCTGAGCACCTCAAGGAAGCGTCGCTGGACCACCTCGTCCGGGACGGAGTCCAAAAGGCCGGCCGCCTCCGTACCCTTCCTCGGAGAGAACTTGAAGATATAGGCCGAGTCGAAACCGCAGTCCTCTACGAGCTCGAGGGTCCTCCGGTGGTCGTCCTCCGTCTCACCGGGATGACCCACTATCAGGTCGGTGCTGAGGGTGCCGTCCGGCGCCGCCTCCCTGAAGACCTCGATCTTTCGTCTATACCTCTCAGCCTTGTAGCCGCGATGCATGATCTTTAGCATCCGGTCGGATCCCGACTGCACGGGCAAATGCAGCCTCTTTACGATGGTCTCCTTCTCACCGATAGCCCGGAGCGTCCTGTCCTCCATGTTAGAGGGGTGACTAGTGGTAAACCACACGCGCGGCGCCCTGTCTGCCACTGACTCCAGGAGATCGCAGAACCTCTCCCCGCCGTACCGCCACGCGTCAACGGTTTGGCCGAGGAGCGTCACGTAACGCGTGCCGCCTGCCAACAGGGCGTCCACCTCATCGAGAACGCTCTGCTTCGGGCGGCAGATCATGCGTCCCCTCACAGTCGGTACTATGCAGTAGCTGCACTGGTAGTTGCACCCGGTCATTATCGTGACAAACGCCCCGTGCTCGCCCTCGGTCCCTGGCAGATCGGGGGTGTAGGTCTCCCGCATCGTGGGAAGGCCTACAAACTCCGCCAGCTCGTATGTATTATGAGTACCCAGGACGAGGTCTATGTTGTAGGTTTCTTCGAGGTCCGCGGCTTCGGAGGCGGCGCCGACGCAGCCGGTTAGCGCGACCTTCTTGACGCGCCCCTCGCGGCGGAGTCGGTTGAGCTCACCGAGGTGGCCGCGGACGCGGTCCACAGCGTTCTCGCGCACGTAGCAGGTGTTAAGGATGACGAGGTCGGCGTCCTCGTAGCGCTGGACCTCGGCGTAGCCGGCGTCCTGGATCATCCGCCGCATCCGGTCGGAGTCGTGGACGTTCATCTGGCAACCGAAGGTCCGGATGCAAGCCGTCTTGCCGACACCGCTCCGAGTCGTGGGATGCCCAACGTCCCGCTCATTTGGCTTGCGCGAGAGGGGTATCGGCAGGGGGTGCGGCGCTTTCAAGGTATCACTCATACTCTTCCTCCAGCTCGTAGACTCGAGCTCTAACGAAGATCTCTCCCGGACGGGCCTCGAACCGGACGTCTTCGACCTCGAGGTATTCGGCCCGCACCACCCGTCCTAGTATAGCTGCGATCTCCCCTCTTTCCTGCTCCCCCAGCACGAGCACAGGCCCATCTCCTTCTCTCCCTCGCCCCGACTCTTCCCGGCCCGGCTCATCTTTACTTACCCCCCCTATCCCCACGTTCGCCAGCGGCCGGACCTCACCCCGCAGAATCCTCTGTACTGTCCTCAAAGAGACCCTGAGCCCCAATTCAACCGCCTTCTTCCTCAACCGGCCCGCCCCCACATTTGGTTGTATTATGCGATTATCTATGAGCGTGGCTAGGATGCGGGCGGGGGGTCCGTAGTAGGCGCGCAGGCGAGTGGGGTTGGTTTGTCGGGAGAAGGTTTGCTGGGTGAAGGTTTGGACGGTGGCTCGGAGGTTGCTCAGGGAGGGCCGGGTGGCGGACTGTAGGTTGCGTTCCGGGAGGGTGCGGGTGTCGAAGGTGATGCTGATGGAGGTTGGCGACGAAGGCGAGAGGGCCTCGGCGAGGATGGCTAGGTTCTTGATGTGGTAGAGGGAGAGGCCGGCGCCGTGGGGGGTTGCGGCCTGGTTGGCCGGCTCGGAGATGGGGTTCAGGTGGCGGGTGGTCACGCCGGGCTCGAAGATCAAGTCCTTGTGGGTCTCGGGGAGGCCCTGGCCGTCGTCGATGACGGTAAGGGTCCGATAGCGGCGATCCCTTAAGGAGGAGGCCACGTAGACGCTCGTGGCCCCGGCGTCGCGGGCGTTGCGCAGAAGCTCCAGAAGGGCGTCCTCGACGTGGGTGATGCGCGAGGGGCCCCTGCGGGCGCCTTCGAGGCCCGTGAGTCGGGCGAAGCCGGCACCGAGGTCCCTGTAGGGGCCGTCCATCACCTTTTACTACTCCCGCGCTAAGCGTCCGCCGAGTGCGGGCGCTTAGCGGGCTACCTCGCTCACGCGGCTCTCGCGGATGACGGTCACCTTTATTTGTCCTGGGTACTCGAGGTCGGTCTCTATACGTTTGGAGATGTCGTAGGCGAGCTTGGCGGCGATGCGGTCATCCACCTCGGACGGTTGGACCATCACCCGAATCTCGCGCCCGGCCTGTATCGCGTAGGCCTTGTCAACGCCGCGGTGGCCGAGGGCGATGTCCTCAAGGGAGCGCAAGCGCTCGATGTAGGTCTCGGTGGTCTCACGCCTGGCCCCTGGGCGAGCGGCCGAGACGGCGTCGGCGGTGGCTACGAGGACGTCTTCTACGGTCTCCATCTCGATCTCGTGGTGGTGGGCGCTTATGGCGCGCACCACGTCGTCGGACTCGCCGCTTTTCTTGGCGAAGCGGCCCCCTATCAGGGCGTGGGTGCCCTCGACCTCGTGGTCTATAGCCTTTCCGACGTCGTGCAGTAGTGCGGCCCGGCGGGAGAGCTTGACGTTCGCCCCGAGCTCCTGCGCCATCATGCCGCAGAGGTTGGCGACCTCGACCGAGTGAGCGAGGACGTTCTGGCCGTAGGAGGTACGGTACTTGAGCGCCCCGAGGAGGCGTATCAAGTCGTTGTGCATCCCGCCGGAGATCTTGGCGTCATAGACGGCCTGACGTCCGGCGGTCTTTATCTCTTTTTCCACGTCCTTTTTGGCCTTGGCCACGATCTGCTCGATTCGCCCGGGGTGGATACGTCCGTCCTGCACGAGCCGTCCCATGGAGACCCGGGCGACCTCGCGGCGAACGGGATCGAAGCTGGAGATCACGACCGTCTCAGGGGTGTCATCGATGATCACGTCCACACCGGTGGCGGCCTCGAACGCCCGGATGTTGCGGCCCTCGCGGCCTATGACGCGGCCCTTCATGTCGTCTGAGGGGAGTGATACGGCCTTGACCGTCGACTCGGAGGTGAGGTCGGAGGCCAATCTTTCCATCGTGGTCGAGATGAGTCGTCGCGCTTCTGCCTCGGCCCGCTCCTCGGCCTCAAACGTCCGGTCGCGCACCATCTGCCCCAGACGGCTCTCGAGCTCTGACTCGAGGCTGGAGAGGAGCCTCATCTCGGCCTCGGCCCGGGTCAGACCGGAGACCTCCTCGAGTACCTTGAGCTGCTCCGCCTCCTTCTCCTTGAGGTCCTCCTCCTGGCGCCGCAACGCTTCCTCGGCCTCCGAGAGCCTTCGGCGGCGCTCGTCGAGCTCGCCCTCGCGCCTCTCCAAGGAGCTGTCTCTGTTGTCCAGGCGCTCCTCAACTCGAGCGATCTCCGCCCGCCGGGCCCTGACCTCGGCCTCGGCGGCGTCCTTTATCTTCAGGGCTGACTCTTTGGCGGCGAGATCCGCCTCGCGGCGTTTGGTCTCCGCCTCGCGCGTCGCGTCCTCCACTATGGAGCGGGCGTCCGCGCGGGCCTGCGTTTGACGAGTATACATACGTGATTTGTAGACGAAGTAGCCCGAGACCGCGCCGACGACGAGGCCGACAGCCAGCCCCAAGACCAGAAATAATACGCTCACAGGTTGTCCCTCCAACGGGCCTGCCCCGAGGACAGAGCGACCCGGCATCAAGCTCTATCGACTATTCTCCGACCTCCGGAAGCGCCCGGTACTCGCGGGCGACCTGGGCACAGACCTCCGCCGAGTAGCCCCGGCGAACCAGAAAGCCGTAGACCCTACGCGCCTCGGCGTCGGCCCCACGCCTATTATACCGCCGCGCGGCAGCAGATCGAGCCTCACCCACCTCCGAGCGCCCCTCGAACTCCTCGTTCACCACGTACCGCGTGAGGTCCTCGCCCACGCCGCTCTGGCGCAGCTCGGCCGAGACCCGCCGCGGACCGTACTTCCGCGCCTTCTCCCGCGCTTTAAGCCTCGCGAACTCCTCGTCGTCGAGGTAACCTAGCTCCTTGAGGCGGAGGATTACACCCTCTACCGTCTCCTCGAGGTAGCCGTAACGCCCGAGCCTCTCCCGCACCTCCATCTCGGAGCGGGCCCTGTAACCTAGAAGGTTGAATGCGCGACCCATCGCGAGCGGTCTCTCCCCCGCCACCCGAACCTGGCAAAGCTCTTCGGACGAGAAAATGGCCCCCTCGCGGATGCCGCTCTCTGCCGCAACGGCGCCGTCTAACTCGGCCCACACCCCGCCGTCGACGAAGACGAGGACCCTCCCCCGGCGCTCCCTGACGCCGGTTATCTCGGGCATCTCAAACCCTCAGCAGGGCCTACGCCCGGCCCCTAAAGCACCTGCCCGGCCCGCTCGGCCACGCGGTCGGCGACGCGGTCGGCGACGCCGTCAGCGGGGCCCTCCGCGCCGTCAGCGGGGTCTTCGACCGGCTCGGTGAAGCCGAGCTTCTCGTGGACCTCGGCGATGATGCGCTCGCGCACCTCCTCGTTCTCCTTGAGGAACTGCCTGGCGTTCTCCCGGCCCTGGCCGAGGCGCTCATCTCCGTAGGCGAACCACGCGCCGCTCTTCTGAATCACACTGTGCTCGATGCCGACGTCGAGCAAGCTCCCCTCGCGAGAGATGCCCTCGCCGTACATGACATCAAACTCCACCGTTTTGAAAGGCGGCGCCACCTTGTTCTTGACGACCTTCACCCGCGTCTGGTTGCCCACCGCGTCGTTGCCGACCTTGAGCGCCCCGATGCGGCGGATGTCCAGGCGCACACTAGAGTAGAACTTCAGCGCTCGACCCCCTGGCGTCGTCTCTGGCGAGCCGAACATCACCCCGATCTTCTCCCGTAGCTGGTTGATGAAGATCGCCGTCGTCTTCGAACGGCTGAGCGACCCCGAGAGCTTTCGCAAGGCTTGACTCATCAAGCGGGCCTGAAGCCCTACGTGAGAGTCGCCCATCTCCCCCTCGATCTCAGCCCTAGGCACGAGAGCCGCGACGGAGTCGATGACGACGACGTCGAGGGCGCCGCTCCGGATGAGGGTATCCGCTATCTCGAGCGCCTGCTCGCCGTTATCCGGTTGGGAGAAGTAGAGGTTCTCGAGGTCGACGCCGATGGCCTGGGCATAGGTCGGGTCGAGGGCGTGTTCGGCGTCTATGAAGGCGGCGAGGCCGCCGGCCTTCTGGGCCTCGGAGATGATGTGCAGGGCGAGGGTCGTCTTACCGCTGGACTCGGGGCCGAAAATCTCGACGATGCGGCCACGCGGGACGCCACCGATGCCGAGGGCCAGGTCGAGAGCCAGGGCGCCGGTCGGGATGCAGGCTATCCCCGGGCGCTCCTCGTCGCCCATGCGCATGATCGAACCCTTCCCGAACTGCCGCTCTATCTGGGAGACGGCCGCGTCTATGGCCTTGCTCTTATCCAATGGATCCTCCAAAAAGCGAGTGCGCCAACAAGGTACGTAATCGGCATTTGCCAGGAACGATTATACTGTAGGGGGTACGGGCTCCCAAGTGCCTTTCTGCCCATCGAAATCCTCGCGCGGTGGCCTCAGCTCGGACTCTTGAGGTTGAAGCTCTTGGTGACTACCTCGCCCACGCTTCCCAGCGCCCCGGCGTCCTGGCCGTTGACCTCAACCGTAACGGCCCCGGCATCCCCGCTCGTGATGGAGAGCTGACTGTCCGCCTCGAAGGTCTGCGTGAAGCCGGGCGGGGCGGTCTCCTCGTAGGCAAGGACGCCGTCGGAACGGACGAGGATCCAGGCCGGCCTCGCTTGCACGGTTACCGATACCAGCAGGGTGTCCGCCGGAGCGCTCTGCCCGGTGGCGGTCGGCTCTTCGGCTTGTGGCGCGCCGTCAGCGCCTTCGCCAGTAGCACCTTCAGTCCTGCTCACCAACTCCTCGTCGGGTTCTGCTGGTGCCCTGGCGTCGTCGACCGTACTCTGGGGCTCCTGGCGGAAGCCGCCGGGCGCTTTCTCGGCGGTAGGTGCCGGCGGCGTGTTCTCCTTGGCGCTACTGATATGGACGTCCCGACCGACGAGGTAGAGGGGCCCGGTGAGGGCGGCGAGCGCGAGGAGCGCGGCGAGTAAGGTCACTACGGCGGAGGTGGAGACCATACGCTTCTCGGTGCCGGCCACTCCGCTGGGGCTAATTAGGGGCTGCTCGAAGTCGCTGCTGGGCGGCTTGTAGTTGATCCCGCCCTCTCGCCGCGGTCTCCTGCGGCTCCTGAGTTGCCGACTCCTGAGTTGCCGAGAGAGCGCCTCGCCGTCGAGGCCGAGGTAGTTGGCATAGGTCTTCAAGAAGCCCTGGGTGTAGACGGCGGCGGGCAGCATGGCGTAGTCCTCGCGCTCGAGGCCGCTCAGGTAGCGCGCGCGGATCTTGGTGGCCTGCTCGACCTCATCGAGGGAGAGGCCTCGCTTCCTTCTAGTCTGCTTCAAGACGCGTCCGATTTTGGCCTCGCCGTCCAGAGGGTCGCAGTTCGCCGAGGTCCGGGTGTTTCGACAGTCTTCCATAGACCTAAAAGGTTATCACAAAAGCTACTAACGCTCGCCGGCCTCGCCGCCTTCGGGGGGCCCCGCTTGCGCGTCCCTTGCCGACCCGAACATGGACTCGAGGTCCATCGTAGTGGCCACCACGGAGCGGCTCTTGGAGCCCTCAAAAGCGCCGACGACGCCCTTGCGCTCGAGGGCGTCTATTATCCTGCCGGCCCGCGAGTACCCTACCCGAAAGCGCCGCTGAACGGCGCTCACGGAGGCCTGCTGCGTGGAGACGACGAAGCTCGCCGCATCCGGTAAGAGGTCGTCCTCGAGTTCGTCGTTCTCTTCCCTAATGTTGGCGGGTTCCGTTACCTCCTCGACGAAGCGCGCCTCCGCCCGTCCGGTAGCCGCCTCCACGGCGGCGGAGACCACGCGCTCCACCTCGGGCTCGGAGATAAAGGCGCCCTGTACGCGCGAGGGCCGGGCGGCCGAGACGGGTTTGTAGAGCATGTCGCCCATACCCAGCAGGGCCTCGGCGCCGGGGATGTCCAGGATCACTCGGCTGTCCACTTGGCTTGAGACGGCGAAGGCGATGCGGCTGGGGACGTTGGCTTTGATCATGCCGGTAATAACGTCGACGCTGGGACGCTGGGTGGCGACGACAAGGTGTATGCCCACCGCCCTGGCCTTTTGGGCGAGACGGATTATGGCGTCCTCGACCTTCGCCCCTGCTTGCATCATGAGGTCAGCGAGCTCGTCTATGACCACGACCACGTAGGGCATCGCGGTATCCGCCCGGTCGTTGTAACCCTCCAGCGAGCGGACGCCAAGCCTCTCCAGCACCTCGTAGCGCCGCTCCATCTCCGCGACGCCCCATTGGAGCGCGTTGGCCGCCTTCTTGACGTCGGTGACTACGGGCGTGATCAGGTGCGGCACTCTCCCGAACTGCGATAACTCCACCCTCTTGGGGTCGATCAAAACCATCTTAACCTGCCGAGGGTCAGTCGTTAAGAGCAGTGAGGTTAACAACCCGTTGAGCATGACGCTCTTGCCGCTGCCGGTCGTCCCGGCCACCAGGAGGTGCGGCATCTCGGCAAGGTCGAAGAAGACAGCCCGCCCCGAGATGTCCTTGCCCAGGCCCACTGGCAGGGTCCAGTCGTTAGCGTTAGGATATTCTTGGAAGACGTCTCCGAGCGTAACTTTTGCCGGGCGCGTGTTCGGCACCTCGACGCCAACCGCGCTCTTGCCGGGGATTGGGGCTAGTATCCTGACCTCCGTTGCCGCCAGCGCGTAGGCGATATCCTGCTGCAAGATCCTGACCTTGCCCACCTTCACCCCGCTCCCGAGCCTGAGCTCATAACGGGTTACCCGCGGACCTACCACGGCCCGAAGGACGGTGGCTTCCACCCCGAGGTCCGCAAGTGCCTGGGTGAGCCGCTGGCTGGTCCCTTCCGCGTCGTGCTCCGGGTTGCCGTGCCCGAGGCCGAGCAGCGAGACCGTCGGCGGCGTGTAATCTCCCGGGGCCACCTCCCGCTCCTCCGCGAAAGCCGGAGCCTCCCGCCGCTGTGGCAGCACCACCTCGAACTCCCTGGTCGCCTCGCCCTCGGACGCTGCCGCTTCCGGCACCAACTCCTCCTCGTGCAGGTTCCGCACGACGGGGACCTCCTTCGTCCGCCGTCTCGTCCAAGGGCCACGAGCGTGGCCCTTTCTCTCGCTCGCCTCGGGGCTAGCGCCAGACACGTTCCCCTCGCGCAGCCGGTTCACGAAGCTGCGTCCCCGACGCAGCAGACCCTCGGCGAGGGTCTTTAGCGCGCCGAGGGCGGTACCGAAGGTCACGCCAGTAAGCAACGAGAGGCCAAGCGCGTACAACAGCCCGAGCGCCAAGACCGCCCCGATGGCTCCGCCGGCCGCGTAGACCGCGCCGTAGAGGCCGCTGCCGACTATACCCCCGGCGTCAGGGTAGGACCCCATGGAAAGGAGGGGCGGCCTGGGTAGCCTCGCCGCCAGGGTCATCGCGCCGGCCAGGAGGACTAGAAGGGCCCCCGCCGCACGTCGCGTAGAGAGGCGATTGAACAACAGGAGGACGCCGGCGAGTGCCGCGAGCGGGGCGAGCAGGAGACCTACATTCCCCATTAGATGGGTGGCTGCAAAGTGACCTGCCTCTCCCAGGAAAGCGCCCCGACCGCTGGCGAACGCCGCGCTGAAGAAAAGGCCGATGACGACGAGGGTGATCCCGGCGGCCTCCCTGGTGACGGCCTCGTCGAGGCCATCCCTCAACTTGGATAGGGGAGAAACCCCCTTCTGGGACTTCCTGCCCCCCCTGCCGTTTGCGCCCTTCTTCTGATTTTTTTTAGGCACGCGCTTGCTCCTAGCCACGGCCCAAGTCTAGCGCATAAGCATCTCGTCTAGCGGCAATCGCAAGGTATAGTAGAGGTTTACCTTTACACCTCTACTATTAGCGGCAGGATGATCGGGCGCTTGCCGGTGCGTTCGGTGAGAAAACCGGAGAGGTCCTTGCGGATTTCCTTCTTCAACTGTTCCTGATCCGTAACCCGTTTGTTCGCGGTTCGCTCTAGAGTCTGTGTCACAGCGGCCATCGACTCGTCGACAAGGCCGTTAGAGGCCTGCGGGTCGACGAAGCCGCGCGAGATCACGTCAGGAGGACCTAACAGCTGGCCGTTCTGGGCGTTGATGCGAGCGACGACGATAAACATGCCATCCTCAGAGAGCTGCTGGCGCTCGCGCATCACGCCGTCCGAACTCTCAGCGAGCCCCCCGCCGTCTACCAGAAACATGCCGGCGGCGACGTTGTCGACGCGGCGCGCGGTGCCGTTCTTGAACTCCAGGCAGGCACCGTTCTCTATGATAAAGATGTTGTCTTCCGGGATGCCGACGCTAATTGCAGTGTTCGCGTGATGCCTGAGCATCCTGAACTCGCCGTGGACGGGCACGAGGAATTTGGGCTTAAGGAGCGAGAGAACTATCTTCTGCTCCTCCTGCGCCCCGTGACCGGACACGTGCACGTTGTGCAACGGACTGTAATAGACGTCCGCGCCGCGCTTCATCAGGTTGTTGATGGTGCGCGATACGCCGCGCTCGTTGCCAGGGATCGGGTGTGCAGCTATCACTACTGTGTCGCCGGGGCCGGCTTCTATGGTACGGTGGGTACCGTTGGCTACTCGACTTAGGGCGGCGAGCGGTTCGCCCTGAGAGCCGGTCATTAGAACGGCGATGTCTGAGTCGGGAACCTTGTTGATGTCCCGTTGCTCGACAAGCATTGAGGCCGGCAAGTCCAAGTATCCGAGCTCGCGCGCAATCTGCACATTGCGCACCATGGAGCGTCCAGCCACACCGACGAGCCGGTCATGCCTTTTTGCCGCCTCGACCACCTGGCTTACCCGGTGTATGTGGGAGGCGAAGGAGGCGACGATGATCCTGCCCTCGGCCTTCTTGAAGACGTCCTGAAAGGTCGCCTCGACAGTCTTCTCGGAGGGGACGTAACCGGGTCTCTCCGCGTTCGTCGAGTCGCCGAAGTAGGCCAGAACGCCCTCCTTGCCTAGCCCAGCCAATCTTCCTAAATCTATCGGCTCACCCTCGATCGGCGTCAAGTCTACTTTGTAATCACCTGAGAAGACGATCAGGCCTGCATAGGTGCGGATCGCGATCGCGACGGCGTCGGGGATGGAGTGGTTGACGTTGACGAACTCAAGACCGAAACCACCAAGGTTCTGGGTGTCGCCAGCTTTTATCTCGCGCAGGTCGCCCTTTTTTATCCCAAACTCCTGTAGCTTGCTGCGCACGAGCCCGAGCGTTAGCTTGGTCGCGTAGACCGGCACGTTGAACTCGCGCAGCAGGTAAGGCAGCGCCCCCACGTGATCCTCGTGACCGTGCGTGAGCACTATCCCCTTTAGTTCGTTCGAGTGTTCGCGCAAATACGTAAAGTCCGGCAGGACGAGGTCGATCCCCGGCATCTCTTCGTCTGGGAACGACATACCGGCGTCCACCAAGATGATTCCGCTCCCCTGACGCACAGCGGTCATGTTCTTGCCGATCTCTCCTAGTCCTCCTAAAGGCACGACCTGCAAGGTCTTGTTATCTAACAGCGTTGTCTCCTCCTTTATCGAGGCTATAGACCCCTGGCATCAGCCAACTCCGCGCGGGCTGTAGCCCGAAGCCTAGTTCAGGTACCTCTCGAGGTCGAGCTCTTTCGGCCCGACGGCAGAGAGGTACATTTCGTTTGCGTTCAAGTACGTTTTGGCGAGGCGCGTGATGTCGTCTGAGGTGACCGCCTCTATGCGGGCGGAGATTTCCTCAGGGGTGAGCAGCTCGGCTCCGGTTATAATGCTGCGGCCCACGCGGTTCATCCTCGCGGCGGTGCTCTCCAGGGCGAGCAAGGTCGAACTCTTGAGCTGCTGCTTGGTGCGCTCGAGCTCCTCGGCCACGACGGGTTCCTCCTGGACACGGCCAAGCTGTTCGACGATGACCTTCACGGCCTCCTCGACGTTGCCTGTGGTGGATCCGACATAGGTTTTGATCGCGCCGGCGTCAGAATAGCCCTGGTGGTAGGAGTAGACGGCGTAGGCGAGCCCGCGCTTCTCGCGAACCTCCTGGAAGAGGCGGCTGCTCATGCCGCCACCCAGCACGTTGTTGAGGGCAGCCATGGCGTAGCGGTCTTCGCTCTTCGCCGGGATGCCTAAAGATCCGATGGAGACGTGGTACTGCTCCGTATCCTTGAACCTGTAGGAGATGCGGCTGGTCGGCCTCTTCGGACTCGCCTCCCGCACGAACGGTTCCCCCTCGGGCAAACCGGAGAGCCGGTTTTCGACCATCCCTTCGAGTTCGTCGGAGTCGAGCTTGCCCGCCGCGACCACAAAGACGTTCTGGGCGGTGTATGTGTTCTGGTGAAAGGTCTTTAGAGTATCGTGGTCAACACCACGGACCGTCTCTGCGGATCCGATGATGGGGCGTCCCAACGGATCCTCGTGAAAGATCAGGGATGAGAGGTACTCGTCGGCCATCTGGTCGGGCCTGTCCTCATACATCTTGATCTCCTCGACGATCACCTCCCGCTCGCGCTCCAAGTCCGCGAACGTGGGCCTTAGCACCATGTCGCCCATGACACTGAGGGCTCGTCCGAGATGCTCGGGCAGAAAGCGGGCGTAGAGCACGGTGTACTCCTCGCCCGTCGCCGCGTTCTCCTGGGCGCCTATGCCTTCGAAGGCCTGGGCGATGCCGAGGGCGTCCATCTCGGGGGTCCCCTTGAAGAGCATGTGCTCCATCAGGTGGGTGATCCCGGCCACCTCGACCCTCTCGTCGCGCGAGCCGGCCCGGATCCAGACCCCAAGGGTGACACTCGTCGCCTCCGAGAGGGGCTCCGAGAAGACCCGTAGACCACCAGGCAGATCCTTGCGCCTTACGTTAGGGTCCGTCACTAGCCCTCCAGCTTCTCCAGGCTGATGCGGTTCTGCTTGTCTATCTCTAGGACGCGCACCTTGATGCGGTCGCCTTCGGTGACGACGTCCTCGACCCGCTCGACCCTCTGCTTGCCCGGCGCGAGACGCGAGATGTGCACGAGACCGTCGCGGCCAGGGGTTAGCTCGACGAAGGCGCCGAAGTTGGTGGTCTTTACGACCTTGCCGGTGTAAATCTCGCCGGCCTCCACGTCCTTCATCATGCCGTTTATGGCGCCGGCCGCGTCTTTGGAGACGACGCCCTCGCCAGCCACGTAGACCGTGCCGTCGTTCTCGACGGAGATGTTCACCCCGAACTGCTCCTGCAATGCGTTGATGGTCTTGCCGCCGGGGCCTATGAGCATCCCGATCTTGTCCTTCGGTACCTTCAAGACCTCAACCCGCGGCGCGTAGTCTGAGACCTCGGCGCGCGGCTCGGCAATGGCACCACGCAGGATCTCCAAAATCTCCAACCGCCCCACCTTTGCCTGCTCCAGCGCCTCCTGCAAGAGCTGCGCCGAGACACCCGTGATCTTCATGTCCATCTGGAGCGCGGTGATGCCGTCGCTCGTACCCGCGACCTTGAAGTCCATGTCGCCCATGTGGTCCTCGAGTCCTTGGATGTCCGAGAGGATCACGTAGTCATCACCCTCCTTGACCAGGCCCATCGCCACACCCGCGACAGGTGCCTTGATCGGCACGCCGCCATCCATTAGCGCCAGCGTCGATCCACAAACGCTCGCCATAGAGGAGGAGCCGTTGGACTCGAGCACCTCAGATATTATGCGTATAGCGTAGGGAAATTCTTCTTCAGAAGGCACGACCGGGACGAGGGCGCGCTCGGCGAGGGCGCCGTGCCCGATTTCGCGCCGCCTCGGGCTGCCGAGCCTGCCCGTCTCGCCGGTGGAGAACGGCGGGAAGTTGTAGTGGTGCATGTAGCGCTTGCCGGTCTGCGGCTCGATGGTGTCCAGCCGCTGAGAGAGGCCAAGGTCGGCCAGGGCCAGCGAGCTCAAGACCTGCGTCTCGCCCCGGGTGAAGAGGCCCGTGCCGTGCACCCGGGGGAGCACCTGTACCTCGGCCGAGGTCGGCCTGATCTCCTCGAAGCCGCGAAGGTCGGTCCGCTTGCGGTCCTTGAGGTAAAGCTCCCGGAACGCCTCCTTCTCTATCGCCGAGAACGCGGCCTCGATAAAGGGGCCTTGCTCCTCGTCGCAGCCCTCCACCATCTCCTCGCGCAGGGCGTCAAGCGCCTCGTTGCGCGCCCTGCGGTCGGTGTGAACGATGCCGGCCTTGACGCGATCCAGGTACTGCTCGCGCAGCCCGGCGAAGAGCGGGTTCTCCTCCGGCTCCTCGACCTGCTGCTTCTCCTTACCGTGCTCGCCTGCCCAAGCCTCTATGACCTCGGCCTGCGCACGAACCGTGTCTTGGGCGAGCTGGAGGGCCTCCACCATGACGGCCTCGGGGACCTCGTTAGCCCCGGCCTCAACCATAGTGATGGCTTCTTTCGTCCCCGCAACCACGAGGTCAAGGTCGCTCTCGGCAATCTGGTCGTAAGTCGGGTTCAAGATGAACTCGCCGTCGAGCGAGCGACCGACGCGCACAGCCCCGATGGGCCCTGCGAACGGCAGGTCCGAGAGGGCGAGCGCCGCAGAGGCTCCGACCATGCTGACGGTGTCGTAGGGGACGTCCTGGTCGGCGACGAGGACGGTACCTATGACCTGTATCTCGTAGTGATAGCCCTTGGGGAAGAGGGGCCTCAGAGGCCTGTCCGTGAGACGGGAGGTCAGGATCGCGCGCTCAGAGGGTCTGCCCTCGCGCTTGATAAAACCGCCAGGGATCTTGCCAGCCGAGGACATGCGCTCCTCGATGTCTACGCTCAAGGGCAGGAACGTGGCACCCGGGCGCGGCGCTCTGGAGCGGGTGGCGGTGGAAAGTATCGTGGTGTCGCCGAGCTTAGCCGTGACAGCGGCACCGGCCTGGCGGGCGAGTTTCCCAGTTTCGAGCACGATCGAGCGCTCGCCTACAGGTATCTCTAGACGCATATTATGTTCTCCTCTTACTTTTTTCGGTTTACCCGGGCCTACCGGCGTAGGCCGAGCTTGGCAATAAGCGTGCGATAGCGCTCGACGTCTTTTTTCTGCAGGTACGTGAGCAGCCGGCGACGCCGACCGACCAGCTTCAACAAACCGCGCCGCGAATGAAAATCGTGCTTGTGCTCGCGCAGGTGCTCCGTGAGGTGCGCTATGCGCCGCGTCAGCACTGCGACCTGCACCTCGGGCGACCCAGTATCTCCCTCGTGCGTCCGGTGCTCCTGAATGATCTCTTCTTTATGCGCTACTACAGCCAACTTCTTCTTTCTCCTCTTTGTTCACTTCTCTAGCCGTTCACTTCTCTAAGGTTTAACCCATTCGGCGTATATGCTACCACATGTAGCGAATACTACCGTCAGCCGTGGCGTCGCTATCGGCCCCGCGAGAGAACCGACCACAGGGCTCTGGAGGCTCAAACTTCGCCGAGGTCCGCCGAATGCCCAGTCCACTCGGGCGGCAGCACAGGGCTACGACTCAGGACCCTCGAACTCCGGTGATGGTAGAGAGCACCATGTCCGCATATGGGGAGCCGACTGCCCGGTGGGTCTCAGAGCTCAGAACGCTGCCGCCGAACTTCGCGGCGACCCGTTGCGCTCCCGCGGCGAGTTCGACGCCCGAATCGGCCACGTGCCCCGCCGGTCTGCCGGAAAACCTCTCAGAATCGAGGCCGCGGGGCAGTGGGAGCCCTGATCGGGCGGAAGTTATTCCGAGTTTCGGGTGATGCGGCGGGCTTCTTCGACGTCACGGTAGATCTGCGCTTTGAGTTCGTCTACGCTGGAGAAGCGTCGCTCGTGCCGTATTCGTTGCGCGAAGCTGATGTCCACGATGCAGCCGTAGAGATCGCCCTCAAAGTCAAGGAGGTGCGCCTCGACCCGGCTCTCCGCCCTGTCGAACGTGGGGGCGACTCCCACGTTGGTACAGGCCGCGTAGGGTTCCTCGCCGACGCGAACGAAGCCCGCGTACACGCCGCGGGCCGGCACGAGCGCGGCCGGGTCAGGGCGCACGTTGGCGGTCGGGAAGCCGATGGAGCGGCCCCGCCTGTCTCCCTCAACCACTTCGCCCCTGACAACGTAGGGTCTCCCCAGGAGTCCGGCGGCCTCTACCACCTCACCCTCGGAGATGAGCGCCCGGATGCGGGTTGAGTTGATCTCCCTTTGCTCCCCGGTACCACGCACGGGCACCGCGTGGGCCGTCCTCCCCATCTCCTCCATCAAGGCAGCGAGGTCACTAACGTCGCCCGCGGCCCTATGTCCGAACCGGAAGTTCTCCCCGACCACGACGGCCTCAGCCCCCATCTCCCCAACGAGCACGTCCCGCACGAACTCGCGCGGGCTCTTTTTCGAGAGGGCGAGATCGAAGGTGATCACGCGCACCTCGTCCACCCCGTAACTCAGTAGCGCCTCCCGCCGTAACTCCAGAGTCGTCAAGAGCCTAGGTGACCCATCCGCGCCCAACACTGCCCACGGGTGGGGATCGAAAGTGGCCGCCACGACTCTCGCGTCCCTCTCTCGCCCCTCCTCGAGGGCCCGCCGCAACACAGCCTGATGCCCGAGATGCACGCCGTCGAAGTTACCAAGCGGCACAACTACCCCGCGCACAGCACCACCTCGGCCCTCGCTCCGTCACCCTCGTCCCGGTAGATCGCCAGCAACTCCCCTTCGCACATCACCCTGCAACTGCCCTCGACGCCCAACCTCCCCAGACGCCTCCCGTTGCACACCCCATCCCGCCGGACCCCGGCCGCAACGTCAGCCACCGGCAGGTGGGAGACGACTTCGATTGGTTGTATTATGCGGTTAGTTATGGTTTCGGCGTCGAGGTCTTCGGGGGTCGAGGCGGCGCCGAGAGTGAGGTGGCCTACTGTGTGGCGACGGAGGGCGGTAAGGTAGGCGTTGGAGCCGAGGGCTGCGGCGATGTCGTGGATCAGGGAGCGTACGTAAGTGCCGCTGGTGCAGGAGATCTCGAAGGTGGCGGTGCCTTGCTCCACGTCCGCGCCCGTCACGGCGAGGGAGTGTACCTTCACGGGGCGGGCCTGGCGCTCTACGGTGAGGCCGCGGCGGTGGAGCTCGTAGAGCCTGACGCCCTCGAGCTTCAGGGCCGAGGCCATCGGGGGGGTTTGCAGAAGGTCACCTATGAACTCGGGTAAGACGGAGCGGATCGCCGCTTCGTCTGGGTGCGGGGCGTCGAGGCGTGTGATCTCCCCCTCCGCGTCCAGGGTGTCCGAGACAGCGCCGAAGCGGGCAGTGGCGGTGTAGGTCTTATCGAGACCCGTCACATAGCGGGAGAGGCGAGTGGCGCGCCCGATTAACATGACCAGCAGCCCGGAGGCGAGAGGGTCGAGGGTGCCAGTGTGCCCTATCTTGGTCTTCTTCGGCAGCAGCCGCTTGACCTGCGCGACAGCCCTGGCGCTCGTGATGCCGCACGGCTTGTCGAGCAGCAAGCCGCCCGATAGGCCCCCTCCGGCTATCGCTCGCCCCCGAGGTCCACGGAGGTGGAGGTCGTCTTCAGGATCTCGAGCAGCTCTTCGCGGGCCTCGCGGGGCCTACGCGGGGTGGTATACCCGGCGGCCAGCCGGTGACCACCTCCGCCGAAGCGGCGCGCGATCTCGCCGACGTCCACCGTCTCGGAGCGTAGGGAGCCCTTCGTCCCTTCGGGTACCTCACGCAGGTGGGCAACCACGTCGATGCCGGCGACGGTGCGCAACTGGTCTATGGACTCCTTCGAGTCAAGCTCGGTCGCACCGGTTCGCTCGTAGTCGGCGTTTTCCACGGTCGAGATCAAAACCTCCCCGTAGCGGACGGCGTTAGCCAGCGAGACGCCGACGATTCGGAGTTGCTCGATGCTGCCCCGCCGGTTGATCCGCTCACTCACCTCTGCCGGCACTACGCCGGCCCGCAACAGGTCAGCGACCAGCTCGTGTGCGCGAGGTGAGATGTTGCGAAAGTTGAAGCCGCCAGTGTCCGTCCTGATGCCAACGTAGAGCGCCTCGGCAGCGGACTTGTCGATCGGTACCCCGAGCTCGGAGTACAGGTCGGCGACGATCTCCGCGCTCGCCGCGGCCCGCGGGTCGAGCAGGTTGTACTCCGCGTATAGGGGGTTGTCCTCGTGGTGGTCTAAATTCAGGCGGACGCCAGCCTGGGGCACCGGGACGCCGGCCCGGTCGGCGCGGGATGTATCGAGGACCAGGAGGTCGTGGTCCGCGGGTAGTTCGCGCAGGGCCTCGTCCGGCAGTAGCCACTCGAGGTAGGTTGGGACCGCCTCTTGGTGGCAGAATACCGCCTCAGCACCGAGGTAGTGCATCAGGCGCACGAGCGCAGCCGAGGCGCCTATAGCGTCCCCATCAGCCCCCACGTGTGTCGTCACGGCGACGCGGTCCAGGGTCTTCAGCAGATCCGCTACCTCGCGAGCGGTATTATTCGTCGTTCTAGTCGTCACTCGTCTTTACCTCCCTCAAGGCGGCTTCTATTCTGGTCGCTTGGTCTACAACCGGGTCCGGCTCGAAGCGCAGCCGCGGCGTGCGCCGGAGGCGCGTCTGCGCCCCAACGGCAGCCTGCACGCGGCCCGCGGCACTCTGAAGCCCCTCGTGGGCCGCTCCGGTATCCTTTCCATCCAGGACACTATAGAAGACCGTAGCCTGGGCGAGATCCGGGCTCACCCTGACGCCGGTCACGGTCACGAGACCCTGGATCCGCGGGTCGGAGAGCGAGGCTACCTCTTCGCCCGCGATTTCCTTGAGCTGTGACTCTACCTTGCGCGTACGTCCGTTCACAAGAGCTCCGTCAAACCTTCCCGAACTGCTCGCGCCACTCCAGAATCGAAAGCTCCTCGTAGTTCAGGAGCGTGCGGCGGATCACTTCGCGCTTCTCTTCGGCGGCGCCACGGGAGACCGCCGCCAGGGCGATCTCCAAGGTGGCACGCTGCCAGATGTCCTGGTAGTCGGACTCGACCACCGAGACGTTCTTGCGACGCAGGCGGTCCTTCAGGGAGCGCAGCGTCTGGCGCTTGTCCTTCAGGCTGAAGGCAAAAGGCAGCTCGAGCTCGAGCCTAACAGCGAAGAACAAAGGACCGAGGTTACCTCGTGACCTCTATGGTCTCGAAGAACTCTAGGACGTCGCCCTCCTTGAGGTCGTTGAAGTTCTCCACGCCGACGCCACACTCGAAGCCCTCGCGCACCGAGCGGGCGTCATCGCGGAAGCGCTTCAGGGACGCTATGCTGCCCTCGTAGACGATCGAGCCCTCGCGCACCACGCGCACGCGGTTGTTGCGGAAGATCTCGCCGCTCGTCACCATGCAGCCGGCGACCACGCCTGCGTTAGGCACCCTGAAGGTCTGGCGCACTTCAGCGGTGCCAGTCTCCCGCTCCTGTATATCCGGGGCGAGCATCCCGCGCATGGCGGCCTCAATGTCCTCCAAGGCCTTGTAAATCACGTCGTAAGTTCTGATCTCCACACCCTCACGCTCGGCGACCTGCTTGGCCGGATTGGTCGGCCTCACGTTGAAGCCGAGCAGGATCCCGTCGCTCGCCGAAGCCAGCATGACGTCAGAATCGGTGAGCGCTCCAACTCCGCTGCGCACGATGTTAACGCGCACCTCTTCGGTCGAGAGCTTGGCGAGCGCCTCCTTGAGCGCCTCCACCGAACCCGCCACATCCGCCTTGACGACGAGGTTCAGGTCCTGCGTGCCGCCCTCACCCAGCAGTTCTTCCAGCGTCCGGCGCGTGCCGCCCTGCGCGAGCTCCTGGCGCCGGGAAGCGGCCTCGGCTTGCTGGGCCCTGTCGCGGGCGAGTCGCTCGTGGTCCAACACCTCGAAGCGGGTACCGGCCTCGGGCACACCCGAAAGGCCCAGGATCTCCACCGGCGTACCCGGTCCCGCGTCCTTGACACGCTTGCCGGTGTAGTCCAGCATCGCGCGCACCCTGCCGTACGCGGTCCCCGCGAGGACAGCGTCGCCCTTGTTGAGCGTGCCGCGACTCAGCAGTAGCGTCGCCACCGGGCCGCGGCCAGGGTCGCGCTCGCCCTCGATCACGTACCCACTCGCGGGCGCCTTCGGATTCGCCTTCAAATCCTCGAGTTCGGCGACGACGAGGATGTTCTCCAGCAGCTCGTCTATGCCCTCGCCGGTCTTCGCGGAGACCGGCACCGTGATCGTATCGCCGCCGTAGACCTCGGGTACGAGACCTCGCTCGGAAAGCTCGCCGAACACCCGGTCCTGGTTGGCGTTCGGGACATCTATTTTGTTTACCGCGACGACCAGCGGGACGCCCGCCGCGCGGGCGTGCTCAATGGCCTCCAGCGTCTGGGGCATGATGCCATCGTCGGCGGCGACGACGAGCACGACTATGTCTGTCACCTTCGCCCCACGGGCGCGCATCTCCGTGAACGCCTCATGTCCGGGGGTGTCGATAAAGCTAATCCTCTTCCCCCCGTCGCCCACTGCGACCTGGTAGGCCCCGATGTGTTGGGTAATACCCCCAGCCTCCCCGGACTGTACGTTCGCCTGGCGGATGCGGTCGAGAAGGCTCGTCTTGCCGTGATCCACGTGGCCCATCACCGTGACTACGGGCGGCTTCTCGACCAGCTCCTCCGGGGCATCGTCCGGCGCCATCTCGGCGGGGGCCAGATCCTCCACGGCGCCGATCTCGACCTCGATCCCGAGTTCCTCGGAGATGAGCTCTATCTCCTCAGTGGATAGGGTCTGCGTTAGGGTCTTCATTTCGCCGAGACCCATGAGGATCTTGATGATCTGAGTCGGAGGAACACCTATGGCCTCTCCCAGATCCTTAACGGTTGCCCCTGGCTCAACCTGCACAGCGTCGCTGTCAGGCTTTTTCGCCTCGGTCTCGCTGGACTCCCGCTCGGGCTCCCGATGCGGTGCCGGCACGCTCGTGCGAGCCCCGCGGTTTCTCGCACTGGCGTCTATGACGACTCGTCGCCGCTTCTTGAGCGGACGATCCTGCTTCGGCTCCGAGGCGGGCTCCTCGGAGGGCGCCGCAGCGATGGTGGCGTTGTGGCCGGCGTGCTCGGCCTCTTCGCGGGCTTCCTGAACCTCTTCCTCCTGGGCTACGGTGCGCCAGTTCGGGGCTACGTCGCCGTTGGCGGCGGCACCGAAGACCCGCTCGTAGTCGGGTTCGTCGACGGATGAGGAGTGGCTCTTCACCTGCACCCCAGCGTCGTTGAGGCGACCTATTACCTCTTTGCTCTCCAGGTTCAGTTCCCTGGCTATCTCGTATACGCGCTTACTCATCCGATCCCCTACCCTCTACCATGCCCTCGAACTCTGCGGCCTGTGCCTGGTGCGACGGTATGCCGCAGAAGAGCGATCCCGGCAGCGCCATGTTCGCGCACCGCCGTCCGTTGGAGAGGACCGCCCGGCAGCGGTGCATCGTCGAGTCCTCGTCGGGCTCCCAGTCCTCTTCCTCTTCCTCGTACTCAGCCGCCTGGCTCTCTGGCTTTATGTCTATCTTCCAGTCGGTTAGCTTCACGGCCAGCCTGGCGTTCTGGCCCTCGCGTCCGATGGCCAGCGAGAGCTGGTCGTCCGGCACGATGACCTCGGCCTGCCGCTCGTCCTCGTCCAGGTAGACCTCGCGCACGCGAGCCGGGCTCAAGGCCTTGGCAATAAAGCGAGCGGGCTCGGGGTCCCACTGGATTATGTCTATTTTCTCGTTCCTCAGCTCGGAGACGACGGCCCGCACCCGGCTCCCACGCGGTCCGACGCACGCTCCAACCGGGTCAACTCCCGCTTGGTTGGACCACACCGCGACCTTTGAGCGCAGCCCGGCCTCCCTGGCGACCGCCCGGATCTCGACGAGACCATCGTAGATCTCGGGCACCTCGAGCTCGAAGAGGTTTTTGAGAAGTCCCTCATGGCGCCGGCTCACGGTCAGGCTAGGACCGCGCCCTCCCTCCCGAATCTCCAGCAAGTATACCTTCAGCCTTTGCCCGTTCTCGTAGCGCTCGTTGGGTACCTGCTCGCTGGCCGGTAGTATCGCCTCCACTCTGCCGAGATCCACGAGTGTCATCCGCCTGTGAGCCTGCTGGACGATGCCGGTCACGACATCGCCCATGCGCTCGCCGTACTCCTCAAGTAGCTGCTCGTTGTGAACCTCGTTCAGGCGCTGGTAGAACGTCTGGCGCATGACTTGGGCGGCGATGCGCGTAAAGTCCGCGGGAGTGATGTCCTCGTCGTCCTTCATCACCCGTAGATCGCCGGTCTCGGGATCTAGGAAGACCAGCGCCTCTTCGTCGGCGCCTTCCCTGTTGAGGTAGGCGGCGAGTAACGACTCCTCCAAGACGCCCTTCACCGTCTCGAACGGTATGCCCTTGTCCGACTCTATCTCGCGCAACGCGGATAACAATGCCGTATTCATCTGTATATATCCTCCTTGAGGTTCGCGCGGGTTACGGAACCGAACGGCAGCTCCACCTGCACTTCCTCTGAGAGTTTTAGTACGAAGGCGTCCTCACCCGCACGCTCAATCACGCCCGTAAAGTTCCTGCGCCCGTACAGGGGCTCGTCGATGCGGATCTTCGCTGCGTGCCCCACGAAGCGCCTGAAGTGCTCAGGCCTTGTCAACGGGCGCTCTATCCCCGGGGACGATACCTCGATCGGCCCATTGTGACCTTCCTTTTCTAACGCCGGCAAGACGACGGCGGCGACCCTAGAGCAAAACTCGTGGTCAACCGGTCCGTCCTCCCGGTCCACGAGCAGCGAGAGCAGCCCACCAGAGAACCGGGCTGCTACCAGCTCGGTTTTCTCGGGGAGCAGGCACTCCACGACCTTGGTAAGTCTCTTTAAGCTCGCCGTCTCTCTCACTTTCTCCGAACGATAAAAAAAGCAACGGGTCCGAAGACCCCTTGCTCCCTTACTGCACGGTAGATTATATCTCAGAGTACCTAGGTTACAAGGCGGCCGGACCGCGTTTGGGGCACCGTGGAAGGGACTCTGATAAGGCCTCTGCGGGCCGGCTCAGAGAGAAGCACCGCTTTCTCGCCCGGATCCGGTATAGTTCAAACTGGGTGCGTCACTTAGAGAATGGTAATTCAAGGTGTCGAGGATGTTTGACCGGGCCCTATTGGCCAGCCGCCTGGTGATACTGGTCGCGAATCTCGCTAGCGTGGTACTGGCGCTCGGGGCAATCAACCAGGCCGCTCCGCGACTCTTGGTAGTAGTCAGTCTGAACGACTTGAAGGACAAGGTGGCAAGGGTCGTGCCGCAGGTTTTGGTGATCGAGGTCTTCTAACGCACCCTAAGTTTGAAGAGCGCCCGCGTTGTCGACCTGGTCTACCTAACCGACGGCATTCCCCTGGTGGACGCAGCTCTCTACCTCTGCAGGGTGTGCGAGTTCCGGAAACCCGGACCCACCGACTCGAAAATCCAACGCGTAGGCAATCCACGTACATTCTCTAGCTTATCAGGGAAAACGGCCTCGGCGTCTCCAAGACGTGGTCGCAGCCAGCACCCGCTACGCGGCAGCGCAAACGTACTAGCAGCGTACAACCGGCCCCAGTAGTGCCTCCGTGTAGCTATTCGAATAGCGAACACAACGAGTACGAGAAGACCGCCAGCGACCATTGCTGCCAGCAGCCACACGGCAGGCTCGCGGCTTACGGTCCAGCTGCCATCGGAGAGGTAATAGGTGCAGTGCGCCGAGATTCGTAAACATGTACTCAAACTCTGAGTCACCGGTCTTCAAGTGCCGTGCCCGTGGCCATGCCCTCCGGGTACGGCGGCGCGCAGGCAGAATCCGCGTTTGGGGCCTACCAAGGAGAGGACCTCTTAAAATACCGGCGTGGCCACGAGCTCAACTGCGCAAACGAGGACAAGCTCGGCCGCCCCCGTAGAGCTCCCACTCATTCCCTAATTGCGCCCGTCCTTCTCTATCTCTTCGAAGAGGGCGTCGAAGATTTGGTCGCGGTCGACCTTGCGCAAGGGTGCTCCCTTGGAAAAGATCACACCGTCGTCCTTACCCCCCGCAACGCCGTAGTCGGCGTCGCGCGCCTCGCCGGGACCGTTAACAATGCAGCCCATGACGGCCACAGTAAAATGGTCTTCGAAGTGCTTTAGCTTGTCTTCCACCTGGGCGGCCATCCCGATGACGTCGAAGCCCAAGGTTCGAGCGCAGCTCGGGCAGGCGATGACGTTCGGCCCACGGTGGCGGAGGTCGAGAGAGGAGAGAATCTGATAGGCCACCGGTATCTCCTCGACTGGGTCCTCGGCGAGCGAGATGCGGATGGTGTCCCCAATGCCGTAGGGTAGAAGTTGTCCGAGGGCTGCCGCGCTCTTTATGGAGCCGGTCAACTTCGTGCCGGCCTCGGTGACGCCGAGGTGCAGAGGCGCGTCCGAGTGCTCGCGGAACTTCCTGTTGGCCTCGACCATCTCGGGGACGTGGCTCGCCTTGAGCGATACTTTGAAGTTGAAAAAGTCCATCACCTCAGCGATCTCGACCTTGTGCAGCGCACTCGCCACGAGCGCCTCCGCCTTCGGCAAATGCGAAAAGCGCTTCTCCACGGATCCCGAGTTGACCCCGATTCGCAGGGCGACACCAGTCTCCAGACACTTCTCGATAACCTGCCGGTAGCGGTCGTCGCTTCCGACGTTGCCCGGGTTGACTCGGACGCAGGCAGCACCCGCGTCAGCCGCACCGAGGGCCATCCTGTAGTCGAAGTGGACGTCGGCGATCACGGGCACGGGCGAGCGCCAGACTACCTCCTTGAAGCCCTTGAGTGCCTTAGAGCCGTTGACCGAGATGCGCACGAGGTCGGCGCCGGCAGCGTTCAAGTCGTAAACCTGCTGTACCGTCGCCTCAATGTCGTAGGTCATGGTATTGGTCATGGATTGGACGGCCACCTGGGCGCCACCGCCTATGGGCACGCCCCCGATCTTGATCTGTCGGCTCGTGACCGGGCGTTTCTGCAGCGCTGCCTCTGTCATCTCACTCCCATGATTCGCTATCGTTCTTATCTTATTCCGGGATAAACGGTTGTCCAGTAAGGATTTTACTCAAGTCCGCGTAGGTCGCGAACAGGAACAGCACCAGGACCAGCACGATACCCACGACCGCGATCTTGCCCATCGTTTGCTCGCTAACCGGCCTCCCAATCACTTTCTCCGCCGCGATAAAGAAGAGGTGCCCGCCGTCGAGCGGCAGGATCGGCAGCAGGTTGAAGATGGCGAGGTTCAGGCTGATCAGAGCTAGCAGCGGCAAAAAGAATCCCTGGATCACGGCCGTGCTCCCGACCGAGGCGATCCCTACCGGTCCCGTAACGTTCTCGTAGAACTTCTCCTCGCCCGTCACCAGCTGCCCGACGAAAGCCCCGAGCTGCGCCGTGATCTCGACGCACCGCTGCACCGCCAACCCCACCGACTCGAACACCCCGTAGGTCGTCTTCTCTAACTTCGGCCTCACACCCACAAGCGCGCGGTCGGGGTTCTGGGAGTCGGCTCCAAGCTCCCCGCTGAACGTCCGCTTGGAACCGTCGCGCAGAACGGTGACGCTCACCTCCTCGCCCGGTTCCCGGTTCTTCATCTCACGCTCGAACTCTTCCCACGTCTTTACCCTCTCTCCCCCGAAACCGACGATCCGATCGCCGCTCCTCATCCCCACGCCATCAGCCATCGAGTTCGGCTCCACCACCTGTACGACAGGCTTGATATCGGTGACTTCCCCCTGAAACATGTAGACACCGGCCAGGATGGCGACAGCGGCGAGGATGTTGGCGACGGGACCGGCGACGATGATCAAAGCCCGCCTCCACGGTGCCTTTGCCGGATAAGTGTCCGGTCCCTCCTCACCATCTCCCATGCCAGCCATCTTTGCGAAGCCACCTAAAAGTATTATGCGAATAGAATAGACCGTCTTGCCGATCTTGCGTTTTATGAGGGGTGGGCCGAAGCCGACCCCGAACTCGGGGACCCTGACCCCCAGGGCCTTGGCAGTAAGCATGTGGCCAAGCTCGTGGATAACTATAAGGAGGATGAGACCTAGGAGAGCGACGACGAAGGTCACCTGGCATCTCCTCTCACACGCTTTCCGGCTTCGAGGCGAGCCCAGGTGTCAACGGCGGTTATAGTTTCCACGCTGTGAATCTTGCCGAAATCGGGTAAGGTTTCGAGGACCTCCTCGATCGCGTCGGCTATCCGAAAGAATGTTATCCGGCCATCAAGGAAGGCCTGGACGGCCACCTCGTTGGCCGCGTTGAGCGCGATGGGGTAGGCGCCGCCCGCCCGCCCAGCCTGGACCGCAAGCGGCAGACACCGGAACACGTCGTCGCGGGGCTCTTCAAAGCTCCAGGTCGCGCCGTCGAAGGCCACCGCTTTCGCGCCCACGTCTACCCTCTCCGGGTACAGCACCCCGTATGCTATCGGAAGCTTCATGTCCGGGAGCGCGGCGTGTAACATGACCGAGCCGTCCTCGAAGAACACGCCGCCATGCACGACCGACTGACGGTGGACTACGACGTGCACGTCCTCGTAGGGCATGCCGAAAAGGTGGTAGGCCTCTATGACCTCGAGGCCCTTGTTCATCATGGTTGCGCTGTCTATTGTGATTTTGGGTCCCATCCTCCAAGTCGGATGCTTGAGCGCGTCCTCCGGGCCCACCTGCACGAGCCGCGCCTTCTCAAACGAGAAGAATGGCCCCCCAGAGGCGGTCAGCAGGATCCCTCTAACCTCCGCAGGGTCCCGTCCCTCCAGGCACTGGTAGATCGCCGAGTGCTCCGAGTCCACCGGGATTAGACGGTTATCTCCGGCGAGGGCTACAACCCAGTCGCCGCCGGCGACGAGGGATTCCTTGTTCGCGAGGGCGACGCGGTTTCCGGCTTTCAGGGCGCCCACCGTGGCAGCTAGGCCAGCGAAACCGACGATGCCGTTGAGCACGACATCGGCTGGCTCCGCAGCGAGCTGTCCGGCAGAGCCAGGGCTCGCCAGTACCTCGGCGGCGACGTCCGCGAGCGGGCCGGGGTCGGGGGATTCCAGGGCGACGTAGGCGGGCTCGAACTCGTTCGCCTGACGGGCAAGGAGGTCGGCGTCGCGGCCGGCGGAGAGGCCGACAACCTCGAAGCGCTCGGGGTGGTCGCGGACCACGTCGAGGGCCTGCCTACCGATGCTGCCGGTCGAGCCCAGGATAGTGAGGCGGCGTCTCACAGGTGTGCGGGGTGGAAGCTCATACGAGTAATGAGATGTAGTATACCGCGGGGGCGGTAAAGAGGAGGCTGTCGATGCGGTCGAGGACGCCGCCGTGGCCAGGGAAGACGTTGCCGAGGTCCTTCACGTCAAGGATGCGCTTCAGGGCCGACTCGAAGAGGTCGCCGCATTGGCTGAAAATAGAGACGCCGGCCGCGATGATGAGGGCTTTGGGGATGGTCAAGTCGAGCAGTTGGTAGGAGATGGGTGCCACGACGAGCACGGTCAAGAGAAGGCCGCCGAAACTCCCCTCGAGGGTTTTTTTCGGGCTGAGGGTCGGGAAGAGCAAGTGCCGGCCGAAGAAACGCCCGGCGAAGTACGCGCCAGCGTCGGAAATCCAGGGTCCCACCACCGCGATTAGGATGAGTACGACGCGAGGCCAAGAAGTGGGGAAGAGACCCAGGTGCGCCATGGGCGCGCCGACCCACAGTGCCATGAGAAGGACCGCAAGGACTGCCCGAAGCGTCCGGGTCTCGGGCCTACCGGCGAGCCAGAAGAGCGCCCACGGCAGGCTCGCCATCGCGCCTGCGAGGATGCCGATTTGGTCCCAGCGTATGGAGAGGAGCACGGGGAACGTCCCGGCCCCGAGCGCCGCCAGGAAAGGTAGTGGTTCCAGGGCTCGCGAGAGCTCGTAGGCGGCGCCGGCTACCAGGAAGAGTATCAAAGCGAGGATCGTGTGTTCTCCTAGGGCGATGCCGGCGAGCGCAATGGGCGCCAGGATCAGGGCGGTAGCGGCCCGCCGCCGGAGCACGAGGGATCCCTAGACGCCGCCCCGGCGCCTCGACCGGGATGCGTAGGACTCGAGGGCATTTACGAATTCCTCCGCGGAGAAGTCCGGCCACAGCGTGTCGGTCACATAGAACTCGGCGTAGGCTATCTGCCAGAGAAGAAAATTGGAGACGCGCAGCTCGCCGCTAGTCCGGATCACCAGGTCCACCTCGGACACCTCCGGGGCGTAGAGGTAGCGGGCGAAGGTCACCTCGTCCACCTGCTCGGGCGCAAGGCCGTCCGCGACTATGCGCTGGGCGGCGTCCACAATCTCGGACCTTCCCCCGTAGTTGAGCGCGATATAGACATCGAGCCGGTCGTTGGCGGCGGTGCGTTCCTCGGCCTCGTTGAGGGCGTCGAGCACCGGGGCCGACAAACCTTCCCGGCGTCCCAAAAAATGTAGCCGGGCCCCGCGTTCGTTCAACTCGGGCACCTTCTCACGGGCGGTCTCCAGGAAGAGCCTCATTAGAGTACTCACCTCTTGCTCGGGGCGGCTCCAATTCTCCGTGGAAAAGGCGTAGAGGGTGAGCGTCTCCACGCCAGCCTGGCCCGCGGTCTCCAAAAGCGGCGTGAGTACGGCGATGCCGGCGCGGTGCCCAGCCGCACGCGGGAGCCAGCGGCGCTGGGCCCAGCGTCCGTTACCGTCCATGATGACGGCGACGTGGCGTGGGGTCCGTTGTGGGTCGAGCCGGCTAGCGATGTGCGCCTTGATGGACTCCTTGGGGGCACGTCTCTGGAATGGTTCCAGCAGTTAGACCTCCGAGAGCTCCGCTTCCTTGTCCGAGAGGGCCGCGTCGACGCGCTCCACGTAGCGATTCGTCAACGTCTGCAACTCGGCCTCGGCCCGACGCTCGTCGTCCTCGGAGATCTCGCCTTCCTTGCGCAGCTCGTGCAGGTCGCGCATCTCGTCGCGGCGAACGTTCCTCACCGAGACACGTCCCTCCTCGGCCATCCCGCGGGCGATCCGCACGAGATCCCTCCGGCGCTCCTCGGTAAGCTCGGGGATCGGCAGGCGAATTATCTTACCGTCGCTCTGCGGGTTTAGCCCGATATCCGCGTTCATTATGGCGCGCTCTATGTCCTTGACCGAGTTGGGGTCGAAGGGGGTTACGGTCAGGAGACGTGCCTCGGGCACGCCGACGTTGGCAACGCTCCTGAGTGACATCCTCGAGCCGTAGATCTCGACCTCGATCCTGTCCAATAATGCCGGATTTGCGCGGCCCGTGCGGATGGTGGCGAAGTTGCTCTTCACCGACTCCACGGCCCCGCCCATCCGGCGCTCGGCCGCCGTGAGATCTATAACGTCCGACATCTCAGCCTCCCCCACCCCCGACCCCGACACCGTTTTCGATCGCGGTGCCCCACACTAAAGACCCCACGCGCTCTCCTTGCAAGATGCGGCGTAAATTACCCGCCTTCAGTATATCGAAAACAACTATGGGTAAGTTCTCCCCGCTGCACAGCGTGGCTGCCGTATGGTCCATGACGGCCAGGTTGTTGGAGAGCAGGTCCATGTAGTTGAGTCGCGGCAGGTGAACCGCGTTAAGGTTGGTTTTGGGGTCCTTGTCGTAGATGCCATCTACCCGGTTTTTGGCCATGAGTAGGGCGTGGGCGTTTATCTCCAGTGCCCGGAGTGCGGCTCCTGTGTCGGTCGTGAAGAAAGGGTTGCCCGTCCCGGAGGCGAAGATCACGACCCGACCCTTCTCCAGGTGCCGGATCGCCCGCCTCCGGATGTAGGGCTCGGCGACCTCCTGGATGTCGATGGCCGACTGGACCCTGGTAGGGATGCCACGCCCTTCGAGGGCGGCCTGCAGCGCCATGGCGTTTATCACGGTGCCCAGCATGGCCATGTAGTCAGCGGTGGCCCCTTCAATTCCAAGCTCGTCGGCGACGTGTGAGCCGCGGAAGATGTTCCCGCCCCCTACGACGATCGCCAGCTCCGCCCCGGTCTCGACCGCCTCCAGCACCCCGGTCGCAGTCGAATCGAGGCTGGTCGGGTTGATCCCGTAGCCCCCGTCGCCGGCAAGGCTCTCCCCCGAGAGCTTGAGGACAACTCGCTTTACGGGGCCGAGCTCCGAGAGCCCTGCCCCTTCGCTTTTGCCTTTAGTACCGGCCGCTTCGTCCACGACTTTACTAGAGCTCGTAGTGGACGAAGCGCCGGATCACTACGTTCTCCCCGACCCTCTGGATTGTGTCCTGCAAGAGGTCCCCGACCGTCTTGTCCGTGTCCTTGACGTAGGGCTGCGTGAGTAGGGCCTGCTCGGAGACCCACTTCTTCATCCGGCCTTCGATTATCTGCCCCGTGATCTTCTCGGGCTTGCCCATCCCCGCGACCTGCTTCTCGACCACCTGACGCTCCCCCTCAACCGCCCCGACTGGGATGTCTTCCGGTGAGACACACAGGGGGTGCATCGAGGCGACGTGCAGCGCGACGTTGCGTGCGAACTCCTTGAACTCGGGCGTGCGCGCAACGAAGTCCGTCTCGCAGTTAACCTCGACGAGTACCCCGACCCGGCCGTTGAAGTGCACGTAGGCTTCGATCAGACCCTCGTTCGCCGCCCGGGAACTCTTCTTGGCGGCTATCGCCTGGCCCCGCTCCCTAAGGACTTTGCGCGCGCCCTCGACGTCGCCGCCGGACTCCTCCAGCGCCCGCTTAACGTCCATCATGCCCGCGGCGGTCTCCACACGGAGCTGTTTGATCTTCTCTATCGTGCTAGCCAAAG
>DASQVA010000140.1:0-20053 GCA_035641035.1 Rubrobacter sp. | reverse complement strand
ACAGTCGAAAAAAAGATCCAGAGAGGAACAGCAGAACGAGACGAGTTCTTGAGGAGCCTATGGCGCATGGAGGTCGGCTGCATCGATCCTGGGCGCTTGGTATTCGTCGAGGAGATGGCAACCCACACCTCCCTGGCTCCTCCTGTGTACGCCTACGCGCCCGTAGGAGAGCGAGCGTTCTTGGAGATCCCGAGGAACCGCGGAGAGAACACTACCCTAGTTGCGAGCCTTCGTTCGGGAGGTATGGCTCCTTCGATGGCCGTGGAAGGGGTGACCACCAAGGAGGTCTTTGAGACCTACGTAGAACACTTTCTGGCCCCCGAGCTTGAGCCCGGACAGGTTGTGGTGATGGACAACCTCGGGGCCCACAGACCCGAGAGGGTGAGGCAGCTGATCGAGGGGAGGGGCTGCGAGCTCATCTACCTGCCACCCTACTCCCCAGACCTCCTCAACCCCATAGAGGGAGCCTTCGCGAAGATAAAGCACATCCCCTCAGGAAGATGTGTGCCCGCGCTAAGGAGGCTCTCATCGAGGCGATTGGGCGGGCATTGGGAGCCGTCGATACAGAAGACGTACGGGATTCTTCGCTCACTGTGGCTACCGCATCCCGGCGCAGCAACTATGAAAGACGCTGTGAGATCCTACCGTAGCCACCCAGCGCCGTACGACCTCTCGAGAACTCGTAATTCCAGGCACTCGGGTGAACAAGGGTGGGAGGCCGGAGCGCCTTTAAGCTCCGGTCCTTCGAAGGCGGTGGGTACGGCCTTAGACAGCGGTCGTCGTGCCCTTCCTCCACTTGGCTGCGGCGGTGCTGGTGCTGCTGGCCACGCATATGAAGAGCGCCGCTGTAGAGTCCATGTAGATCTCACCCTTGGCATGTCGCTTGATATCCGTTAGCGCTGCGAGTGGCTAATCGCGAAGACGCTTTTCGAGTCGCCTTCTCTATCTTGTATTGTCGCGTTTCCTCCGTTTTTCCAAACGGTCACGGTACTTTTTCCCGGTTCGGCACCGCGCTCCTGTGGGTGAACCCGGGCCACGTTAGTAACCTCAAACCCCTTGGCAAAACAATCCCTCAAGGGCGCGCCTCGCCCGCGTGGCGAACGCACTGGACAAGTCGTGAGGTACCATCGAGCAGGTCTTCCCTAGGGGAGGCGAGCGAAAGGCGCACGTAACCTTCGCCGAGCTCGCCGAACGCGCTGCCGGGCGCCACGGCTACATGCTCGCGCTCGATGAGGGATCTGGCGAACTCCATCGAGGGCACGCCCGCCGCAGAGACGTCGGTCCACACGTAGAAGGCCCCCGAGGGCCGGCTGGAGGGCAGGCCGCCGCCATCGAGAACTCCAAGCAGTTCGTCGCGCCGCAGCCGGTAAGCCTCGCTCATCTCTCGCACGACGCCCTGCGGGCCTGTCACGGCGGCCAGGGCCGCCATCTGGGCGGGGGTGTTGACGCACGAGATGATCGGCTCCTGCATCCCCGTGAGGATCCTGGCCAGGTCGGGGGGCGCAACCAGGTAGCCCACGCGCCACCCTGTCATCGCGTAGACCTTGGAGAAGGAGTAGATGGACACCAGCCGGTCGCTCGGGTCGGCCACCGAGCCGGCGCTGGCGAAGACGTCGTCGAAGACTACCTCGTCGTAGACCTCGTCGGAGACGAACCAAAGGCCCCGCCCACGGGCGAATGCCAGCAACTCCTCCATCAGTTCGCGAGACACGACCGTCCCTAGCGGGTTGGACGGGCTGTTGACGAGTATCGCCCGGGTGCGCGAGGTCGCCAGGCGCTCGAGGTCCTCAAGGCGGGGCAGGAAACCTCCCTCGGCGACCAGCGGGTACGCGAGCACTCGCGCACCGAGCAGGTGGGCGATCATGCGGTAGTTCGGCCAGGCGGGGTCGGGCAACAGCACCTCGTCGCCCGGTTCGAGTAGGGCGCGGAGCACCAGGTAGAGCGCCTGTATACCTCCCTGGGTGACCACCACCTGCTCGGGCTGCGTCCAGTAGCCGTTGCGCCGGACGACCTTCTCCGCCAGGGCCTCGCGCAGCTCGGGAAGCCCGGCGTTGGGGGCGTAGCGAGTGCGGCCCATCCGAGCGGCCTCGTGGGCGGCCTCTACGACGTGTTCTGGGGTAGGAAAGTCAGGCTCCCCCACCTCCAGGTGGATCGCCTCGGGATCCGCCCAGGCGAGCTCCATGATCTCGCGTATACGCGAGACGGGCATGGAGCTGGCGATCGACGAGGGCGGCGTGGGCCTTTCACTGATCCGGGTTCTGTTCTCGTGGGGTTGCAATGGACTTCCTCCTTTGCCTGTCTGCGCGGCGCCAGGCGATCGGCGTCCGGCAGGTCCGGCACGGAGCCCTCGCATCCGAACCGGCGTTGGACTTAGACGGGAGACCGTATCGGGATCCTAGCACAGGCGCCTCCCAGAGTACCCCAGGCCCCACCTTCTCTACCCCCTACCGTAAGCCAATGATAGCAACGTCAATGGTTCGGCGACCCGCTGGTGGGCCGGGTGCACCGCTTCCTTCCCAACGCTTCACCGACGCCGAGCGGTGGCCGTTCCGGGTCGGCAAGGCGCGCAATCTCACCCCGCCGTCTCGGACCGTGCCGACGGCATGAGCAACGGAACGTTGCATCTCTACGCTGAGGGTCGCCCGGTGCGGGGGCAGGAGCAGGAATCGGGCGAGAGCCGGACGCTGTAAACGAGCCCCATCAGGATTCGTCAGGCGGGTTCAGAGGATTTTCTCCAAGGCTAGCTCCCTAGCACTAATGCTACAATGTCCCAGGGCGATTGGAAGGAGGGAATGTATGAGTCAGGAAACGTCAGGGCTTGAGCAACGCGGCGTTGAAATAGTACCCAAGGATGAACGCACCGTCGGTTTCTGGGATCTGTTCATAATCTGGGGTGGTTTCTCCATCATTATGACAAACTTCTTGCTGGGGGCACTCGGGGTTAGCATTGGTATCGGCCCCGCCATCTTTGCACACATGATAGGCATTCTGATCGTCGCCGGGGTGGTGTGGTTGGGAACCATAATAGGGTCCGAGCAAGGAATCGCCGGAACCGTCGCCATGAGATCTGCCTTCGGCATCAACGGGCGCTACATTGCCTCCGTTGTGATGTTCGTCGTCGGGGTTGGCTGGTTCGGGGTTCAGACGGGCATGGTCGGTGCGGCCGCATACGAGATAGTCAAAAACCTGGTTCCCGCCATCGCCTTTACCCCCCGGGTTTGGATGGTGATCACGGGTGTGCTGATGGCGGCGGTAGCGATATTTGGTTATAAGGCTATTGTGTGGCTTAATCGTATAGCCATACCCGGATTGATCGTGCTCCTGGTCTGGCTGACCTACAAGATCGTCACCGTCTACGGCGACAAGCTGGCCTCCTTTGAGGCGACGGGTGAAATGAGCTTTTTCGCCGTTATCAACCTGCTCCCGGCAGGAATGGCGGCGGCCCTCATTCTGGGTGCGGACTACGGCAGGTATGTCAAATCAGAGAGAGCAACGCTCGGGGCCCCGCTTAGCGTGATAATCTTTTTCGCGGTCGTGGCAATACTGGGTGTAGTTTCAGCTGCCGTGGCCGGGAACTGGGACCCTGTACAGATCTTTGTCAGCCTTGGTCTGGGCGTGTTCGGCCTGCTGATGTTGATCCTGGCAGCCTGGACAACGAACGTAACCAACATCTATGTTGCCAGCCTGGCACTGTCGAATATGAGCGGTTGGTTGCGGGTAAGGACGTCGATCATTGCTTCGGTCGTGGGTATCCTTCTGGCCCTGGCGGGGATCTATTCATTCCAGGGCCTGGTCAACTACCTGACGCTGATTACGGCACTCCTTATCCCCACCTCGGGGGTTCTGATAGTTGATTACTTTGTTCGCAACAGGCGACAGATGTTGGCGGACGAGTTGTTCAAGAAAGAGGACTCGGTCTACTGGTTCTACAGAGGATGGAACGTCCGTGCCGTCGTCGCGTGGGCACTGGGCGCAATAGTTACATTCGCGGTTCCACAGTCCTGGATCCCGGCGATATCGGCCATGATCGTGTCGGGCGTGGCGTATTACCTGCTGACGATGAGCACGCAGACCGTGACGAGCAGAAAACAGACGGAGATGGTCTCATAGCTTAGCGAGACTTCTGGTCGGGCGAGTCGGAACTCGCCCGACCAGCGGCGTCATCCGGCCCGGGACCAATTCACGGTGAACCACTGGACTGGTACGGTCTCCGCAGCGACGGCTACAGAGGCACCTCCGGTACGATTCCCGAGCGTGCATCGAGCGCGAGTACACAGAGTAGCTCACAGGGCTGGGCATCTCCGTTGACCCACCCTCTCTAGTGATCGGTGCCACGAGCAGAGACGGAGACACAACGGCGCTCGTTCGGTCGGTGTCGAGGACACGATGCACGTCGGAGGGTCGATATCACCGCGCGCCGCTAGATCGTGTCCGAAGGAGGCCTGACGGCCAGGTGTGGGAACAAGGTTCGTGCGGTGCCGCCGAGCACGCGAGCGAGACCATCCGCGTCCAGGTCCGGCAGGGCCGCAGGGACGATGTCGAGCAGGGTCCGGTAGCCCGGCACGTCGCGGGTCCAGGGATAGTCAGAAGCCCAAAGCATGCGCTGGGGTCCGTATGACTCGGCGAACCGGCGGGTCACCAGGAACAGGTCGGGGTACGGCGGTTCTTGCCTCGACAGGGCGTACTGGCCGGAGACCATGAGGTGCACGTCACCGGCCTCGCTGAGCCGCAGCACCCGCTGCACGGTCGACTCGGGGAAGGGCTCGTCGAAACGCGGACGCCGGTGCTCGTCGATCCACATGTCGTGCGGGCAGAAACCGAGGTGGTTGAGCACCACCCGCAGTCCTGGCAGCTCGCGGACGACCCCGGGCAGGAGCGGCAGCTGGTCCGGGGGCAGATAGGTCCACAGCAGCAGATCCTGCTCGGCGAGGTAGCGCAGGATCGGCATCGCAGGGGAATCGGTCACCGGTTGCCCGGGCTCGCCCAGCCACTGGGTGCGCAGGCCGTGAAAGCCGAAGCGGTCCCGGCGGGCCCGCAGGCTCTCCACGCCGCGGGCGCCCCCGGCTCGCAGCTCGGCGGACGTAGCGACGGCGACGGCGGCGAAGGTGTTGGGGTACTCGGCGAGCACCCGGGCGACGTAGTCGTCGTGGGCGTCCAGGGGGACGAGCACCGCGGCGTCCACGTCGCTACCCGCCATGAGGTCGAGCAGATCCTCTACAGGGGCGTCGCGGGCGGCGGGCGCCAACTGATCGACACCTCGCGGGGAGACCGCAGCCGGGCGGAAGACGTGCGCGTGGGCGTCTATTATGCCGGCCCCCGTCACGGGCATCTCCCCGAGCCTAAGACGGCAGCGGCAAGGCTCAAAGCGCCACGGGTTAAGGGAGGCATCGTAAACCGTGCGGCTGCGGCCAGGACGACGAGCAGCCGCACGGCTGGTGCCAAGACCCCGTGCCATCGCCGGGCAGCCTGGGAGCCAGAGAGCGCCAACGACAGTGGGTAGTAGATCTTCACCATCGGACCTTCCCGTGCGTGACGGGGACAGGACCTCCAGCGCAGTAGACCGAAGCGAGGCGGGTGTAGAGTTCGACTGCCTGTCGCACCGCCGCGATCGACACCCACTCGTCGGCGGCGTGGGCGCGTCGCAGAAGGCCGGGTCCGAGGGCCGGCAGCGTGGGCAGGCTTTGCAACGCGTTGAACCAGGTCGCATCCGTGGTGCCGGGGAAGACCGCCCGGGCGGGGTCCGTACCGAAAACCGCCCGGCAGGACGCCCGGGCCACCTCGACCAGGGGGTCGCCCGGGGCGACGAGCGTGGCCGGTAGCCAGTCGTTGGGCGGCCGATCGAACTCGATCCGCAGGTCACCCCCGGTCTCTTCGGAGACTCGCTCGGCCAGGGCGACGAACGCCTCGTCGATCTCTTCTCGTCCCATCCCGGGAAGCAGCCGCACCTCCGTGTCCACGGCCATCACCCCTGGCAGCACCCCGAAGCCCACGCCGCCGCGGTAGGCCATGCCGGTGTTGACCGTCGGCGTCCAGCCGCCAAGGCTGTGCGCGTTCTCGGGGGTGTCCAGGGCCAGGGAGTCTGCGAGCGCGGTGACGGCGCGGGCGGCGTCCACCCCGGCGTTGCGAATGCCCAGCTCGTCGGACAGACTAGAATGTCCCTGTCTGCCACGGGCGACCAGACGCAGCCTGGCGATGCCGCGACTCACCAGGTGTAGGCGGTCGTAGTCATCGTGGATGCCGCCGGGTTCACCGATGACGACGCCGTCTGCCTCCAGAGGAACGCTGTTGGCAACGTGGTGGGCGCCGTAGGCGGAGCCGTTTTCCTCGTCTGCCGTGAAGAGTAGGCTGAGCCGCCCGCAAGACGGAGGCTCACGAGCCAGGCGCGAGGCCGCCACCAGCATCGCCGCGAGTGCACTCTTCATGTCCCCGGAGCCAAGCCCGTACAGCCGGTCACCCTCCACGTCCGCCCCGAAGGGGTCGAAGCTCCAGGCGGCGTCTGCGACGGGTTTGGTGTCGAGGTGCCCCGAGAGCACAAGGTGTCGCCCGCCTTCTCCGAAGTCCAGGGTGACCAGCAGGTTGGGCCTCGAATCGTGGCGTGCGATGACCCGCGCCCTTGGGAGTTGCAGCGCCGGCAGCAAGTCCTGCACGAGCGCCGCGACGGCGCTCTCGTCACCGGGAGGATTGGGACTGGGGATGCGTACCAACTCGCGGGCAATGTCGAGAACATCTAGGTCCCGCGGACCCGGATCGGCCATCACTTGTACCGGGCGGCCCAGTCCACGCCCTGCCAGGTCTGCAGGTTTACAGGATCCAGCCGAAACAACCAGCGGGGCTTGTCCAGGGTGGGCTCCAGGTACTTCGGGCCGTTCTCTCCCAGGTACCGGAGGCTCATTCGCTCGGCGATAGGGACCCACTGGCCGCCGGTGTTCGGCTCCTCAACCATGTGCGCGTTGCACTGCGCGACGACTTTGCGCAGTCCCTCTGCTTCGTCGACGGTGATCGCGCAACGAGGGTCGTCGGCCAAGTAGCGAGCCCAGGCGGACTTTTCGCGAGGGATCACCCAGAACGAGTTACCGTCCCACTCCTGCCAACAGGGCACTACATATGGCCAGCCTTCGTCATCGAGGCAGGCAAGGCGGGCGAGCTGCGGCTCGGCGAGGAATGCGGTGACCTCTGCCTCGTTCAAGCGGCCGACCTGGCCGCGCCAACTCTGGTCGCTCATCGCCTCCTCCTTTCTGGTCCATGGGGCGGTGAGACTCGCACTTTCCGAACGGCTTCTTGACGGTGTCTTTTATCTTGCGCTTTGCCGATTCAAGTACTCATCATAGACATTGCATGGGTCCTGCTTCCAAGTCCTTCGTGAAAGTCCTTCGTGAGAGTGCTTAACAACTAAAACACGCTCCGCCGTCCGGGTCGGCGGCGACCCAGCACTGGCAGGGCGCGAAGCAGGAGCAGGCCTCTATGACGTCTCCTATGAAGTCACAGCCGGCGTTCATGGTCGTTGCCTCGGCCATGCGTTCCTCCTTTTCCCGTCTTCTTTCCCCTACTACATTTAAGGGCCCTCGTAGTCCCGGCGCAACCACGCCGTCGGGGGAGCGCATCTCGGGTCACGGTAGTAGAGGGGTGCTGGGGAGCCGCCGGCGGGCCGAGCAGCGGTAAACTCATGCCGCCACGGCGACCGTACTCGAGGGAGGATAGTGCGCGAGAACGTACTTAGAGACCTGGCAAGCCGGGCCGCAAAGGACCCCGCGTTTCTGAGACAGGCCAGGAAGGACCTGGAGGGCACTCTTGCCCGGCACGGCTACCGCCTCACCGGCGAGAAGGCGGGACTTGGGTTGGGACTGTCGCCTACCGGTTTGGCGCCCAGACTCTTCAACCCGGTTCCGTCGGATTTCATCACGTAGATATCGGATTGGCCGTCTCGGTTGTCCAACCTGGAGACAGCTATCTTGCCGTTTTGGGTATGGGGGTCTGGCTTGGTTGTAGATCCCGTCCCGGCTTGCTGTGCTGAGCAGCTGGCGAACACCACCGCCAATGCTATAGAAGCAACCAGCAGCACGATGTTGCCGGTGCCTAATCGCTTCTCCCCGAACAAGATCCGCCTATTCATCCGTATCCTCCTTCCTGCGGGGTCGAGTGCGAACCCGCGTCGGGGGTGCCGGGACACGAGACCTGACACCTTATGTTTCGGATCCCGAGGAGCGCGACCACTTCACCTCCGGCTAACTTCACCTCCGGCTATAGAGACCACGTGTGGGCCCGCGATAAGCGCTACGTGCTGTTCTCCCGCAGCGACGGCTCCGAGCCCAGGCTCTACGACGCCCAGAGCGACCCGCACCAGGAGAGGGACCTGGCCGAGGGCGACCCCGACACGGTGGGGAGGATGCTCGAGGACTACGTGCTCAAGGACGCGGGAGGCTCGCTGGCCTCCCTCTGATCCGCAGCTGGCTGCTCGCTTTCGCCACAATGCCGCTTTGTTTCTCACCAGCGAACGGCCTAGAACCCTTTTTGCGCGGGTGGGTGAGTTAGATTCTTAAGAGACCAGCTTTCGCTAAGACGCATCCTCACAAACCTCTGAAAAACCTGACATACCTCACAGTCCCGCGAGCAAGGCTTCGCAAGATGCTGCATTGGTGACAAAGGACGATGGTTCGATGAGCATTGACCACGCACAAATCTATCCATTTGCGGGCAAAATATGCGGACGAGATCTCATCCTGCGCGCGACTTGCGCCGCGGCTCGGGCAAGTGGTATGTCTCGTAGGCTGCCAGCGCCACGAGGAGTGTCGCCATCGCGGCGAGGGTGATAAGGGCGGGCATCCATTCCGCCGCGGGGATGAGCGTCAAAGAGATAGCGGTAGCTGCGAGACGCGGGATGCTGAGGCTGCCCACGTCGCGCAGCCTAAAGGCGTTGTGCCCCAGAAGGTAGAGCGCGACGCCGCCGCACAGCGCCACGGCCGGGATGATCCCCAAAGGGTCCCCGACGTGAGCCAGGGTCTTCTTGACACCCAGAGCGACCAGGACGATGCCGGCGACCATCGGCAAGTGCAGGTAGCTGTAAGAGTCCCGCGCCAGGGTAGCCCGCTCGTGCCCTTGGGCCCTGATCAAGCGCCTCTCCGCGGCGAGCGCGACGTAGTCGAAGTAGGCCCACCACAGCCCGGCAGCGAGGACCATCCCCAGGATGGCGGCGAGTACGACACCTGCCCCCAGTTCGAGCCCGGCAGCGCCGACGCCGATCGCCACGATCGACTCGCCCAAGGCTATGATGATCAAGCTATGACGCTACACGAAGTGCCCGGCGTGCACGCGGAAGCCCGAGACCCCGCGCAAGAGCGCCCCGCCGTAGTCGATCGCGAGGGCGAAAGCCCAGAGCACACCTTGCGCCGGACCTTCGAGAGATCCGGCGGCGACGAGCAGCATGGGTCCCCCTAGGAAACCGGGTGCGAAACCGATAACCATACGCCGCGCCTTCGGGGAATCGCCGGTAGTGTACGCGTAGAGCGCGAGGTGAAGGAGGCGCACCACGAAGTACGCGCCGCCAAAGAGTATTCCGGCCTCTCCGAAGGCGTCGGGCACGGCGAGCGAGGCAATGAGCATCGCCGCCATCGCCGCGAGCACGACCAGCCGCGCCGGCGTCACTTCTTCCGCCCGCACGGCGTTGTTAGTCAACCAGGAGCAGTCCACCCACGCCCACCAGAGTGCCGCGAGCAGCGCTAAGCCCTGCACCAAGCCGGTCCAGGTAGGGTGATCGGAGAGGAAGGCGGTCACCTGGGTTATGGCGAACACGAAGACCAAGTCGAAGAACAGCTCGAGGGGCGTAACCCGACGCTCCTCGGGATTGCGGTCGCCTATCCGTGGGGGTTCTGATCCAGCCGCGTCCACTTAAGCTCTTGCCTTCTGGTCTCTGCCCCTCGGTTGACTACCGTGGCGATGGAAGAGACATTCGTGGGCACCTACCTCGGAACTGTACGCAAGAACCGCACGGTCTATAGAATGCGATGGCGATGACGGCAATAGCTATTAGATGCGAGGCCTTCCGGTAGGGTGCTCTTGGGGCTCGGAGCTACCATTTAGTGCCTTCGGTCGGCAGTCCGGCCCCCATCCAGCCCCGCTTGCCCTCCGCGTAGTCCCTCACGTTCGTGTACCCCATGACCGCCAGCTCCCGGGCGGCCTCTTCGGAGGCCGGTCACAAGGAGCTCATGCAATAGACGACAATGTCGGCATCTTTGTCGGGCAAGATCTCGGGTGCCAATTCCCCGATCCTATCGAGTGGCAGGTTGACGGCGCCCGGCAGATGGGCGTCCTCATAGTACTCTGGGTCGAGAGTCTCGACGAGGACGACGTCACCCCAGCTGTCGATCTTCGCCTTCAGTTCTTCTCGTCCGATGGTAGCCGTCACTGCGCGCCTCCTCCTTGAAAACCTGGTTGCTGCGGCAGAGCCCGGTAAGCAGCCCGCTGCGGCTACCCCAGCGCGCTCCACTCTTGTCCTGTGGCCCACTCCTCGAAGGTATGCCAGCCTACCTCCGGATGCTCCCGGCGCAGCGTCGCGATGTCCACGCTGTAGCCTACCTGGTCAAACCACTCGAACATCCGCGCGCCGTCCTCGCCCATCGCCTGGCGCACCTGCTCGAGCGGGAGTTCGACGTAGTGGATCTCGCGTCCTGTGACTCGTGTCAAGACCTCCGCCACCACCTCACCCGCGAGTTCGTCCGAGGCTATATCCACGCGCCGCCCCTCGAACTCCTCGCGGTTCTCCAGGACCACCCTTGTGAAAGCCGCTATGTCCGAGAGCGCGATCTGCTTCAGCGGACGCGAGGAAGGCAGCGCCATCGGGAGGCTGCCCTCCTTTAGCTGAGGGAGGGTCCACGGAGCAAGCAGGTTGTCCATGAAGTAGACGGGCGCCACGATCGTGTAGGGGATCCCCAAGCCCTCGATGTGCTCTTCGACCTCGCGTTTGCTGTCGAAGTGCGGGATGCCGGTGTCCTTATTCGCGTTGGCTACCGAGCTGTAGACGAGGTGACCGACGCCCGCGGTCTTGGCCGCGTCTGCCGCGGCGATCCCGTGGCGCGTCTCGGCCTCCATACCGGCCTCAAAAGGGGTGGCCACGACGAAGACGGCGTCCATGCCCCGAGCGGCGCCCTCTATGGTGGAGGGTTCTTCGAGGTCGCCTTCCGTCAGTTCCGCACCGAGGCGCTCGAGCTCCTTGGCCTCGGGTGAGTCGGGCCTGCGGACGAATGCTCTTACCCGATGTCCTTTTTCCAGAAGCACTCGGGCAAGCGCACCGCCCTGCTGTCCGGTGGCCCCGCTGACCAGCACCGAAAGTGAGTCCGACATAGTAAGCCTCCTTGTTCTGCCTTTACACCGTTATGTTGGGCACGCGTGGGTCTCTATGGTCACCATCGATTAAGAATTCTTATATCACCTCCACCAGCCTACATGTTCTCTCCCGCGATCCAGCGAG
The DNA here is from genome assembly GCA_035641035.1 of Rubrobacter sp. GTDB lineage: Bacteria > Actinomycetota > Rubrobacteria > Rubrobacterales > Rubrobacteraceae > Rubrobacter_D. The sequence goes on along the minus strand of DASQVA010000140.1, from coordinate 8,592 downwards.
CCCGCTCACTCGTCAGGAAGCCAACGACCCCAGCGACGTCTTTTGGCTTCTCTAATTTGCCTGGGGGCAACAGCTGCGCGCCTACGTGCGTTGAGACCAAAGGCACCGGCAACTCACCCTGCGGCCTCGAAGCTCTCGCGGGCCTCGATCCTCTCCATCCACGAGGCCACGTTCGGGTAGTCAGTGAGGTAGACCGTGCCGTTCTGCTCGAGCTCGTGCAGTCGCACGAAGTTGCCCGCGTGGGCAATGTCTGCCAAAGAGAAGCTGTCCGCGAGGTACTCGCGGCCCTCGAGCCCTTCTTCGAGCCGCGAGAGCGTAGCCTTCAGTTTCTCCTGCGCCTCCGAGATGCGCTCCTCAGGAAAGCCCCGTGTGCGCCCCATGCTAGAGACGAAGACCTGCGGGTAGAAGTCGTCGTTGGCCCGGGCCATCCAGATCCTCGCGTACGCCCGTGCTTTCGGGTCCCCGGGCATGAGCTTGGGCTCCTCGTGGACCTCGTCGAGGTACTGGTTCACGATGTTGGACTCGTAGAGGGAGTCGCCGTCAACGACGACGACCGGAACCTTCCCGTTAGGGCTCGCCTCGAGGAACTCATTGCTCTTGTTGCGAAAGTCCACCTCACGCGTCTCGAAGTCGATATCTTTCTCGTGCAGGACCACCCTGGTGCGCCGGGCGAAGGGGCACCCCTTTGCGCTGTAGAGTTTGATGTTCACGTTCCGCTCCTCTGGTGTACGCGTGCCTGAAGGCCCGGCGCCGGCGCGTCGATTTGGTCGACGCGCCGGGGGCCACGAATCACGCGCTTGCATGGCCTGGACACTGTTGCTCTTACATCAGCCCACCTCCGGCGCGAACGAGCTGCCCGGTCATCCAACGCCCGTCCTCACCGACGAGGAAAGCCACGACATCCGCGATATCCTCCGGCTGACCCAAGCGGCCCAAAGGCGTCATGTTGACGGCCTGCTCGACGGCCTCCGGTGGCATGATCATCCCGTCCGTGTCGGTGAGCCCGGGCAGTACGGCATTCACCCTGATGCCGCGCGGGCCGAGCTCCTTGGCGAGCGCCAAGCTAAACTGCTCGACCGCCGCCTTGGCCCCCAGGTACAGACCCGCCCCCGCGCCGCCCGTTACCGTACCCCCGCTCGAGATTGTGACTATGCGCCCGCCGTCGCGAAGCCGGTTGGCCGCCTCCTGAAGGGCGAAAAAGGTGCCCCGCGCGATGAGCCCGAATACCCGGTCGAACTCCTCCTCACTCACCTCGGCGTGGGGCTTGAAAACACTGACGGAGGCGTTGTTTATCACTACGTCCACACCCCCAAAGCGCTCCTCGGCGGCCTGAAACAGGCGCCGAGCATCCTTCACCCGTCCTATGTCGGCCTGGACGGCGACGGCCTGGCTCCCTGAAGCTTGGACGGCCTCGACGACCTCCTGCGCCTTGCCGGAGTTCTGCACGTAGTTGACTACTACCCTGGCCCCGTCTCTGCCCAACCGCTCGGCGACTGCGCGACCGATCCCGCGAGAGGCGCCCGTAACGACCGCTACCTTGCCATCTAGCGTCCCCACTTCGCACACTTCCTTTCGAGAGGCTTCGAGTGGCCTCTTCCCGTTTGAGTTGTACATACAATTCTGCTACTATATCACCCATGGTTGCACGTGCAACTCACGAAGAAGAGTGGCTCAAGCTCTCGCCGCACCAACGCGCGGCTTGGTCGGGTTTCATTCGCGCACACGCCTCGATCGTCAAGGAGCTCGATGCCGAGCTTCAAGCTGCCCACGGGCTGCCGCTCTCTTCCTACGACGTGCTAGTTCAGCTAAGCCTAGCCCCAAACGGTCGGATGCAGATGTTCGAGCTGGCAGAAGCGGTACACCTTAGCCGCAGTGGTCTTACCCGGCTAGTAGACCGCTTGGAATGCCAGGGACTCCTCGAACGTCATAGGGGTGACCGCGACCCGCGCCAGGTGTTCGCGTGCATCACCGGGCCGGGGCTTGAGCGGTTGGCGCAGACGACCCCTACCCACCTGGCCGGGGTGCGTCGGAGGTTCCTCGAGAGGCTTTCACAGACCCAGGTGGAACAGCTGGCGGTCGTATGGAATCGACTACTGGAGAGCGAGATTGAAGGTAAATGAGGGCCGCTTACCGAGAGAAAGGTCGAGGTGATAAGGGCCCTGGCTCAGGGTATGGGCGACAGGCAGATAGCACACTCTCTCGGGATCTCGGAGGCGGTGCGCAACCAGACCTCGAGCATCTACAGGAAGCTGCACATCTTCAACAGGACCCAGGCCGTCATCTACTTCATAAGTTAGGGCGTTATCGTAGTCGAAGAGCTCGAGTGACGACCCCCAGGGGAACCTTCACCATAACCTTCCTTCTCTCCCAGGAGTGCGCGGAAGCCCTCGACGATGCGCGGCAACACCTCGCGGGCGGGCCGCTCGCTCGAAGCAGCGAGGATCACACGCAGCCTGGGCAAAACCCGTGCCTGTCCGCAGCCGCGAACAAAAGCTCCTCCTTGCCCCCGAAGTAGTAGTAGATGAGTCCCTGGGCCACCCCGGCTGCCTCCGCGATGTCCTTCGTAGTGGTGTTCTCGAAGCCCTTCTCCGCGAACAGGCCCAGCTCCGTGTCGATCAACTGTTTCCGGCGCTGCTCGGCTTGCCTCTTGCGCTTGGTCGACGGCTCCATAACTTTGTTGACTGGTTGCTCATTCAATTCACCCAAGTTCGCGGTATAAGGGCGATCTGTCAAGCTGAAAATGAGCTCGCAGCTCGATGCCGCAGAGACAATATCCAGGGAAGGTTCGGGCTCGAGAACGAAGGACGCTCCTGGGGCAGCACCCTCAGCCGGGCATTGGCCCGAGTCCCGCTCTTGTCCGAGGTTATCGACTGCAACCACGTGCGCTGTCTGGCGACGATCACGGGGCGAATACCAGCTAACTGACGCGTCTGATTTCCCGCGTTGTGCCCGCCTCTATCTGGAGCCAGACGGCCCCTAACATCGTCGGTCCCTCGGATAGCTCGAAGGGCGGCAGCGAACCGGCGTCCTCGCCCTTCATTTCCGCCGCGAAATGCAAGAGGGGGAACCCGCCAGGGCTTCCAGCCGGTCCCGTCATCCCCACATCGACGACCAGGGACGTCCCGCCGGGCAGAATGTGGAGGTTCAGTGTAGGCTCGTGGGTGTGCGTGCCGAGCACCGCGGCCACCCTCCCGTCGACGGCCGTCGCGAACTCCATCTTCTCCCATGCGGAGTCTCCGTGGAAGTCGACTACTATCGTGCCCCCCAGCCCGGCGGCCACAAGAGATTCGTACACCGGCAAGGCCTCGGGCATGGCGGCGCTTCTGCTGCCCAAGTTGAGCACGCAGGCCGTCTCGCCACTCACGTCCAGGGTCACGGCTCCCTTCCCCACCGCGTCAGCCGGGAAATTGTGCGGCCGGAGTACCTTGGGGTGACGGTGGACAGCGCGCGCTTCGGGGCCGTCCCACCCGTGGTTGCCGGAGGTGATGACGTCCACCCCGCCGGCGAACAGCCGCTCTACGAGCCCGAGGGTCATGCCGAAACCTCCACGGGGTATGGGACCGGAGATCACGCAGTTCTCCGCGTTGGCCACCACGAGATCCACATCGTGTTCCCGGCGCAGCTCGGGGAGGTGCTCTGCGAGGTAGGCCACCGCGTCTGGCCCTACTACATCTCCGATCATCATCACGTTCATGCTGCGGTCTATCCTTTCCGTTTCTCGCCTGCGTCAGGAAACGCAAGATTTTGCCCGACGCGCTCAGACTGCCAGAGAGCCCACCAGACCGGCGAGGGGCCGCTCACCGCAACAGACCACCCCGTCGAGGTCCAGCAAAACGCATCGAACCGTTCGGCCAGCACGCCCCCCCTTTCTTGGAGCACACCGACGTGCTCTGAGCTCCCCCTCGGTCTTTTTGTGCCATTAGGTGCCCCTCGCCGTCCCGACGAGGTTTGTGGCACTCGGTCGCGGGTCCTCGTTTCCATGAACGAGGCGGAACCCTAGCCACCCATTCCCGGCTCGTCTATCAGAGACCTTTGTTTGTCGTCGTATTCTGGTACACCTCCTCGGGAGGGGCAGCGCCTAGCTCCTCCTTCGTAGCGGGGCGCCTGGCCGGGAAATCGTCCGGCCCTTCTCCGAAGACGCCGAGCAAGGACTCGCCGCTCGAACTCAAACGGTAGTACACCCTCCTGCCCACGCGGTGGGGCTCCACCAAACCCGCGCGGCGTAGCCGGGAGAGGTGCTGGGAGACGGACCCGGGGCTGGCACCTAGAACCCGGGCGAGCTCGGTCGTTGTGCTGGGCACGACCAGACTCTTCAGAACCGAGGCGCGCCCGCGGCCGAGCGCGGCCCTCAAGGGTTCACCCGTCTGAGGCGGTTCTGATTCCCACATCCGAGCCACCCCGCGCGGGCTGTACACCAGGGTGGGTTGCCATGGAGCGTCGCTTATGACGTAGACGTCGGCCAGGCGAAGACCACCGGGATGAGGAGGAGACCATGCCCGTCAGGGTCCACCTCCTGCTCCCACCTCTTGTCCACCTCGACGACCCCCTGGCGGTAACGCACCGCCCGGTGCAGGCCCGAGAACAGCGCCTCGGGTCCTTCGAAGGCCAGGGTTCGGGCCCGTTTGAGCACGTCTCCCTCCAGCAGCGTGTGCAGGCGAGGCCAATGGGGCGCCATCACCCGCTCGTGGTAGTCAAGCAGAGCCTCCGCCAGGCGTTCCACTGCTCCGTGCGGATCGCCCAAATAGACCTTGAGTTCCCGGTCGCGTTGCGGGTTCTGCCCGACAAGACGCGTTACCTCCTCGCGGACCCTTTGTGGTTCGGTCTGTCGTAGTCTCTCGATCTCCGCGGAAAAGTTCGGGAAGGGGGAGGCGGGAGGCGGCGTCAAGAAGTCCGGGATGTAGCCCTCGGGCCGAACCAGGGCCCAGACGGGGTTCAGATCCAAGCCCCTTAGGTCTTTGCGAGCACGCGTCATCCAGGGCAAGTGCAGCGCGTGCCGGGCGGCATCGGTGAGCGCCCGAAAGCTGGCCACCACCTCCCAAAGCGGGCTGAAGGCAAACCGCGTCTGCATGAGGTCCTCGACCGACATGTGGATGCGTATCATCTGCTCAACTCCCTCGTCTCCGGTCGAGATCGTTTTGGCGATACCGATCACCGCCACATCGACCGCTGCCTCTCCACCAGGTCGAACCATTGTACGGGCATTTCGAAAAAACCGAATCTGTTCACCTCGCAGCGAACACGAAATACATTGTGAGCGACGGGCGGAAGGACGACCCCGCAGAAGACGGAGTCCGCAAGCAGGAACCGGGCAAGTGTATGGGTCGCCGGGCAACAGGAGGTGATCGACGTGCACGGTTGGATGGAGTTCTTGGCGAAGGAGCACGCCAAGGAGCTGGCGCAGGAGGCGCGCAGGCAGCGCCTCCCTCAGATCCTGAGGGATATCCGGCGAGATAAGAGTTCGTCTCGCTCTCGGCGTCTGCTCCGCTGGTTGCCGCACGGGGCGACAGATACCGCGAGGAAGCCCGCCGCCGGCGACAGCCCGGCGGAGTAGGCTCTCGTCGACTCGAGTGGCCATACGCAGGTTCCACGTACGGGTCCCTGGCACAAGGTTAGGTAAAGGCAGAGACGCGACCCGTGCCCAGAGGCGTTCGCGCAAAAAGTTTGCCCTCCGGAGAACGCGTGGCATAGAGTGTTCCGCAACGTAGATAGGGGAGCTTCTGACTTAAGGGGCTGAGAGGGCGCTGATACCGCGCCGACCCTTTAAACCTGATCTGGGTAATACTGGCGGAGGGAGAAGATTATGGGCGTTCTCGAAGGCAAGGTCGCGCTCGTTACCGGCGCCAGCCGCGGCGTCGGAGCCGCGATAGCTCGTTGTTTGGCACGAGAAGGCGCCGCCGTGGTCGTCAATTATCTCAGGATCACGCGGAAGACGGAGGAAGTCGCTTGACTCATCCGGGAAGACGGCGGCAAAACGCTCCCTTATCGAGCCGACGTCACCGATGAGGCGGCGGTCCAAGAGATAGTCTAGACGACGACGGAGGCCCTCGGAACCTTCGACATCCCCGTCAACAACGCGCTTCCCGACTACAGGTTCGATCCCGTAACCCGCAAGGACTCCACGCGACGGCAAGAAGCTCTGGGTGACGGACGAGCTTATGACCTTCAAAGCGTCGGGTGAAGACACCGGCGGGGCATATTCGCTCACTGATTCGATGGTGCCACCGCAAGGTGACCCGCCGCCCCACATCCACCACCGAGAGGACGAGGCCTTCCGGGTGCTAGAGGGGGAACTAGAGGTCTTAGTGGGTGAGAACAAGTTCAAGGCGGGTGCCGGGTCTTTCGTCCACCTCCCCAAAGGCGTTCTTCACTCTTACCAGAACGTTGGCACCGGGCCCGCCAGGTTACTGACGTTGATGGTCCCGGCTGGTTTGGAGAGGTTTGTCGAGGAAGTAGGCAAGCCGGGCACAGAGCTGTCTTCCCCGCGGCCGTTCGAAGAAGGGGACATCGATAAACTCTTGGCGCTCGCACCGGAGTACGGCGTGGAGATACCACCACCTCCTGAGCCATAGGCCGATACTTCTGGTTCCAATGTACGGTCCCGATTTTGAAACACACTTTTAGTATGCTGAATTCTCAGTGGACCCTTGTGCAGCAACCGTGAAGCCACCCAAGTGAATCTCCTGGAATGTTGGGAAATGCGCCAATGCAGAAATACGGCTATTTGCGGGAGTTTTGCAGTCTCTACAAACCTTCAGTAACCTATCGCGCTGCCTTCACACGGCAGAGGCCGCCGGTTCGATGGGGCATCACCTAACCCAAAAATTTCGCTGACGCTTACCCTCATTAGAGCTGCGGCTGTTCGCCCTTTACGCTTAGCCCGCCATCGACGGTGTAATTAGCGCCCGTGACGAAACTCGATAGATCGGAGGCAAGAAACACAAACACATTCGCTACCTCCTCGATGGTGCCGACCCGTCCCACGGGATGCATCTCGTCGAACGCTTCTCGGGTACCCTCCGGATCTTCTTGGGCGTGAACGAATCCGTGCAGCATGGGTGAGTCGATGGTACCGGGCGAGACGCTGTTGACTCTGATACCTTCGCGTGCATGGTCGATGGCCATGGCTCGGGCGAGGGCGATGAGCGCGCCTTTGGTGGCCGAGTACGCGGCCAAGCCAGGCAAGCCATTCACGCCCGTGACTGAGGCCATCAGGATGATCGATCCTCCGCCGGCGCGACGCATGAGCGGTACTATCTCGCGGCTGGTCAGGTAGGCCCCCTTCGCGTTGACGTCGAACACCCGGTCCCAGTCTTTTTCCGAGGTCTGGTCGAGCGTGCCAGTCGGCATAACCGCGGCGTTGTGGGCCAACACCGCGGGCGGACCGAACGTGTCGACCAGGGTATGGACCGCAGAACCGACCTCGTCGGCGCGGGATACGTCGGCGGCGAGGACCAATGCCCTCCCTCCGCCCTGCGCGATCTCGTTGGCCACGCGCTCGCACGAAGTCGGCTCAAGGTCCATTACACCGACTACCGCGCCCTCCTCGGCGAACCTAAGGGCGATGCCCCTGCCGATGCCGTTGCCGGCGCCGGTCACCAAGCTGACCTTTCCCTCTAGCAGGGGCATGCTAAGCTCCTTTCGTCCTCTGTAGCGCAGTGCCCATCGGCATCATCTACCGCCGTAACCTCCGTACAGCGGCAGGCCTTCGGCCGCCGTATCTACGGCCGTGATGTGCCAACGACCCAGGTTGGTGGTGAAGAGCGTGCTGCCCCGGAAGGCGAGGTTGGTGGGGTGACAGAAGAGGTGCGCCTCCTCGTCGCCGATCAGGCGCGCGACCGTCCCATCGGTGGCCACGCGGAGCACCTGGCTCGGCTCGTAGCAAGCGACGTATAGGTTACCCCCCGTATCGAAGGCGAGCCCGTCGGGCAGCACGCCGGGTAGGGAGGCGACTTCCTCGCGCATGCCCGCGGAGCCATCGTCTTCTATGGAAACACGGAAGACGGCGTTGCCGAAGGTCTCCGCCACGTAGAGGTAGCCGCCATCGGCAGAAAGGGCGAGGCCATTGGCGAAGTTTATCGGCTCGTCGTACCAGAGCTCGCCCTTACCGTCGGAACCAAAACGAAAGATCCCGGGGCCAGGATCCTTGAAAGCGTAGCTGTCGGAGACGTACAGTCGCCCTTCGGCGTCGAAGGCCGGGTGATTGGAGATCTTTATGCCGCGTCCGTCCGCGCCATCGGCAAACTTCTCGAGGGCGCCGCTTTTCGTGTCCAGCCTCATAACCGCAGCGTGTTTGAGGTCGCAAAAGTAGAGGTTGTCACCGGTGTCGAAGGCCATACCCTGGGAGAAACCGCCTGTCGAGACGACCTGCTCCATTGAGCTTCCGTCGGGCTCTATGCGATAAATTTGGCCGCACTCGCCCCCGCACCAAATGCTCCCGTCCCGGTGAACGGCGAGTCCCTCCGGGTGGTCGAGACGGGGTTCGGCGAGCAGCCCGTCGTAGAACACCCTGGCCGCACCGATACCTAGGACCGTCTCCATCGCTCCTCCCTCCTATTGTTCGTCGCTGTCGTCTCTCCAACGGCTGCCGTGGTG
>DASQVA010000139.1:0-18305 GCA_035641035.1 Rubrobacter sp. | reverse complement strand
GCTGTTCGTGACGGTGTTGCTGGCGAACAACCTGGTCGGCATCCTCGGGTTCGAGCAGCTGGAGCGAATCGGCGCCTTCGCGCTCGGGACGGGGGGTAGGGCCTCGCCGGGGGCGATCCTGGCGAGCCAGCTCCCCTTCCTCGCCGTAGCATTGCTTGGCGTCGGCGTCGGCGTCCGCCGCACTCCCCGCGAGACGCTCGCCCGCCTCGGCTACGGGCCCATCACCCTCAAGCACCTCGGCGTCGTGGCGCTCTTCGTCGGGGCCGCCTTCACGCTGTCTCTTGCCGCCGATTACCTGTTCTCCCAGCTTCAGCCCGACCTCTACGGTGAGGTAGGCCGGGTGTCCCGCGCGCTCTTCGATCCTCGGGGCCTCGGCCCGGTCTCGGCGGTGCTCTTCGCCCTGCTCATCGGTCTGGGGGCCGGCCTCGGAGAGGAGACGCTCTTCCGCGGCGCCGTGCAGCCGGTCCTGGGGATACTGCCGACCTCGATCTTGTTCGCCTCCATGCACGTCCAGTACGGTCCATCGCTGCTGCTCGGCTACATCCTCCTGCTCTCCATCGGCCTCGGGCTCTTGCGCCGGTACATCAATACTACGGCGAGCTTTGCGGCCCACGCCAGCTATAACGCGCTCAGCGTCCTGGCCGCCTACTACTTCGCCGCGTAGAGTCCTACGCCTCACGCCGCATCAGGAGCCACTCCCGGCCATCTTCCGGCGTGCGAACGCCGAAGCCCTCCACCGCTTCGAAGTCGACCCGCTCGTACACGCGGACGGCCCTGAGAGTCCGGCGAGGACGAACCCGGCCCCGAGACCCCGGCCGGCGAGGTCGGGCCTCATGCCGAGCCCTACGTCCAGCGCCGACTCCCGCTCGTAGACCCCGAGTCGCCGCCGGCCGGGACGCGCGCGTCCTCCCCGAAGCAGAAATAGCCCGCAAGGTCACCGTCCTCGATGTAGACGGAGTGGTACAGAAAGCGGGGTTCCAGGGGCGAGGCGACCGAGGCGGGGTCTCCGTCGTACATCGAGTACGGCTCCCCGTAACGCCAGCGCGAGATCGCTTCGGCGTCGGCCAGCGTGATGGGCCTTAGGGTAAAGCGCAATTTTGTCCGGGAGGGAGTCTAGGCGGCCAGGGAGTTCGTCACCGGGACGACCGGCGTGGGCTCCAGCGCGGAGGCGATGCGGACCAGAAGGTCGCTCACCTCGACGTTGAGGCCAACGGCGATGCTCTCAAGCACCCTGGAGGACGGGTCCTTCTCCCCGCGCTCTATCTCCGCGAGGTAAGAGACCGAGACGTGGGCCCCTTCGGCGACCTGCTTCAGGGTTAGCCCCCGCTCGTTCCGCTCGGCCCGCAGGGTCTCCCCAATGGTCGAGAGGAGATCCCCGCTGTGGCGCTCCGGGCTTATCTCCAAGGTCTTCACGCCCCTGATTCTATATTCGATTCGGCGCTTTGCGCAACCCGCCCGCCAATTCTTTGACCCTCCGCACCTCTTCGGCGTCCGCCTCATCGCCCCCGAACGGCGTCTCCATAACCACCGGAACTCCCGGCAAACCGTCGAAAAACCCCGGCAAGGACCCCGCGGGGATGCTGCCCTCCCCAACCTTGCGGTGCCCGTCGCGGTGGCTCCCAAGCTCGTTCTTGGCGTCGTTGAGGTGCACGAGGGCGACGGCACTTCCGACGGCGGCCACGAGCTCCGCCGCGACCGTCCGCCCGCCGTCCTCCTCCGCCAGGTCGTACCCCGCTACGAAGGCGTGCGCGGTGTCCAGGCACACCCGCACCCCGGCGAGCCGCACGATCTCCCCCAAAGCGTCGAAAGTTGAGCAGAGCTGGGTGCCCGCGCCGACGGAGTTCTCAACCACCGGCTCCGCCGCCCGCCCGGAGGTACCCGCGAGCTCCGCGGCCTGTTCCCGCGCCTGCTCCAGCCCCTTGACCAGGCGATCCACGCCTTTCTCGTCCCCGTCGCCGCCGTGGCTGCCGGCGTGCACGACGAGCAGCTCGGCCCCGACGGTCCCCGCCGCGACGAGCTCGCGGGCTAGGGCGCCCACCGAGCGTTCGCGCTGCTCGGCGTCGGTCGAAGCGAGGTTGATGAGGTACTTCGCGTGGGCGACGATGGGCGAGACGCCGACCTTGCGGCTCGCCCGCGCGAACGCGTCGGCGTCCGGACGTGGGATGGGTACGGCCCAACTCTGGGGGTTCGAGACAAAGATCTGGACCGTCTCGCACCCGAGCTCTCGGGCCATATCCAAAGTTTTGCCGAGTCCACCGGAGGTCGCGAGGTGGCGGCCGATGCTGTTGGTTCGTTCTGGCATGGCGGCGATTCTACCGCCCGGCGGCGACCCCCGCTGTGAAGGATATAATCCCTTGAGACCTTTACGATCAACAGAGGGAGCGCGGCGCATGGCGGTCGAGGGCAAGGTAGCGAAGATACTGGGAAACGAGATCGTCATAAACCGGGGCCGGAGGGAGGGCGTTCGTCAGGGCATGCTCTTCGAGGTCTTCGCCTCCGAGGGCGAGGAGGTCTGGGACCCGGACACCGGGGAGACCCTCGGCACCGTCGAGGACGTCAAGGCACAGGCCGAGGTGACCGAGGTCAAGGACAGGCTCGCCGTCGCCCGCCTGCAGAGCACGGCTTCGCCGTTCGGGGCCGTGAACATGGGTGAGATGCAAGAGAACTTGCAGCGCATCTTCGGCCAGATGTTCGGCGACAACGTCCACATCCAAGGCCTCGGGAGGGATCCAGATAGCGACCCGGACCTCGAGTCCATGCTCGGTGGGCCGCTGGAGGACCTCTCGAAGGTGCAGGTCGGGGATGCTGTACGTGAGATCAAACGCCGCTAGGCCCACCCCAGGCTTCACCCGAGGCTTCGCCCCAGGCATACCGCTGTGAACAACATCTCCCGCCTCCCGGTGACGTTCGGCCTTATAGGGGCGTGCGTCGCGGTGTACGTCGCCGTTGCCGTAGCGGGCCAGAGCTACGGGTACCCGATCAACTTCGGCCTCGTGACACAGCCGCAGGAGGTGTTGGCGCAGGGCGCCCTGCTGCCGGCGTCCGTCGCGGGGGGCGAGGCTTGGCTGCTCGTGACGAGCATCTTCTTGCACTCGGGGTTCATCCACCTGGTGCTCAACATGCTCTCGCTGTACTTTTTGGGCTCCTTCGTCGAGGAGGTGTTCGGCGGGTGGCGCTTTGCCGCGCTCTACGCGTTGAGCGGACTGGCTGGGGGGATCGCCTACCTGTATTTCGGCGGCGCCGGGCCGGCCGTCGGTGCCTCCGGCGCGATCTTCGGGCTGCTAGGGAGCATCTTCGGGTACACGATTCGCCGGGGGACGTTCTCCTGGCAGAACCCCCTGATCCGGCAGCTACTCATCCTGACCGCGTTGAACATCTACATCGGCGTAAGCGTCGACAACATCAGCAACACCGCCCACGTGGGCGGCCTGCTCGGCGGGCTCCTCTTCGGGTACCTGAGCGCCACCACCGTTTACTCCCGCAAAGGGCTCCACGCCGCGACGCCCACCACCATCGTGCTCGGGTTAGAGCTCATACTCCTGGCGATCTGGATCCTCATCATCGCCTGAACCACACCCGTCGGCGTTCCGCACGTTCCGTGCCGTCCGCGTCACCCCCGTGGGGCGTCAGCCATGAAGGGTCACGAGCGCGGCGGTCGTGACGACGAGCGTCGCCGCGAAGAAGACGCCGACGCCCCAGCTCGCGTGCTCGGCCTGAGCCTCCGGTAGCAGGTGGGCAGCGCCGACGTAGGCGAGGACCCCGCCCGCCAACCCGGTCAGGAAGCCGAGCGTCCCCGCGTCGGGTAGGGGCAAAGCTACCGTCAGCGTCGCAGCGAGCGGGATCGCCACGCCCAGCAAGACCGTCGTGCGCACTACGCGGGCGCGGCTGGCTCTCGCGGCCAAAAAGACCACGGCCAGCGACACCCCGACCGGCGTCTGATGGACTAGCACGCCGAGCCCGACGAGCCAGGAGGTGATCTCCGCCGCTCGCGCGCCGACACCGAGAACGAATCCGTCGGCCAAATTGTGGACCGCAAGCCCTAGGACGAACGGTCCGAGCGCGTGCTTTTGGACGCGCTCCTCCGGCGAGTGACGCATGTGGGCCCGCGTAAACGCCTCCGTCAGAAACATGACGGCTAACCCTCCGACGAACCCGGCGATCGCCGCCCGTTCGGCGAGCTCGAGCCCTTCGGGAAAGAGATCCGCGAACGCGAGCGCGAGCAGGATCCCGGCCGCAAACGCCGCCGAATACGACCGGCCCCTCGCCCCCAGCTCCCAGCCGAGCAGCGCCAACAAGCTTGCCCCGGCAAAGCCCATCGCGGCGACCGCGGCCATGAGGACCGCGTTCACCGGTGCCGCCACCCCCCGCATGCCGGCCCGACCGCCGACCGCTCCTCTCCCCCTACCTGCAAGAGGAGCACCTCCCGTAGACCTCCAGGCTGTGGGCCCGAACCTCGAAATTGCCGCCGACCTCGGGCAGCCGTCCCAGATCCAGCGGACACTGGTCGAACTCGGCCACGCTGCCGCAGGCCTCGCAGATGAGGTGGTGGTGGTGGTCCTCGGCCAGTTCGTAGCGCGGGCCGTCCCCGAGGTCGAGCCTGCGCACCAATCCCAACTCCGAGAGGAGGTGCAGCGTCCGGTACACTGTTACCAACCCTACCCCGGGGCAGCGCGCGCGGATCCGCTCCAGGTTCTGGTGCTGCTCCGCCCGGATCGCCTCCAAGACCGCCACCCGCTGGGGCGTCGCCTTGAACCCCCGACCCCGAATCTTCCCGATTATCCCCTCAAGCTCCAGGGCTGCTCCGTTGTTTACTGAAAAATTTTTTCAACTACAGCGAGCAACTTACCAGGGCCGGAGGGGTGGATCAAGGGGTGTTAGTCGGAGTCGAGGCTTTTGCGGGGAGGGCGGGAGTGCCTGAGGAGCAGTATCATGGCGAAGCCCAGGGCGAGGACGCTGCTGACGAAGAGGTTACCGCGGATGGTGCCGCCGATGATGAAGGCCGGGTCCACGCGGAGGGTCTCCACGAAGAACCGGCCGACGGAGTAGAGGCTGATGTAAAGTAGGAAGAGGTCGCCGTCTTTGAGGCGCTCGACGAAGCGGCGGGCGACCCAGAGCAGGAGCAGGCAGACCAGCACGTTCCAGATGCTCTCGTAGAGGAAGGTAGGGTGGAAGGCTGCGGTGTCGGTGAACTCGGCTGGCCTGTTCTCCGGGGCTATGCGGATGGCCCAGGGGAGGTCCGAGGGGCGTCCGAAGAGCTCCTGGTTAAAGTAGTTGCCCCAGCGGCCTATGGCCTGGGCGAGGACGAGGCCGGGGGCGGTCGCGTCGGCGAAAGCGAGCGGGCTGATGCCCCTGAGTCGGGCGAAGATCAGGAGCCCTATGAACCCGCCGACGACGCCGCCGTAGATCCCCAAGCCCCCGTTCCAGACCGCGAAGACGCCTGGAAAGGGGTCGTCGGCGTAGAGATCGTAGTCTGTGATGACGTGGTAGGCGCGGGCGCCGATAAATCCGGGCGGCACGATAAATAGAAGCGAGTCGAGGGCCAGTGTCCCGTCGTAGCCCTTGCGCTCGAGCTCCCGGCCGGTGAGCCAGGTGGCGACTATTATTCCCAGCGCGATGCACAGGCCGTAGTAGCGAAGGGCGAACGGCCCCGCCTCGAACATAACCGGGGACGGCGGGCTCGGCAGGGAGGCTAGGTGGAGCGACAGGTGGGCGCCCGTCGTCTACTCCTCCGGGACGGCAGGGAGGGCGTCGGCGGCGGGCGCCTCCGAGGGCGCCTCCGCAGTCGCATCTTCGATGGGTTGCGTGCCGGTGGAGTGGGGATCCTCCGGCGACTGCTCGACGCCGTAGTAGGCTTCGAGGACGTGGCGCACGGCGGGGCCGGCGGTCATCTCCGAGCCCGTCTGGAACGCCCCACCGCCTTCGATCATCGTGACGACCACGATGGGATCTTCTTGGTTCTCGGCCCAGCCGACGAACCAGTTCACGAAGTCCCTACCGGCGGGAAGCTCGCCGGTGCCGCTCTTGCCGGCCACGTCGAGCTTAGAGTCCACGAAGACCGGCCCCGCGGTTCCGTCCTTCTCGGTGACGCCCCTCAGGCCCTCTATCGTGGTCCGGTAGTGGTAAGGGTCCACGCCCGCTTCGCCAGCGGGTTCCGGGGAGATCTCTTTTACCAGCCTGCCACTCTGGTCGCGGACCTCACGCCCGACGTGGGGGGTGACGATGGTGCCGCCGTTGTAGATCGCGGAGTACGCGGTGGCGAGCTGGATCGGGGAGGCTAGCAGGTCCCCCTGCCCGATGGCGAGGTTCACCCAGTCTCCGACGCTCCAGTACGCCTCGTCCGGCGTACCCATCATCTCGTGCCAGGCCTTCTCCCAACCGCTCGTGGGCACCCGTCCGGCGTCCTCGCCGGTCAGGTCTATCCCGGTCAGATGGCCGAAGCCGAACCTCTCGTAGAAGTGGGGCAGCCAGTTCTTGTCGCTCGTGTTGTTCCAAATCCAGTCGGCCACCTGGTAGAAGAACTTGTCGTTGGAGTCTTTGAGGGCCTCGGCAAAGTTCTGGGTGCCGTGGTCGCCCAGGTAGGCGTAGTTGGGGCTGTTCTGGCGCCAGCTCTGGTAGCAGGGACTGACAGTCACGCTCGCCGGCTTCCAGCACTCCCCGGTGTCGGTGTAGGTGGTGTAGGCGTCCATGACCCCGGCGTGGAGGCCCGCCAGCCCGGTGAAGGGCTTGAAGGTCGAGGCCGCGGGCTGGCCGCCGGTTATCGCCCGGTTGGCGAACGGGTAGTTGGCCGCCTCGGTGTTCAGGTACTCGAAGGTCTTGAGCTCAGCGGCGCCGGAGATGCCGCCGACGAACAACTGCGGGTCGAAGTCCGGGCGGCTGGCGAGGGCAAGTACCTCACCGTTGCGCGGGTCCATCGCGACGACGGCGCCTCCCCGGCCCGCGTATCCCGCCTCCCGGGTGCGTGCGATGGCGGCGTCGAGCTCTTCCTCGACGACCCTCTGGAGATCGAGGTCTACGGTGAGCGTGAGGTTGTTGCCCGGCTCGGAGGGCTTGACGTGATCGGGCAGCTCCTCGCTAGCGTCAACGTCGATGGGCCTGCCACTCTCGTCCACGAACTGACCGAACGAGTCGACCCTGGCCCCCTCCGGGACGATTCTTCCGTAGGCGTCCACGTCGTACCTATTCCAGCCTGCCTCGCCACGTAGGAGTTCCTCGTAGTAGTACTCCACCCCGCTCTTCCCGACCACCGAGTCGTTGGAGAGCTTCTTGAACAGACTCTGATCGAGCTCCTCCTGGGTTATTGCGCCGGTGTAGCCGAGGACGTGGGAGGCCAGCCCGCCCTGCGGGTAGCTGCGGACCCAGTCCTCGTTCACGCTGACGCCGGGGAACTCCTCGGTGCGCTCGCTCACGTAGGTGACGGCGTCGCGGCCGGCATTCTCCTTCACCAGGATCGGGCTGTAGGTATCGCCGACGACGAAGGCCGCATCGTAACGCTCGAGGACCGCCTGAGCGTCTGTCCCGACGACCTCGGCCAGCTCCTTTACCTTCTCCCTGGGCGCCTCGTTGGGGATTACCGTTACGTTTAGGCCGGGAACGTTGTTGGCGAGGATCTCGCCGTCGCGGTCGTAGACTACGCCTCGCTGGGCCGGGATCTTGACCTCGCTAGTGTGCGTGGCCTGGGCTTCGAGCGTGTAATTTTTGCCGGTAAGTACCTGCAAGTACCAGAGCCTAGCGGCCAGGATCAAAAAGACCACCGCGATCAAAACGGCGAGGTAAACCACCCGCACCTGCATGTTGCCCTTGGTCATCGGCGGCGTCTCTTCCCGCTTTTTCGCGGGGGCCGTCTGCTTCTTCTTGGGCACCGGTAACCGGAGCAACCTCCTACCCTCCCCCCACTGTGTCAGACATCAGGTCTGAACCACCTTCTCGGCCTGGACGATCAGACGCCGCGAGTAGTCTGGCAGCGTGCACGTCTGGAGCGTCAGGATGTTCCTGCCCTCGAGGGGGCGCGTCACGGAGACTTGGGTCGGCGACACGACGAACTCCCTGAACACCTCGTAGACGTACCGCTCGCCGTTCGCGTCGGTGACGAAGATCTTATCGCCCTTGTGGAGCACGTTGAGGTCCCAGAAGGCCAGGAAGCTGTCCGTCGCCGGGTAGCCGAGGCGGTGGCCGGCAATGTACACGTTCGCCTCCCGATCCCACGGATCGCCCGTCCCCTGGAGGTGGACGCCCGTGTACTTGCGAAAGGCGTCCTCATCGTCGCTAGCAGCGTAGGGCACCTTGGAGTTACGTACCTGATCCATCCCAGGGATGGTGACCCGAAGCATCTTCCTCTCCGGTCCCCGCACGACCCTGGGTCTCTTCGCCTCCTGCTCGCCGCCCTGCTCCTCGATCTCCTCGTCGACCTTCCCGGCGACTACCGGAAGCTTCGGTTGCCCGGCCTTCGCCTCGACGGTGTTCGCCTCGACGGTGTTCACCCCGACCTTCTCAGCGGAGGCGGCCTCGGCGTCCGGCGGTTGGGAGTCGAAGAAAAAGGTGGCGGTCACTGTGATACCAACCCCAACCAGGAGCAGGCTCAACATGTTCAAGATGGTTTCGGTGAAGCGCGCTATCTTTCTCTCCCTACGAGATCTGCGTTCCCCGCGCACCGGCGGCTCGATCGTAAACCATTGTATCCGAAAAGCTGGTGCCTATTAGGCCTGCTAATCCCCGACCACGAAGTATTTTTTCGCCACCGGGACGCGGGAACCCCGCCCGGCGGCGAAGACCTCGACGGTCTAGTCGCCCGCCGGCAAGGGCCCCCCGAACCACGCGCGAACGACGAACCTCACCACGCCCGAGCCCCTGCCGTCGGACGTGCTGAGCCGAGTCTCTTCCTCGTCGCTTACCCGGAGCTGGCCACCTCCGAAGGGCCGGACCAGGGCCGGCGTCCTGCTCCACCGCTCCACGCGTGCCTCCAACTCCCTGTCTGTAGCCAGATCCTCGACCCTCAGGTACACGTAGACGACTTCGGGGCCTTCGTCGAGGTGCAGAGCGTCAGATTCGGGGTACGAGGTCGTGGCCTTTGGGTGCACGGCGACGTCCTCGACCCCGGAGGCGACCAGCTCTCCTCGCCTGACGAAAAGTCCCTCTGCCCCGAGGACAACGTCACCGCCGCCAAGGGCAACGCCGCGGAGCACGCGGCGAGTAGGGGGCTCGGGCGGCACAGCTCGCCACCCTTGTCCGCGGTTGTATCCGGCAGCGTGTTCAGGGAGCGTTCTCCTTCGGGAGTCGGCTCCGGGAGTGCTTCCAGAGCAGGAGCGTGGCGGCGTTGTGGGCGCCGTGGGCGAGGGCGGGGGCGAGCAGCCCGCCGGTCGTCTCGTAGAGGGCGCCGAAGACGAACCCGGCGAAGGCGGCCCAGGCCGTCCACACGAGGTAGCGGCGGTCCGGGCCGACGTGCGCCAGCCCGAAAAGGAGGGAGGCGGCCACGAGCCCGAACTCTTGCTGGACCGCGCCGCGGAAAAACGCCTCCTCTCCGACCCCGGAGAAGATCGAGACGAGCACCAGTCCGCCCCGGCTAGCGCTGTCTATAAGGCGCGGGGCGAGCTCCTCGGAGATCCTACGCAGGCTCGGGAGTAGCTGGTAGCCCAGCATGCCCAAAGAGACCGTGCAGGCGGCGGTCAGGGCGCCGAGGAGGAGTCCCATCGCGGGCCGGTCCCCCAGGGGCCTGAGGTCGAAGCCCTGCAGGCCGCACCAGAGCGCCGCCACGACCACCAGGGATCCGTAGAAGAGGGCGGCGAACCTGACGAATCGGGGGCCCAACGCGCGCTTAGTCGGGGTACGGCCTGGGCCGGTCTGCACGAGGGACCATAACCCGCTATTGTACCGGATGCTCGAAACCGCAGGTCGCACGCCGACCAATGGAGTCCGGAGGTAGGAGATGCTCGACGAGTCGATATTCAAAGCCTACGACATCCGCGGCGTGTACCCTGAGAACCTGGACGAAAGCGTGGCGCGAGACATAGGCCGGGCGTTCGTCAACCACCTGGGGCTCTCCGGCTCCCGGGTCGTCGTGGCACGCGACATGCGCCTCTCGAGCGAGAGTCTGGAGCGGGCGTTTACCGAGGGGGTCACGGGGGCTGGCGCCGACGTCCTGGACATTGGACTCGTCTCGACCGACGCGCTCTACTTCGCGGTTGGGCACCTGGAGGAGCCGGGGGGAGCTATGATCACAGCCTCCCACAACCCAAAGGATTACAACGGCTTCAAGCTGTGCCGCGAGAACGCCATCGCCCTCTCGGGCGACGCGGGACTCGGCCAGATCCGGAACCTCATCGTCTCAGGCAAGCTCCCCGACCCGGCCGGATACCCCGGCTCGGTTGAAGAGACCGACATAACCGCAGACTATGCCAAACACTGCCTGAGCTTTATAGACATGGAGGGCTTGAGGCCACTCAAGATCGTGGTCGACGCCGGCAACGGTATGGCCGGCAAGATGCTCCCCCCCGTCTTCGAGAAGTTGCCGTTCGAGTACGTCCCTATGTACTTCGAGCTCGACGGCTCCTTCCCGAACCATCCCCCGAATCCCATTGAGCCCGAGAACGTCAGGGAGATTCAAGAGCGCGTGGTCGCCGAGGAGGCGGACTTCGGGGTCGCCTTCGACGGCGACGCCGACCGGTGTTTCGTTGTCGACGAGAAGGGCGTAACCATCTCGGGTGATCTGCTCGCCACGCTCATCGCCAAGAACGTGCTGGAGAAGGAACCGGGCGCGACCATACTCTACAGTGCGGTCTGCTCCAAGGCCTTCCCGGAGCTCATCGAGCGTGAGGGCGGGACGGCCATCCGCACCAAGGCTGGGCACTCGATCATCAAGCCACAAATGCGCAAGCACAACGCGACCTTCGGGGGCGAGCACTCCGCCCATTTCTACTTCAGGGACAATTACTTTGCCGACTCCGGCATCATCGCCATGCTGACGGTCGCGGAGCTCGTGGGCCGCCAGGAGAAACCCATCTCGGAGCTCCTCGCCCCCATCGACCCATACGTGCGCTCCGGCGAGATCAACTCCGAGGTAGACGATCAGGAGGCGGCACTCCAGAAGGTGGAGGAGCACTTCGCGGAGCGCGAGGACGCGAAGATAGACCGCCTCGACGGCCTCACGGTGGATCTCGGGGACTGGTGGTTCAACCTCCGCCCTTCGAACACCGAGCCGCTCCTGCGCCTCAACGTGGAGGCGAGCGACGACGAGACCCTCGAGCGCGAACGCGACGAGTTGCTTTCTCTCATCCGCGAATAGATCTCGGGCAACAATTTCCTCCGAAGAGGACCCTCGCGCGGACGCAGCAGAGTAACGCTTAAGGCGACACCAATAGGAGAGCCGGTCGGAAACCCGACCGGCTCTCGACTTACGCCTGTTATCTGAAGCCTCGGCTAACTTACCGTGATAAGGTTGCGTACCTCGCGCACGCCCTCGCTCTCTTGAGCAATCTCGCCCGCAGCCTGTCTGGCCTCCTCAGAGGGGGCGGCTCCGCGCAGCTCGGCGACCCCGTCGTTGACCTCCACGTTCACGCGCGGCATGTCCGCGGTGCGCGGGTCCTCGCCGATCCGGGTCCGGATGCGCTGCTCGACCTCTTCCTGCTGCTCGCCCACAC
Source organism: Rubrobacter sp. (assembly GCA_035641035.1). Lineage (GTDB taxonomy): Bacteria > Actinomycetota > Rubrobacteria > Rubrobacterales > Rubrobacteraceae > Rubrobacter_D. The sequence goes on along the minus strand of DASQVA010000139.1, from coordinate 6,675 downwards.
CCTCGACGCCACCCCGGTGTTGCTCCCCGATCAAAGGACCCGACGAAGGATCAGAGTAGCCGCGCTCCGCGCCGGTGCGGTTGGGATCGCCGGGGCTCTGATGAGAGCCGGGATCGCTCGCCCCGCCGGCGGTTCGGCCCTCACTGCCGGCCGTACCGGTGGGGGTCCTGATGGGGGTCCCGCTTCCCCAGGTCTCGCCCCTCTGGCCGGCGGGACTTCCGGCGTCCGGTGAGTGGTGTCCGGTCGTACCCGTGAAGGATGAGGACTCGCCCGACGCGCCGCCACCCCTCGAACGCGCAATAGCAGCCCCTACGGCGAGGCCCAGCAGGGCGAAGAACCCGTACCTCAGGAGACGGCCCCCTCTGGGCTCGCGCGGCCTCATTGCCTGGCGGGCAAGCTTGGCCTGACCCTTGCCGACCTTGAGCGCCGCCTTACCTGCCGTCCTGCCCGCAACCGGAGCGCCCCGCGCCCCCACCTTCGCGCCGATCTTGACGCCTTGTCTCTTTCTTGCCATCGGCTAACCTCCATCGTTGGAGTAAGTTTTTATCCGTGATACCCGGTCGCCCCGGTTTGGAAACAGGTGCGTATCGCTCCGTCGGACCCCCGCCGTGTGAAGCGGTGACTCCAAAACGACCGCGCGCCTTTGGGCCTCTTTATTCCTTCGGGCGGAGTTTGGGGCCGAGGGTGAGCTCGCGGTAGCGCACCCGGCGCTCGTTCAGGGGCTTCTCAAACTCGGCCTCCCGGACGAAGCGAACCTCCCCGGTGGAGGCCGCCTTGACGAGGGCGGCGAGGTCTTCTTTCTCAGAGGGAGAGAGGCCTATCGCATCGAGGTCGCGCTTCTTCTCCCGCTCGAAGAGCCTCACGCGCCGGGCGAACGAGACGAAGACACTGCACGGCTCGGGGCAGGGGATCTCGCCGTCCCCCCGATCCATCTCAAGCGGGGTGGTGTCGTCCACATCCCAGAGGGTTTTCTTCAGGCAAACGGCATCGTCGCAGCAGGCCCGGGCGGCGTCTTGTACCCCCTCGTCGGTTAAGCTTTGGATCCTCTTGTAGATGCCGCTCTGGCGCGCGGCGTTCTCCCGGAAGCTCGTGAGTTCGAGCGTTCCCTCCCTGTGGAGGTGCCAGTGCACGATGCCCGCGGGGTAGAGGAAGTTCATGGCGGTGGCGAGCCCGCGCGCGTCTTCCACACGAAGCTCCCACCCATGCCGCAGGTTCGGGGAGCTCTTAAGCGGCCTGTACTCGCCGGCTTCGGTGAGCTTGGCTATCTCCCGCGCCGCCCTGGGGTCGTCGTTGGCCTCAAGACCCTCCGCCCTCGAATCGTCCACATGGCGCAGCGAGTAACCCCCTGACAAGGCCGGACGGATGAGCACCTGGCCGAAGACGCGGCCGTCGGCTGTGGACTCGTCCACCCACGCCGCGAACGCTTCGCGCGACTGCGCCGCGAGGTTTCGTGTGCCGGCCAGCTTGGGGGAGACGTCAGACAAGATTCTCCTCACTCATCGTCTCGCGAGCGCGGGCGGCTATGAGGTTCGCCACCGATGGGTGCGTGCCGACCGGGGCGCCGTAGAAGATGGTCTTGTCCCCCCGGACCGTAACTTCGCCCGTGAGGCCAAGGTCTTCGGGAATTGTCTCGCGGGTGTGCCAGCCCTCCGCTATAAAGACGGGGATCAAGATGACGTTCTCCGCCTCGACGCCCTCGACGACGCTCCCTATCTCCGGCTCCTGGTCCAGGAACCCCACCTTGACCAAGTCGTAGATCCCACGCTTGCGGATACGCTCGGCGTTCAGGTAGATCACACCCCCCGAGTTCTTGTTGAGGTCAGTGCCGTGCCCTAGCAACACGAGTGCCGTGCACCCCGGTGTCACCCGCCCGCGCATCAGATTCTCGGCGCGCTCCAGGATCACGTCCGGCATCCCCTCGAATGTCCCCAGAGGACCCGCATAGTACACGGTCTTCTCACCCTTTCTGGTGATCGGACCCTCGAGGCCGAGTTCCCTCGGGATTACCTGCTGGGTGAAGTAACCCTCCGAGATAAATGCCGGGACTACGTAGACCTCCTCGGACTCCACGGTGTCGAGCACGTGGCGCATGGCGGGCTCCTCCTTCCAGAAGCACTCCACGACCTCGTCAAAGCCGCCGCCCTCCCGGATGCGCTCCGCGTGTTCGTGGACCGGCAGGCTCGAGTCCTCGTTCAGGTGCGAGCCGTGTCCCACGATAACGAGAGCCTTCATGCGATGCGCCTCCTCTGCTGCCAATGGTCCGTATACGCCGCCTTCCGTAGCGATTCTACCAACCGGGGATACCTCTCTAGGCAAACAGTTTCACCTACCCCTGTTTACCCCGGTGGCGGGCCTGAGCCTGTGGCTGAGGGCGTCAGGACCGTACTCCAGGGCTACGAGGAAGGCGGCGGCCACAACTGGGGCCTCGCTGGCCGTCGGGGAGAGCCTGGTGTCGGCGCGCAGCAGGCCGTCGAGGTTGGCTATCCCTTCCAAGCCCCGCCGCGAATGCACGCCGCCGGCCTTGAGCACCCCGCGCGTCATGCGGGAGACGTCCTCGGCCTCACCGGGGCCACCCCGCCTCGCCACGTCGAGGTCCGGCACCTCCGCGAGGACCTCGAGGTAAGTTTGGACCAGCGCGCCTCGAACGGAGTCCGCGCGTGAGAGTGCGGAAAGGAGCGCGGGCTTGGCGAGCTCGCGGGTGACCTCGAAGTCCCTGGCGTACTCGCGGGCAAGAGCATCCCGCGAGGCGGAGAAGCGCATGGCGTCACGCAGCGTGGCGTCCTGGCCGGCTCCGAGGGCTACCCTCAGGGCGCCCGCGAGTGGCCCTTCATCGCCGGCGACCTCGAGCGCCCGCGCGAAGGGGGCGATGTCGCCGTGGCTGAGGGTGGCGAGAACGCGGGCAGAGCGCTCGCCGCGCAGGGCGGCCCGGGCGAGCGGGGCAAGGTATCCGGCGGCGCGGGGATCGGCGAAACCGGCCAGGGCCAACGAAGAGAGGGTCGCCTCCAGCACGGTCTCACCTGTCCCCCGGCGTCCCGCGCCGGCTAGCGCGTCGCGGGCGGGGAACGCGGAGAGAACCCTTGACTCGTGGGGGATGCGACCGTCTACGTAGCGGGACCCCGCGCCGGGAGTCGGGGCGCTGTAGACGAGGGTGAGGGTGGTCGCGGCGCAGGCCGCGACCAGCCCTTCGGGTACGCTTTGCGCGCTCGGGCCCTCCATCCGGCTCTAGAGAACCTTGTCCAGGTCTTCGAAGACCACCTCTACCTCAGGTTGGTCCTTCGGCGAGGACTCGACCTGCTTCGCCCGCACGAGGCCCTCGCAGTCGATGACGAAGTAGGCGCACTCGGGGGATCCGGGTTCGTGCCTGACCCCGTAGTCCTCTATCACCTGCAGGTTGAAATTCGCGAGGAGCTGGAACTCTCTGCCCTGATCCGCCGCGGAGACCCTATGGGACCACGGCGAGTCCGCGTTGATGGCGAGCACTGATGCGCCTTTCTCCTCGAATCGCCCCGTCCCCGCCTGGAGCTCTCCCATCTGGTGCGTGCACACGCTGGACCAGCCCCTAGAATAGAAGAAGAGCGCCACCGGCCCCCTATTTGTGTATCTCTCCAGCGAGACCGTGTACTCCCAGCCGTCCGCCGCAAGAGTGAATCCCGGCGCCTTCTCTCCCACCTCGGCCGCCACGAGTACCTCCTATTTTATCTCTCGACCGCACCATTCTAACCCGGGCCCGCCAACTCGCCTGATGGACGGGGTAGTATATTCGTCGGCATGGACCACCCCGGTGGAGATAAGCGCGATCGAGAAACTCTCCGACGGATAGAACGCTGGATCGACCGTCCAGGAGGATCTTGACTACCACCGACAACCCCTCTCTCATATCAGCGGACGCCTTCGAGACGGGAGCCCCGGAGGGGACCCTTGGAGCGGAGGAGGAACTGTGGCTCGCCGACCCGCGGACTTTCAAACTCGCGGACGGGGCGCAGAAGATACTAGCCCTCGAGTCCGGGAACCTCTTCTCAGGGGAACTCATAGATTGTGAGATCGAGTCGAACACGGGCGTGCACGCGCAGCCCTCCGGGGTAGTCGCGGACCTCGTCTCCCGGAGGAAAGTCCTGCTGGGTTACGCCGACCGCCTTGGCAGGGTTCTCGGCACGAGCGGGACGCACCCGATCGGGGACTGGCGAGAGCAGGAGATAATAGACAAACCCCACTACCAGCGTCTCAAGAGGAAGCTGGGGTGGCTGATCCGGCGCAACAACACCTTCTCTTTGCACGTCCACTACGCCGTGCAGGGTCGCGAGAAGGCCCTCTACCTCTTCAACCGCCTGCGCGAGTACGTACCGCACATGCTGGCGCTCTCGGTTAACTCCCCGTTCTGGCAGGGCGAGTACACGGATATGCACTCCGCGCGCGTCTTGATGTTCTCCCGCGCTTACCACCGCGCCGGCCTACCCGGTGCGTTGGACTCCTGGAACGAGTACACCGGCTATGTGGACTATCTCAAGCGCTCCGGCTTGATAGACACCCTCGGGGAGATCTGGTGGGACGTGCGGCTTCATCCGGGGCTTGACACCGTCGAGATCCGGGCCTTCGACGCCCAGACCGACCTCGGACGCAACGAGGCCCTCGTGGCCTTCGCTGCCGCCCTTTGCGACCTGCTATCGGCCGAGCACGAGTCCGGAAAGCCCAGCCCCTCCCTCCCGAACCGGGAGATAGAGGAGAACAAGTGGAACGCCCAGCGCTACGGCCTCGAAGGAGTGTTCATAGACCACACGACCCATGAGGCGGTAGAGACTCGCTCGGTCATCCGGGAGCTGGTAGCCGGGCTCTCGAAGACCACAGACCGGGATCTCTCGAGGCTGCGAAGCGTCGTTGAGGAACCGACCGAGTCGGTGCGTCAGCTGGAGGTGTGGCATGAGACGGGCTCGACGCGCGAGGTCGCGCGGGACATTGCGCAGAGAACGCGGGCCTCGGTAGGTTACGCTGGCAGCTAGCGCCTGGGACGCTACTTGCCGGTCAGGCGGCGGCTGACCTGCTTTAGGACCACTTTACGGACCTTCTCGTTCTTTACGGCCCTCATGGCCAGCTGTCGCGCCTTCTTGCTCTTGAGCAGCTTCAGGGCAATTGCCTTCTTCACGGCTTGCCTCCCTTTCGGTTCTGTTACGCAGCCCTCCTGAGCTCGCAGCGGAGCTTCTTGTCGAGGAGCTCGAGGAGGCCGCTCTCCCTCGGTCAGGACGCTCTGCTCGGCGGCGATGATCTCCTCGATGTATCCCCCAGAGTAGGCTAACACGGAACCCTCCAGGTAGTGGTCTATCACCCGCGGGCTGATGTACAGAAGCATGCGATGCCGTGGGTGTTCTCGAGCCGCGCGGCGGCGGCGTCAACGGCCGCCGAGCACGTTCTACTCGGCGCTTGGACTCCGGTCACCGGTCCGAGCTCAGCGAGCCGCACTGCCGCTATCAGGGGCCCCGACCCAGGCGCAGGAATACTTGGACGTGAAAGCGGAGCCCCCGACCTTCTTCACGTAGGCGTTAAGGTCCCTGAACTCTACGTCCCTCACCTCGCCCTCCCCATCGAGGTACTTGACGCTTCAAGCACTCGTAGCCCGGTAGCTCCACGCACTCCTCCATGACCTCGCATAAGCGGCGGTCGGTCACGCCTTTGCCGGTACGCCTGGCCCCACGTGCCGACGCTGTTAAGACCTGCGACCACATTGATGTGATTTGCTTAAACTCCTACACGGAGCATCTCGTGGGCCGCAAGGAGCACGAGAGGATGCGAGGTGTCCCAAGAAGCAGACCTATACATCCTACAGGGTACGAGAGAGTGAATCTTCCTTTATCCTTTGATATCCGTCCAAGGTTGCCCCAGCTGCAACTAAAAGGAGTCTTACGTCATCGACGCTCAGCAAGCCTCTGAGATTTCCAGCGTGCTCACGAACAGAAGTCCCAGCAGATCAGCAAGAGTTGTCCTTGCGGTTGGCATGACCAAGTCATGTAAGTCGATGAGCTGAAGTCTCGCACTTTCAGGCATAACATGTACGCTCGTGGCTCTACACAATCTAGCTCTAGGGCAGAGGTCTGATCGGAGGCGTAGTGATTTGTGGTAGATTCTTAGCCCTCTTTACCTATTAAGTTGGTTACGCCTACGGCAGCATTGGTAAGAACACTCACTGTTGGAAGAAGCACCGCGGACTTTCGCACCTGGGTCGGGCCCCTAATCGCCGCGGTCAAGCTCGCCGAACTGGGCGCCACGGAGAACCTTAAGAAGGCCGAGAAGAATGTCCTCGAGGCGGTCGACGACGTGGCGAAGAGGCTCGGGAACACGCGGGACATCGCCCGTGCCTCCTACATCAGCCCCCGAGTCATAGACCACTATATGGAAGGCTCCGTGGTAGAGCATCACGCTGAACAGCTGGAAGAGATCATCGCCGCGAAGCTGGAGGATCTGACCGAAGCAGAGAAGGCGCTCCTGAAGTTTCTCAAGAAAGAACTCCGCCGCGAGCTCAGGAAGGCGGCTTAGAGATCAGAGACTGGAATGCAGTACGGGAGGTGGAACCGTGAACAAGACCAGCACATAGCGCTCGAGTTAGTGAAGAGCAAGCGGGTGCGGCCCTGCCCTCCGCGCTGTCAAGAAAAAGAAGGTGCGTGGAGGCGTGCCGGCGGCATCCCGCAG
>DASQVA010000138.1:0-4349 GCA_035641035.1 Rubrobacter sp. | reverse complement strand
TGGTCTGCGGCTGGGCCCGCTGCGCCTTGTCGTGGATCGACCTCTCGACGAAGCCCTGCAGGAACCCAAGGTACTCCATGTCCTCCTGGGATAGCCCCTCGAACTCTGCCGGGTCCCCCGAGGGAAAGGAGAAGATCTGGTCGACGTGCACGCCGACCACGCCGTCCGGGTCGACGCGTCCCTGCAAGGGGGCGACGCCCGCGCCCGCGTCATTGCCGTGCGCGCCGTATCGCTCGTACCCGAGCCGCCGCATCAGCTCCGCCCACGCTTTTGCGGTGCGCAGGGAGTCCCAGCCCTCCTCGGTGGTCGGCCCGGAGAATCCGAACCCCGGCAGGTGCGGAATCACGAGGTGGAAGGCGTCTGCCGCCTCGCCGCCGTGGGCGCGCGGGTCGGACAATGGGCCGACCAGACCGAGGAACTCGACTACCGTGTTCGGCCAGCCGTGGGTCAGGATCAGGGGCATGGCTTCGGGCTCGGGCGAGCGGACGTGCAGGAAGTGCACGTTCTGCCCGTCGATGGTGGTCGTGAACTGCGGGATCTCGTTCAGCTTCGCCTCCCACTCCCGCCAATCGTAGGCGGTGAGCCACCGCTCGACGAGCCCCCTGACGTACGAGACCGGCACGCCGTACTCCCACCCCGGCGGGACGAACCCGGCCTGGGCCCCGCCCGCGTCGAGCGGCAGCTCGTTGGCCCAGCGTGTGCGGGCCAGGCGATCCATCAGGTCGTTCAGGTCCCCTTGCGGTACCTCGATCCGGAACGGCCGGATCTCGGCCTCAGCGTGGTTTGGATCGCTCATGACGGCACTCCTTTCCGTCTGCCTGCAATTGCGTGTCAGCCATATTTCTTGCTTCTCCCCTCTCTGAGGCTCATGGCCTTATCCGAGTCTAGCCTCCAAAAGGAGGGTAGATTACTGAGGCGGTAACACAACCTGCGTCAAGTAGATAATTGCCGAGGGGAACGAGCACGTTGATCATCGTCGGGGTGAGCACCGTCACGAAGACCGCCGACGCCGCCACCGCCAAGAACAGCCGCGTGGACGTCGGCCATTCGTGCCCCGCGGCCCCATTGCCCGCGCTCAACGCGGCACCCCCACGTCAGTCCCTCGGGGGCTCGAAGAGCTCGACGGGGTTGCCGGAAGGGTCCTCGAGCAGGATCTGCTTACCGCCATTGCCGATTACGATCTCGTTGCGGAAGCGCGCCCCCGCACCGCGCATGCGCTCGACCTCGCCGGCGAGGTCTTGGACCTCCAGTTGGATGCGGTTCCAGCCTCCCGGTTCGGGTTTACGTCCGTCGGGGGTGGCCTGCCCCGCCCCCCCGGCCCCCGGCGCGTTCAGCAGCAGGCGCAGCCCGCCCCGCGAGAGGATCGCGAAGCCGGGGCCGGGTTCAAATTCGACGCCGAATCCGAGGTGGCGGGCGTAGAACCCGATGGCCTCCCCGACGTCCTCGACTATGTAACGCACGCTGACCGTAGCCACCGTCGGTCCTCCTTTCATCTTGGCGGGCTTTATCTCATGCCGATTCAAGAATCCCGGTTCCTCCTCCCCCGGGTGCCGACGCGGTTTCTCCGCGCCGCCGGTGCTGGGTTCATTTGTTGTCCCTACCAACGTTGGTGATGACAATATAACATAAGTCGTTGGCTGTGCCAACATAAATCGTGGGTATTAACAACAAATCTGTTATGGTCTCTTCATGGAGAGGACGGCCGACGACGCAACCCCCGCCCGGCTGCGGGGCATGCCGAGCTGGCTGTTGGGCCGGACGGCGATGCACGCCCACCGGCTGGTGGTGGAGGGGCTGGCCGCCGCCGGGGCCCGCGGCTACCACTACCGCCTGCTCGCGGCGCTTGCGGAGTTCGGCCCGGCCAGCCAGGCGGCGCTGGGCCGACGCACCGGCATCGACCGGAGCTACGTCGTCGAGGCGGTGAACGAGCTCGTCGACGGGGGGCTGGTCGGGCGCGCCCGGGACCCGGACGACCGACGGCGCAACGTCGTGACGATCACCCCGGCCGGCGTTCGGCAGCTCAGGCGGCTCGACGGGGTGTTGGCGGGGGTCCAGGACGAGCTGTTCGCCCCCCTCTCGGCGGACGAGCGCGAGGAGCTGGCGCGTCTCCTGGCCCGCGTCTTGGACCACCACGCGGCGGACTGAGCATCCCGGCGGTGGGCCCGGATGGCCGCCACGCGGCTACCCCTGTTTATTGGTAGCCGAGAAGTTGGAGTTCGCGGCCACTCTCATAACCCCGGCCCCACACCTTTGCCTCTTATTCACCGGAGTGCGTGGAAGGCTCGTTCGGCGAACTTCTGGCTGAGGGTTCTCAGAAGTTCGCCTTCTGGGCCATGGAGGGCGTCCACTGCGCTCGTACAGGGATGCGGAGATTTTGTGGCGAAGGTATCATGAGCTCGGGCGAATGGATCAACCCGCTGCGCAGAAGCGGGAGGAAGGAGAAGCGAACATGGATCCCGGTGCTGCAAGCGACGTCCCTCAATGGCATGTTGCGGGGGACTGGTTCGATGTCTGCAGATGCGACCTCCCCTGCCCTTGCGAGTTCGCCCAGGCTCCGACCGATAACTGGTGCCAGGGCGTGCTTGCCTGGAACATTCGCGATGGACACTACGGGGAAGTTGCGCTCGACGGCCTAAGCGTAATCGCGGTGGCGGAGTTCGAAGGCAACCTTTGGGACGGGGAGACCAAAGCGACGATGGGTTTGTTCTTCGATGAGCAGGCCGACGAGCAGCAGCGCGAGGCGTTGCAGACGATCTTCGGCGGCCAGGCGGGAGGTTTCCCCGCAGGCTTCGCCGAGATGATTGGGGAAGTGCGGGGTGTCGAGTTCGTGCCCATAGACTTTGAGGTGGCCGACGACCTAGCCTACTGGCGAGCAACGATCCCGGGTAAGGTCGAAGCATCGGCTGAGGCGTTGAGCGGACCCACCACCCCGGAAGGGCAGCGGGTGCAACTCCTCAACGCACCCGGTAACGAGGTGGGCAGCGGCGTCGCTACTTGGGGCAGGGCGTCGGCCGATCGTGCGGACGCCTTCGGATGGAACTTCGAGTGGGATGGCAAGTCCAGCAAGCACATACCCTTCGACTGGAGCGGTCCGTAACCCTACCCGCTCCAGTCCACCCATTGAGGAGAGGCCGGGGTCAATAGCCGTGGACGGTAGCAGCGCGTTCACCCCTTCGGTTCTGGAGGAGTGGCGCAGGCGTGAGAACCTCGTACCAGGGCTGGCCCTGATAGCGGTGGCCGCAGCCGGGTGGGTGTACGTCGCCTACCAGGCGGCTTCTATGAGGGACACGGGGAGCGCCATGGGCGGTATGGCGATGGGCGGCATCGAGGGGATCGTCCTGTTCCTTCCGGCGTGGGCGGTGATGATGGTGGCCATGATGGTACCCGCCACCCTGCCCTTGATCCTGCTCTACCGCCACCTTGCTCGCAAGCGTCTAAGCCCCACCCAGGCCCGCATCGGCACGGTCGTTCTGCTCGCTGGCTACGTTGCCGTCTGGACTATCGCGGGTCTACCGGTGTACGCCTACAACGCGTTCTCTAGCGCCGCAGGCTCCTTGGCGGCGGTGTTGCCTGCCTTGCTGCTCATCGTCGGCGGAGCCTATCAGTTCACGCCGCTAAAGCGCATCTGCCACGCCCGCTGCAGCAGCCCCCTGTTCTTCCTGATCCAGAACTGGCGCCCGGGCGCGACCGGCGGAGCTCTGCGGCTGGGAGTGGTCCACGGGGTCGACTGCCTTGGCTGCTGCGCGGGGCTGATGGTGGGCTTGGTCGCTCTTGGGATGATGAACTTGGCTTGGATGCTCACGGCCGCGGTCATCATCTTCGCGGAGAAAACGATCCCGGGTAGTCACCGCGTCGCACGGCCATTTGGCGTCCTTATGATAGCGAGCGGCATCACGTTACTGGTGGTGTCCGTTGTGGGCGGGATGGGGTCCATGTAACTCTTGCCCCTATTCACCGGAGTGCGTGGAAGGGTCGTTCTCCGAACTTCGCCTGTAGGGGGTTCTCAGAAGTTTGCCAAAGATCACCCCGTTGCTGGATGCGGGCGTTGCCGCCCGCGCGCTAGGGTTCTCCTGCGGCGATCGACAGGGATCTCGAGCGAAGGGGAGGGTTTCGGATGGGTTGGTACATAGAGGCGCTCAAGAAGTACGCCGTGTTCGGGGGCAGGTCCAGGCGCAAGGAGTATTGGTACTTCGTGCTCTTCAGCGTGATCGTGAGCCTGGTGCTGTCGGCCATAGACGCCCTGCTCGGCACCTTCAGCTCCTCGACGAACGTGGGGCTGCTCGGCGGCATCTACGGGCTGGCGATCATCGTCCCGAGCATAGCGGTCTCCGTCAGGAGGCTCCACGACA
>DASQVA010000137.1:0-4423 GCA_035641035.1 Rubrobacter sp. | reverse complement strand
GCCAGCTCGCCCCGAGCCAGGTGCAGCCGCGCCTTCCAGGCCGCTGCTTCGACGATAAACTGACCCACGCCGGAGCTTCGAGCCAGTCGCTCCACCTCCTGAGCCGCCTCGATGGCGCCGTCAGTGTCGCCCTGGACCTGCTTCAAACGTGAGAGGGAGACGTAGCCGTCTACCAGGCTACCGAGCTGGCCCGTTCGCTCCGCCAGCCGCACACCCTCCGTCAGCCTATCTTCTGCGGAGTCAAGGTCGTCCCACTCGTACAGCAGCTCGCCCATGGCCACGTACACTTCTCCGGTTGCGGGCAACGAAACATCGCCCCGCTCGGCTGCGAATCCCAGGGCCCGCCGCAGGATGCCATACGCCTCGCGGAGCCGACCCCGCGCCATCTGCAGCTCAGCGTGGTAGCCCATAGCTTCGAGCGTCAAGTAGTCGTGGCCTGCAGCCAAGCCCAGTTCCGCGGTCTCGGCAAATGCGGCGCTTGCCGCCTTATAGTCACCGGCGAAGGAGTATGCGGCAGCCAGGGAAAAGGCGGCGAAGGTGCGCGGACGCGGGTCGTCGGGCAAGAGCGCGAGGGCTCGCCGGGCGAACTCGATGCCACTCTGCGGACTCCCCAGAAGGTTGGCGTGCCAGGCTCGGGTGGCCGCAGCGTACCCCAGTAAATACCGGCGGTGGATATTCTCCGCGCTCGACGGCGGACCTTCGCCGGTCCTCTGCGTCGCGGCTTCGACGAGGCGCTCGGCCTCGCTCACAAGTGCCTCGACGCCCTCCAGGCGGCCGACCCACATCCGCGCCGTGGCGTGCTCGAGCAAGAGCCGGGGTCGACGACGCTTCGCTTCCTCGGGCAATGACTCCAGCCAGCCCAAGAGCGTCATGACCTCGCCACGGAACCACATCTCCCCGATAACCCGCTCGACGAGGTCCGCCGCCCGCTCGTAGTCTTCCGCCGCCAACGCGTGCCCGACTGCCTCAGAGGTCAGATCATTCTGTTCGTACCAGGCCGCCGCCCGACGGTGCAGCTCGGAGACGCGCTCGGGGCTCTCGCGCTGCAGGCGGGTTCTCAGGAAATCGCGGAACAAGTGATGGTAACGATACCAGCGCCTATCGTCGTCCAGCGCGATGACGAAGAGGTTGTCCATCTCCAGCCTCTCAAGTATTGCTTGTCCGTCGGAGCGAGCGCTCAGCGCGTTACAAAGCGCCCCACTCAGGTGATCGAGGACGCAGGTTTGGAGCAGAAACTCTCGCATCTGACCGGGTTGGCGTTCGAGCACCTCTTCGGCCAGATAGTCGAGGACGTCGCGGTGGCTGCCGGAGAAGGCTTTGACAAAGCCCGAGACGTCCTCGCGGTCTCGCATGGAGAGCGCGGCCAGCTGCAACCCCGCGATCCAGCCTTCAGTGCGCTCTTCCAAGGCGGCGACGTCCTCGGCCGAGAGGCCCAGACCCATCGCACTATTCAGGAAGGTCGCCGCCTCCTGCGAGGTAAACGAGAGCTTTGAGGCGTCGAGCTCCATCATCTGGTTCCGGGCACGCAACCTCGAGAGCGGCAGGGGCGGGTTGATGCGGCTCGAGATGACGAGGTGCATGTTGGTCGGTTGGTGCTCGAGCAAGAAAGAGATGACCCCGTGGACGGGTTCGGCGTCGATGACATGATAGTCGTCTAGGATGAAGGTGAGCTCTTCGGGTAGGGCGGCGACCTCGTTGATCAGAGCAGCCGTTATGGCCTCGATGTGCGGCGGCTCGGGCGAGCGCAGCGCGGAGAGAACACCCTCCCCGATTCCCTTCTCGACAGCCTGGAGCGCGGCCACCAGATAGGAGAGAAAACGCGTCGGGTCGTTGTCACCCTCGTCGAGCGAGAGCCAGGCCACTGACCCCTCGCCGTCCGCCCGCTCCCTCAACCACTCAACGAGCAGCGTAGTCTTGCCGAAGCCTGCCGGGGCGGAGATCAACGTCAGCCTGCGAGCAGGGTCTCGCTCGAGCCTCTCGGTCAGGCGCGGACGTGCGACCAGCTTCGGGCGGACTTGGGAGAAATGCAGCTTGGTGGACACGAGCGTGTCAGATGCGCCGATCATCCTGAGAGCTCACCTCCGACGACTCATTCTACTAGCTACCGAAGGCACTCGATAGCCGGAGCGATGACGTCGTCCTTGACACCCTGTCTCCGGCTGTACCCGGAACCTGGGGGTCAAGGAGGTGCCTATGCGCCAGCACAGAGCAGGCTTCTACAAGGCCCGGAAGCTGGCGGAATACCCGAGCCAACCCTCGATCCTTCGCTCGTAGCCAAGCCCAGCCTCATCCGTCATCCTGCGAAGGTCGCCAAAAGATACCCTATGGAGGTCGAGCAAGACTTCGCCTTCCACGAGTCGGCCACCACGCTTGAGGACGCGGGCCGCCGAAGCACCGACCGAAGAGAGGCCCGACATCGCAGTGCGGCTCGATCCCTTTCCCGCGGTCTCCCGCCTCAAGCCCCTTCCTTTTCCGGGAGTCGGTAGGTGGCGTGCCGGGATCGGGCGTCATCCTCACGCACCGGCCCTGGCCTCCCAGTCGTACATCACCTTGCGTCTGAGCTCCCTGAAGTTCATCACCTCGAGCCTCACGCCGTCGGGGTCCTCGAAAAAGGTCGCGTAGTAGTCCGGGGCATACTCCGGGTAGTAGCGCGGCTCCGTGGCCTCGACCCCCGCCTCCCGCAGCTCTCTCGCGGCGCGGTCAACGGCCGCCTCGTCCACCACCCGGAAGCAGAGGTGGTGCAGCCCCGGCGCGTAGGGGTCGTGCGCGGGGGTGCCTTCCCTGGCCGGCCTCAGCGAGTAGGCGAACTGGCGGTTGTAGTAGAAGAGGTGGGGATCGCCGCCCATGCTGCCCTCACCCTTGTGGAAGCTCAGGATGGCCATGACGCGATCGTAGAACTCCTCGGAACGTCCGAGATCCCCAATCGACACGAAGATGTGGTCCACGCCGATCACTTCCACTGTCATCTGGTGTCTCCTTCCTCCGAGACCTTGAACGGGGCGAGCGTAGTGTAGGGACCTTTCACACCCCAGAATCCTTCGTGTGGCTTCGATCTCTGCCTGGTGCAGCCCGCCGATGAACGCCAGCGGTGATTCTCCACGCCGAGGCCAGCAGAACCCCGATTATCGACACCTCCACGAGCACCTTGTCGAAGGCGAGGGGATCCACCGGAGCGTAGCGGGCATTCGGGCCGAAATCGTTGGGGATCAACAGTCCGTGGTAGAGTCCCAGGCTGAGAACGGCGTATGCTCCGTAGTGCAACCTCCTCCACATCTTTCGCGGGAGGTCTTTGATCAGAAGCGAGGAGAACAGGACGAGCAGCAAGATGTCCAGAGCCAGCGCGCCGAAGGCGATATTGAACGTCAGTTTCGCGGCAGCGAACGGCAGGAAGACAGCCGCGAGGCTTAGCCCAGCCGTCTCCCGCGCGAGCACGACCGGAACGGGATGCGCCAGGAGCAGCCCCGCCCCCACTACGGAGAGCAGTCGGTGGATGCGGAAGGTGCGTCCCCTCAACAACCTCTGCCGCTGCGCGGTACGCGAAGCTAGGAGTACTCCGAGTACGGCACTCGCTGACAGCACCAACACGCCGGCGATGCCGAGGGTGCGAGCTAGCAGGATCAGGAGGTCTTCGGGCATCACGAGCCACGCTAACGGTCTCGGCTTCTCAGGCGGTCGGCCACGTACCGCGCGTCGGCGCCGACCCCACCTATGAGCGCCGAGGTGAGGGTGTGCTGGAAGGGCAACGCCAAGAAGTACAGCCCCTTCTCTTCTTCTGCCACGCCCCGGTGGTGAACCGGGTAACCGTCCTTGCCGAAGTTCGGCAACTTGATCCATGCGAAGTCCGGCGCGTTGCCCGCGGCCCAGACCACCGCGTCCACCTCGAAGATCCGGCCGTCTTCAAGCCGAGGTTTGCCGCCCGCTACTCCATCGGTTCTGGGCACCCGCTCGACGCCGGCGTGAAGGATGTCTTTGGCGTCAGGCTTGCCTGTGCCCCAGTCTTTGTAGAACAAGCTTGTGCGATCGCTGGTCTCGATGAACGGCATCAGGAGAACCTCCTGTTAGCAGGATGATTAGTGCATAGTTTCTGCTAGGCTCGGCCCCACATAGACGTCGCAGACATTATGGCTAAGTTTGGAGAGCCGTGATGCCTCCTTCTTGGTCGTTATCCAGATGTCTCATGCGCTACCATTCCCCTGATCGAGCGCGGCGGCCATGCGTCCCGTGCGCGTAGCGCTCAAAGCGGAAGAGCATCAGGACGACCATCCCGCCGATCATCGCCACGTGAGAGAGCATCATGAGCGAATGACCGGTCAGCCCCACGAGGCCCAGTTCCACCGGGAGCACCAACGCGAACATCGGGGAGAGCATCGCCGCCGTCATCTCTCCACCGTCCGACCAAGAGTGGCCCCGGCGGCGCATCCAC
>DASQVA010000136.1:0-7404 GCA_035641035.1 Rubrobacter sp. | reverse complement strand
CGACGGCAAGGACACGTTGGCCCTAGGCAACATCACAGGAGCTATGGTCTTCCAGAGCACCGTCCCCGTGACGTTTGGCGTGCTGTTCACGAGCTGGGAGCTGGGCCCGCTCAACCTCTTCTCGGCGGCGCTGGCGCTCGTCTCCGGTGGGTTCATTTACATCGTGCTCAGGCGCGAGGGGGCGCTGCACTCGTGGCACCTGATGGCTGGCGGGGTCTTCTATCTGGCCTTCCTCGTTGCTGCTGTGTTCGCGGTCATCTGATCCCATACTACTCTACGTGCGGGCAGACCAGGACGGGCCCGCGCGAGGCCGTCACGACCTTGGTGGAGACGCTGCCCAGCCTGGTGCGCATGATCCCGGCGAGGCCCCGGCTCCCGACCACTACGAGCGAGGGCCATTCCTCCTCGGACGCCTCCAGCAGCACGTTGGCCGGGTAGCCGTCGGCGACCCTGACCTCGGGGCGGCTGCCCAAAATGTTCTCCAGCTCGGAGGCTCGCTCCTCTAGCATGCGATGGTCTCGATCGCGCATGTCAACGAGCTCGCGGACGGTGGATCTCGTCTCGCCCGGGGGCACTTCGGGGAGGTCAGGGTGGGAGTAGACGAGAAGGCCTCCCGAGTCGTAGAGCCCACCGATGCTCGCGGCGAGGTCTCCCGCCCTGCGCGCGTCGTCGGAGAAGTCCTCGCCGACGACGAACCGCTTCGGAGGCCAGACGCCCTCGCCGGACCTGAGCACCAGCACCGGAACTTGGGCGTGGTGCACTATCTCCTCGGACTGACTGCCCATCAGGATGCGCTGCACCGTGCCGAGGCCCCGGCTTCCTACGATCAGGAGCCCCGCGTCTATCTCCTCCGTCAGTTTAATGACCTCGTTGGAGGTGCGCCCGCCTCTGAGGTGGGCCTGCGTGACCTCGCCCCCGGCGGCCCGGATCTTCTCTACCTGCTCGTCGAGTATCTCCTGGCCCTGCCGCTCGAGCTCCCTCTTCACGAAGTCGTGGGCGAAGCCCGGCACGTCGTGCCAGACGTGGACGACGTGAAACTCAGCCCCGCTCCGCTGGGCGAGGTCCGTGGCGGCCTCCGTCGCCCGGACCGCGTCCTCCGAGCCGTCAGTAGCCAGCAGGATCCTCGTCGGAAACGCGCTCATCTCAGACTCCTCTCTTGCTCTTACTCTCTCACCCTCAACAGGTCCAATACTACAACTAACGGTGCGCGGGGGCTTATGTCCCGTCAGGACGCTACAGGCTCGCGGAACTGGCGGCGGTAGAGATCGGCGTAGAGGCCGCTCTTCTCTAGTAGCTCCGCGTGGGTGCCGCGCTCGACGATGCGGCCGTCCGCGACTACCAGGATCAGGTCTGCGGTCCGGATCGTGCTCAGGCGGTGGGCGATGACGATGCTCGTGCGTCCTTCTAGCAGCGTTCCAAGCGCCCGCTGGATGAGCGCCTCGGTGCGCGTGTCTATGTTGCTCGTCGCTTCGTCCAGAATGAGGATGCGCGGGTTGGCCAGCACGGCCCGCGCGAACGAGAGCAACTGGCGCTGGCCCTGGCTCAGGTTGCCGCCGCCCTCCCCGAGCACCGTGTCGTAGCCGTCGGGAAGCTCGGAGACGAAGTCGTGGGCGCTCGCGACGCGGGCCGCGGCCTCCACCTCCTCGCGCATCGCATCCTGCCTGCCGTAGCCGATGTTCTCGGCCACGGTCCCGGAAAACAAAAAGGGCTCCTGGAGGACGGTGGCGATCCCCTCCCGCAGGCTCTCGCGCTTGACCTCTCGCACGTCGCGGCCGTCCACGCGAACCGAACCGCCCGTCGCATCGTAGAAGCGGGGGACCAGGTTCGCGATGGTGGTCTTGCCCGCTCCGGTCGGCCCGACGAGCGCGACCGTCTGCCCCGGCTCGATCTCGAAGCTAACGTCGTGGATGACCGGGCGTCCCGGCTCATAGCCGAAGGTCACGCCCTCGAATTCGATGCGGCCTTCTATGGTGCCGAGGGAGGGCATGCCGGGCGGGTCCGGGGGTTCTGGATCCTCGTCGAGGATGTTATAGATGCGCTCGCCGCCGGCGAGGGCGGCCTGGGCCTGGGTGTAGACCTGGGAGGCGAGTTGGATGGGCCGGAAGAACTGCTGAACGTAGATCAGGAACGCAGCCAACAGGCCGACGCTGAGCGTCCCCGTGACGACCAGGTAGCCGCCGTACCCGATCACGACCGCGGTGGCCAGCGTACTAAGGACGTCTATGGCAGGGGCGAAGGACGAGGTGATCGCGACGGCCTGCACGTTGGCGGTGCGGTTGGCCGCGTTGCGCTCGCGGAAGCGCGCGATGTTCGCTTCGGTGCGGTTGAACGCCTGCGCCTCGCGAACGCCAGTGATCTCCTCCTGCAGCCCGGCGGTGACGTCGCCGACCGTCTCGCGCGTCGTGCGGAAGGCCCGCCTCGCCCGACGGGCGAAGTACACGTTCACCAGGAGCATGACCGGGATGATCGTGAAGCACACCAGCGCGAGCCGCCAGTCCAAAAGCAGCATCGCCACCACTATTCCGATCAGGCTGAAGAAAGACCCCAGTAGTTGCGTGAAACCCTGCGAGAGAAGCTGGTTCAACGTGTCCACGTCGTTGGTGACCCGGCTCATCAGGTCCCCGACGGGCCGCCGGTCGAAGTACCGTAGGGGCAGGCGCAGGAGCCGGTCGAAGATGCGCTCGCGCAGGGAGGCGAGTACCCGCTGGCCTACCCCGCCGACCTGACGGATCTGGCCTAGCGTCGCCAGCGTCCCCGCAACGTAGACGCCGAGCAGGATCAGCATCGTCCACAGCAGGCCCGGCACGTCGCCCCTCAGGATGTAGCGGTCTATGGCGCGCCCGATAAGGTACGGCCCGCCCGCCTGTGAGAGTGCCCCGACCACGACGAGGAAGAGACCCAGCGCCAACTGCCCCCCGTACGGCCTGAGCTCGGAGATCAGGCGCCGCGCCGTGGTCCCCCGGTTCTCCGCCCGCTCCTGCGGCACGCTCGCGATGGACTCGATGCTCCTCACGTGCGGTCGTCCTCATCGTCCCGGCGTCTCATCAGGTGGACGAGCCAGTTCTCGCCGGCCGCAAAGATAGCGTACCGGTTGTCGAGTCGTTCTCCGCGCAAGGTAACGATCACCAGCTCTTCACCGAACTGCTCGGCTTCGTAGGTTCCCCGGTCCCAGATCCTGACCCGCGCGGCGTCCGGAACCCCCTCGACCGTCGTGGTGTCCTCGAAGTCCAGGTGCGAGAGGGCGTGGTCGTCGACCCGCATGGCGAGCCGGTTCTTTTTCGGGTCGGTGGGCATGCCTCTCGGGACGGCCCAGGAGACGAGGATGCCGTTCCTCTCGAGGCGCAGGTCGAAGTGGTGGCTCCTCGCGTAGTGCTCCTGGATCACGAAGCGCGGCATCCGGTGATCCTCAGGCCGGCGAGAGCTTCAGGGTCGTGGGCAGGGCCTCCGCCCTCACCATCGCTGCCGTCGGGCCCGGCCACTCCCGCTCGTACTTGCTCCGGTAAGCGTCGCTGACCGCTTCCGTGGTTGGCCCGTCCGTGGCCGGGGCCGCGCGGACCGGGATGCGTTGATCGCCCGCGTGCAACGCGCCGGTCGGGTTGGCCGAGATCTCGCGGTACCAGCGCCCCTTGGGACCGCGCACCGAGCGCACGAAGACCTCCCCGTTCAACACGACGACCCAGACTACCGTGCGGTGCGTCGGAGAGCCCTCCTCCTGCCGGGTCTCGATGTCGACCTCCTGGGTCTCGTCTAACAGCCGGAGCGTCTCCGGGTCGAAATGCCCGTTCATCGCCAGCTCCTAACCGTAGCGTTCCTCGTGGACTATCTCGGAGAGGGGTTTGCGCGCCGCTCCCGGACCCTTGCGCGGGCGGCGGGCGATCTCGTCCGGGTAGCCCAGGGAGATCGCGGTCCGCACCATCCGTTTCGGCGGGATGCCGAGGAGGCTCTTCGCGAGGTCGCGGCCGGAGCCGACGATCCAACCGATGCTGGAGCCGACCCCGTGCGCCCACGCGGCGAGCATGATCCGTTCGGCCAGCCGCCCCTCGTCATAGGCCTCCTGCTCGGCGCGGTCTCCTGCCATGACCAGGACGATCCCAAGCGGTGCCCCGGCAAGGTGGTCCGCGTAACCCTCGACGGCAGCGAGCGCCTCTAGCACATCCCGGTTGCGTATTACGATGATCTCCCACGGCTGCTTGTTGGAGGCGCTGCCGGACCAGCGGGCGACCCTGAGGACGTCATCCACGACCTCGTCCGGTACCGGGTCGGTGAGGAAGCTGCGGACAGCTTTGAGGGAGCGCAGGAAGGAGGTTCTGTCTTCGGCGCCTCTGGTCTTTGTCACGGCGTCTCTCCTCTCTCGGGATCCGGCGTGTCCCCGGCTCCGACGGGCTCGGCGCCGAGCTGGGAGCCCAGGATCTCGTTGTACAGCTCGCTCTCGGCCAACAGCTCGTCGTGGGTGCCGCTCGCGGCGACCGTGCCCCCGTCGAGGACGAGGATGAGGTCGGCGTCGCGTACGGTGCTTATCCTCTGGGCTATGACGAAGACGGTGCGGTGGCCTTCGCGCATCATGCGCTCGAGCGACTCCTGGATCGCCGCTTCGGTCTCGGCATCCACCGCCGAGGTGCTGTCGTCCAAGATCAGTAGGCGGGGGTCGACGAGCAGGGCCCGCGCGATGGCTATGCGCTGGCGCTGTCCGCCCGAGAGCCCGACGCCCCGCTCCCCGATGACCGTACCGTAGCCTTCTGGCAGCTCCCGGATAAACTCGTCGGCGCGAGCTGCTCTGGCGGCGGTCTCGATCTCCTCCTGGGTCGCGTCGGGACGCCCGTAGGCCACGTTGTCCCGGACGATCCCGGAGAAGAGCAGCGAGGTCTGGAGAACTATACCCATTTGAGAGCGCAAACTCGCCAGGGTAACGTCGCGCACGTCGTGGCCGTCGAGCCGCACAGAGCCCTCCGTCACGTCGTAGAAGCGCGGGATCAGGTTGACCAGCGTGCTCTTTCCCGAGCCGGTCGTGCCCAATATCGCCACCGTCTGGCCCGGCTGCGCGACAAAGCTGACGTCGCGCAAGACCTCCCGCTCGCTCCCCGGGTAGCGAAACCCCACCCCGTCGAACTCGACCCTGCACGCGATGGGGGGCAGGGGCGTGGCGTCCGGGGCGTCCTGAACCTCGAGCGGCGCGTCGAGCACCTCGAAGACCCGCTGGGAGGAGGCACCGGCCCTGGAGATGCCTGCGGCGAGGAAACCTATCGTGAAGATCGGGAACAGTAAAAAGCCAAGGTAGGTGTTAAACGCTACCAGCTCCCCGACGGAGAGGCGGCCCCCGATTACCTGCAGCCCGCCGAACAGTACGATGATGAGCGTCCCCAAGTTGGCGAGCAAGAAGACGAACGGAAAGTTGCCCGCGAACGCGCGAACGGTCTCCAGGTTCTTGTTCAGGAGCTCGTCGTTGACGGAGCGGTACCGGTCACGCTCGTAGTCCTCGCGGGCGAACGTCCGGATCACCTTTATCCCAGCCAAATCCTCCTGCAACACCGAGTTTAACCGCCCGAGCGTCTGCTGCACGCCCCTGAACAGAGGTCCGATCCTCCTGACGAACCGCAGCAGCAGGACCGCGATAACCGGCACGATCGTAAGGGACAAGAGCGCGAGCCGCCAGTCCGTGAGGAACAATAGCGTGGCCGTCCCGACGAGCATCACCACCGCGGCGGCTAGCTGCACGACCCCGGAGCCGGCGAAGGTCCGGATCTGCTCCACGTCGCTCGTCAACCGGGTGACCAACTGGCCCGTCTCCACCCGGTCGTAGTAGCCGAACCCCAGACGCTCGATCTTCTCGAACAGGACGTTCCGCAAGTCGTAGGCCACGCCCTGAGAGGCCCTTTCGGCCAGGTAACCTTGCAGAAACTGGAACAGCCCGCGCAACAGCGCCGCCCCGACGAGCCCCCCGACCGCGAGCAGGATGACCCGCAGACTCCGCGGCACGATACCCCCGTCTATCGCCACCCTGATAAGCTGCGGCGTGGCTAGGCTCGCCGCCGAGGACAGGACCAGCGCGACGAAAGCCCCCGAAGCCTCCGCCTTGTAGGAGCGCAGGTACCCGAGCGCCCGGCGCACCGACGCAAGACCACTCGCGGGGTACTCGTTACTCTCCCGGCGCTGCAAGCCTACTACGCGCCCATCTGGGTAGTGTGGCCCGGCTCGACGAAGATAACCACGCGCTCGCCGCCGGGCTGGTGGTAGTGGTACCTGTCCACGCCGATGTACTTTTTGGCCATGGCACTGATGAAGTTCAGTTCCGGGTCCTCTTCCACGCGCGCCACCTCGCCCCGGACCTCAAGGTAGCGGTAGGGGTTCTCTGGATCCACGATAGAGAAGGCTACGCGAGGGTCGCGCTTCAGGTTGCGGAACTTCTGGCGCGCTTTGGTCTGGCTGAACTTGACGTGCTCCCCGTCCCAGTCGAACCAGACGGGGTTGTTCTGCGGCTCGCCACCTGGACCGATGGTCCCGACGTGGGCGAGGGCGGTGGACTCCAGGAGCTCCTGATAGTTTTCAGGGATCTTGGGATTGTGGTGCTGGGTGGTCAATTCTGCTCCTTGTCGTGGTGGTTGCCTCGTGGGGCAGCCCCGCCTGTATCCAGTCCTGCTTTCCGCCTGGGTAGTCGCGGACGTTATGGTAGCCTATGGTGTCGCAAGTCCCCAGGCGGCTGCTTAGGAAGCGGATCTTATCGGGCTCGTGCAGTAGACGACGATGTCGGCGTCTTTGTCCGGTAACGCCTCCGGAGCCCTCTCTATCTCCTCCAGCGGAAGGCTGATTACCCCCGGCAAATGCGAGCGCCGGTAGTACGGCTCGCCCAGCACGCCCACCAGAACGATCCCGCCCCCCGGTTCAGCTTCTCCCCCAACTCCTCCTCGCGCGAGATCTCCTGCGCCACCGCCAAACTTCTTCGTCGTACCGGACTCGAACCTTCCGAGCGTATCGGCCACTCCTACCGAGAAGCATTCTCCATCGCCGCCAACAACCTCTCAAGGTCGTGGGAACCCCGGTGTCTGGCGCCGTTGATAAAGAACGTCGGCGTCCCTGGCACGCCGCTCGCGAGGCCGCTCTCCTGGTCTTCGCGCACCCTGCCCGCGTGCGCGTGCTCGGCCATCTCCCGGTCGAAGCGCCGCGTATCTAACCCGACCTCGGCGGCGTAGCGGAGCAGGTCTTCGTGTTCGAGTCGGCGGCGGGCCTCGAAGAGCCGGTCGTGCATCCCCCAGAACTTTTCCTGGGCTGCGGCGGCCTCGGCTGCTTCGGCGGCGGACCGGGCGTGAGCGTGGATCTCCATGAGCGGGAAAGCGCGGAAGACGAAGCGCATCCGGTCTCCGAGCCGCCGCCGCAATCCTCTCACGGCCGAGTAGGCCCTTACCGTGTAAG
>DASQVA010000135.1:0-18402 GCA_035641035.1 Rubrobacter sp. | reverse complement strand
CCAGCCGTTCCGAAGCCCTGATCCTGTTCATAGTGCCGCTCTTCCACCCGCTCGGCATCATCGACGCCGTATTACTCGCAAGCTCGGTGACCGATGTCGTGCCGTCCGCGAAGCAGCACCTGCAGGTTCAGGGGTAGAGCTTCTTACGTTTGTTCAGCATGGCCACGTACGTCCCGATGCGCCATGTGCGTGTATTGGGCCTCTTGGCGTCCTGGATCTGGTACAGGATCGCGTAACGGTTCGCGCTGTCCAGCGTGGCGAAGAATGCCCGAGCCGTCTCGTTCTTCTCCAACTTCCTCCGCGGGTCGTCAGGTACCGCGGCGATGCTCTGGGAGTCGTACGCCGCTTCCCACCGGCCGTCTGCTTTTGACCGCTCAACCTCCTGCAGCCCGGCGGGCTTCATCCGACTTTCCTCGATAAGTTTCGTGACCTTGTCACGGTTGACCTTCGACCATTTGCTTCTCCCATTGCACGGTGTGAACCGTTGCAGCCAGAATTCGTTGTCGAAGCTGCCTTTCTGGCCGGCGAACCCACCGTGGCAGAGGTCCGCGCCGAGGGCCTCCGCGTAGGAGACGGTCTCTATGCCAGAGCCTTTCTTGGCGATATTGAGCCACAACCCGCCAGAGGTGGCATGGTGTTCGTCGAGCCAGGTTTCCCACGCCTTTTGGGAAGGGAAAGCGATTATCGATAGGTCCGGTTCGTTGCTCACGATACGTCCCTTCGGCTATAGCCGCCGCGGCGAGCCTGTTGGGCGAGAAGCGCTAGAAGGCGCGGTGATCGCGGCACCTCTCCTACTTTGTGCCCGAGCAAGACTATGCTCCGGGTCTACGGGGCTTCCCACTCGCTCCCAAGTAGAGAATACATGCTTAATGATCTCCCTTCGGCGTCGGTTGACCCGTGTGACTTTCTTGTCCCCAGAGGGGACACTGCCCTTCGATTAGCGGCCCCCGGCGAACCGAACGTCGCGGGCATCGGCGTCCGGCGCGGCGAAGGCGAGCAGCCGGGTACCCTCCTCTGCCAAGGCAGCGCGGTCCTCTTTTTGCAGGGGCTCGAACGGCTCGATCACCAGCGAGGCCTCCCCGCGGCTTCGCTCGATCTTCCACGTCGCGCACACGAAACCGTCGAGCAGCACGCCGCGCATCAGGGGATCCTTGATGAGTAGCTTGCGGTGCTCGTCGGAGATGATACGAGCGCGGTCGGAGCGGGAGAGCAGCGAATTGTCGAAGGCAGGCAAAAAGCGTGGCGGGGCCGGTGTCTCGGGGTCGGGCAGCGGGGCGCCGGGCACGTCGAACAGCTCCCGTCCGCGCTCGTCGCGGAAGGTGACGAGGGGCGGATGGAGCCGTTCGAAGACCTGCCTCAAGCCCCCCAGGCCCGACCACGCCCGCGCGTCGGCGACGGTGGCGGGGCCAAAGGTCCCGAGGTAGCGCAGGATCGCCTCGTCGGGGGCACGATTGGGGTCGCCGGCACGACCGAGCCACGCCTCGGCCGTGGTCAGGGCCACCGGACCGCTGTGGCCCCAGATCCCTCGCGGCGGCACGTGCACCAATGGCAGAAGGCCACGGACTGCGTACGCCAGCGCCGCGGCGTCCCGCTCCGGCCACCGCGCCCCGAGTAATCCGCGGAGCTCGGCTGCCGTGCGTGGGCGCTCTTCCAACAGAGCCCGGCCGACCGCGAGCACCGCGTCCACGTCCAGCCCCGCAAGGTGGGCCTTGCCGTAGGTTGCGTTGCCGTAGACGTCGCGCTCCAAGACCGGCTGCACCACGGGACGCAGGGCCAGGAGGTCGCGGTCGGTGATCAGGTGGATCGTCGCGCGCATCATGGAAGCACGCACCGCCCGCCGTTCGGAGATCAAGCCAGACAAGTCGTCGGGGCGGAAGCCTTCCAGACGTGCCCACAGACCGAAGTAGGGTGCCTCGGGCACCTGAGCCTGCATGCCGACCAGGTGCTCGATCGCCTCGGCCGCCGACAGCCCCGAGCGGCGCAGCAGCATTTGACGCTCGAGCAGGGCGCGGTTGAGCGCCCTCCGCCCGAGGACGCGACCCGCCCCGTCGTCGCCGTGCGTACCGATCCCGTCCGATGGCGTTTGCGTCGGCACACTCACCCCTTCGGTCGTCTACCGACAGCATCCTCTGACGGACAAACCGTGAGGTACCGGGCGGGACTGGCCCGCCCTTCGATCACCGCAATCCACGTTGCGCCTTCAGTGTATCTCAGCCGTTCCCTTATCCCCCTAGCTCGCGCAGCCGCCGGAAAGGACGTCAGGGCTCGAGTGGGGCAGGCCCGTCCGCAGGTCCGCAAAGCGCTTGGGTTCCAGCAAAAGCTCGCGCATCACCAGGAGTGACCAGCGCTCGCCCACAAAGTCGAGGGCGTGGGAGGCGCACCCAGCGTCGTACTTGCGCCTCTCGGACGCGGGCAAGGTTTCTTTGGTCGCCGTATGGGAGAGGTTACCACCGCGGGTCCTAACGCGCGTCTAATCAGTTGCTCTATAAAATATACTGGTTGGATTTTAGGACTATTGCCGTATGCTCAGGGCAGACGATCGTAACTCGAGAGAGGAGAATGATATTACCGAACGAGGAGGCACTACCATGAAGGTTGAGCGCCGCGATCAGCTGGGAAGCGACCTCCTGCCAGAGCCGCCGAAGTCCGCACGACGAGCGCTCGTCAGGGCTGGATATGTGCCGCTTGATCAGCTCACAAGCGTTGGCGAGGACGAAATTCTGCAGCTCCACGGAATGGGACCCAAGGCGCATGAGCAGCTCCGACGCATACTAGCCGTCAAGGGTCAATCGTGCGCGACGCGTTCATGAAGTTCGCATGAGACGCAACGCAGACTACGAATCACAAGGTACGAACGCGCGAGTAGGAGGGCCCATGAACGACAGGAACCGCTGGATCGCCCTCTACGTGCTGTGCACTGGGATGCTCATGATCGTCCTCGACGCCACCGTCGTCAACGTGGCGCTGCCGTCGATCCAGGACGACCTCGATTTCTCGCGATCGGGGCTGGCCTGGGTCGTCAATTCTTATCTGATCGCTTTCGGCGGCCTGCTGCTGCTCGCCGGACGGCTCGGGGACCTCGTCTCTCGCAAGGGGATGTTCCTTGCGGGCCTTGGCGTGTTCACTATTGCCTCGCTGGTGTGCGGGGTCGCGCAGAGCCAGGAGCTGCTGGTGGGGGCGCGGTTCCTCCAGGGCGCGGGCGGCGCGATGACCTCCGCGGTCATCCTCGGCATGATCGTCACCATGTTCCCCGAGCCGCGGGAGCAGGCCAAAGCGATCGGCGTCTTCGCCTTCGTCGCCTCTGCCGGTGGCGCGGTTGGCCTGCTCGTCGGCGGCGTGCTGACCCAGTCGATCAGCTGGCACTGGATCTTCTTCGTGAACGTCCCGATCGGGATCGCGACGGCGGTGCTCGCGGGACGGCTGATCGAACTCGACAAGGGCATCGGGTTCGGTGATGGCGCGGATGTCCCAGGCGCGGTCCTTATCACCGGCTCGCTTATGCTCGGTGTCTACACGATCGTCAATCCGGCCGCTGAGTACGGCTGGGGCGCCGGTCGCACGCTGGCACTGGGCGCCCTGTCGCTAATGCTGTTGGCGGCCTTCGTCGCTCGCGAGGCGACCACGCGCAGCCCGCTGGTGCCGCTGCAAATCTTCCGCTCGCGCAACGTTACGGGGGCGAACCTGATCCAGGTGCTGAGCGTCGCGGGGATGTTTGGGATGTTCTTCCTCGGTGCTCTGTACCTGCAGCGGATCCTCGACTACGACGCCCTCGAGACTGGTCTCGCGTTCCTGCCAGTCACGATCCTGATGGGGACCCTCTCGGTCCGCTACACCGACCGCTTGGTCATGCGCTTCGGGGCGAGGACGATGGTACTCGGCGGCCTCGCGCCGCTCATGGCGGGGCTTGCCCTGTTCACGCGGGCGCCGGTCGACGGCGACTACGTCCTTCACGTGTTGCCTGTGATGGTCCTGCTCGGCACCGGCGCTGGCCTCTGCTTCCCGGCGCTCATGACGCTGGCGATGTCGGGCGCTACCCCCAGCGACGCGGGGCTGGCCTCCGGCCTGATCAACACGACGGCGCAGGTCGGCGGCGCCCTGGGCTTGGCCGTGCTCGCGACCCTCGCGGCATCGCGAAGCAACGAGCTGATCGGAGACGGCGAGTCCAAAGCGGCGGCGTTGACGAGTGGGTACCATCTCGCGTTTGGGACCGGGGCCGCTCTCGTCGTCGTGGCCATCGCGGTCGTCGTGACCGTGCTAAAGCCCGAGCGCCGGGCAATGAAGGAATCCGAGCTGGATCCAGGTTCTTGGGAGCTTGCTGTAGACCCAGACGAACGGGAGGATACAAGTGCTGCTTGAGGACAGGAACGCCGTGGTCTACGGAGGTGGAGGTGCTATTGGCGGGGCGGTGGCTCTTGCCTTCGCTCGTGAGGGTGCGAAGGTCTTCCTCGCCGGTCGTACACCTGCCACCCTTGACAGGGTTGCCGAGGAGATATTCACCGTTGGAGGAGTGGCCGACGCGGCTCGGGTCGACGCTCTGGACGAGCTGGCCGTCGAGAAGCACATCGGCGAGGTGGTGGAGCAGGCGGGGGCATCGACGTCTCCTTCAACGCCATCTCGATTAAGGTCGTTCAGTTGACCCCGCTCGTCGAGATGCCACGCGAGGACTTCGCAAGCCCGATCGTGTCCGGCACGATGACCCACCTCTTCACGGCGAGGGCGGCGGCGCGACGCATGGCCGAGAGGGGCTCCGGCGTGATCCTTACGCTCTCTGCCTCGGCCGTCCGCGCGTACGTCCCGGGTGTCTACGTGGGAGGCTTCGGGGTCGCGTGCGCGGCGATCGAGGCCCTCACGAAACAGTTCGCGGTGGAGCTTGGACCACGCGGCATCCGCGTGAACTGCCTGCGGTCGGAGGGGATCCCGGAGAGTTGGGAGGGTGTCTCGACCGAGAGCTGGTCTCGCCCGCCAGCCGAGATCGAGGCGCAGATAAAGTCCCGTTCCTTGCTGGGGCGGGTGACGACGCTGGCCGACGTGGGTAACGCAGCGGTGTTCTTGGCCTCGGATCGGGCCGACGCGACGACCGGAACCGTCTTCAACCTCACCAGCGGCACGGTCGTCGACTAGAGGAGGTTCCCGGTATGCTCGTGAACACGCTCGTCTGCGCAACCGTCCCACGGTCGATCCGCAGCCAGGAGTCGATCGACGGTGGCCTGCGGATGCCGAGGACCGAAGATACCTCCTCCTCAAATAGGTACACGATCGTGAAAGACCTTCAGAAACAAGTCCAGGAAGTCATCGACGAGTTGGTCGAGTCGGGAGTCGAGAGGGGTTTGCAAGTCGCCGTATACCGGCGCGGTGACCTGGTGGTCGACGCCGTCGCAGGCGTCGCCGACCACGAAACCGGGCGTCCGGTCGTGTCGGACACCCCCTTCTACGCCTACTCGACCGGCAAGGGTGCGACCGCGACCGTAGTGCACGTGCTCGCAGAGCGTGGCGCGTTCGATTACGACAACCCGCTTGTTGAGTTGTGGCCGGAATTCGGCGCCCACGGCAAAGAGACCGCGACCGTGTGCCACGTCCTGACACACGGTCGGTGTGCCCAGCATACCGGCATACACGACGCCCGAGGACCTGTGCGACTGGCATAAGATGTGCGCCCTGATCGCCGGCGCCGAGCCCTGGTGGGAACCGGGCACCAGAACCGCTTACCACGCCTACCCGTTTGGCTACATCATCGGCGAGATCGTGCGCCAGGCCACCGGCAAGCCCATCTCGCAGGTTCGCCGAGAGGACGTGGCCGGGCCGCTCGGCATCGCCGACGAGCTCTTCTTCGGCGTTCCGGAATCTGAGCTGGACAGGCTGGCCCGGCTGGAGGACGCAGAGGGCAGTGCCGAAATGCTCGCCGCGATGCCCGACGATTCCCCATTCTTCAAGCTGGGACCGCGGACGGTGACCCCGACGGCCGAGTTCGGCAACCGCACCGATATTCTGATGGCCGACATCCCCGCCGGCGGCAAGATGTCCGCGCGGTGGCGCGCATGTACGCCGCGATGCTCGGCGAAGTGGACGGCGTCCATCTCCTCTCGCCCGAGCGGCTGCGCGAAATATCCGCCGTGGCGTTCAGCGGCGTCGACCAGATCATGGGATTCCCATCCACGTGGGCGCTGGGTTACTCTGTAGGCCGTCCTGGGACTGACCCCCAAGAGACCCCGACCGTGTTCGGGATTGGGGGCGTCGGCGGAAGCTACGCGTACGCCGACACCGCTACCGGAACTACGTTCGCGCTGACCAAGAACCGGCTCACCCCCAGCTTCGACACCGCCGAGCGAGTCGATAGTATCGTCACGAACGCGGCCGCCGACAGCTAGCACGATCGTCAATGTGACCAGCGGGCTGATCTCCGGCCGGGGCGGGGGCGAAGGTACGAGGGGAGGAGCTTCTGGTGGGTGACGCGATCAACCACGCGGGAAGCGGTGATGACTATGACCACCACGATAAAGGAAGGTGCGCCATGGAATGGAAGCTCGAAGTGGTACCGGTTCCGATCGCGTCAGTGTCCCGGGCAATCAGATTGGTGGGTGACCCGATCTAATCACTCAACGGCGTGGAGGGGGTTCTCGGGAACATGCGCCTGCCGACAGGCAACCTCCATTGCCTTTTTTCGGAATGTGCACGAAATCTCTTGACCCTCACGTTGCGTAAGGCTTTAGACTTCGCTGCGTACGGAGGTGAGCCGTGCGCTATTCGGTCGGCTATGTGGCGGGTCCCGCAGGTGTGAGGATCCGGACGTTGCACCATTATGATACGTGGTCGGGCTGCTATCACCAAGTGGACGTAGTGCGGCTGGTTACCGCGACTACGAGATGCCCGACCTGGAGCGGCAGCAACGGATCTTGTTCTACCGAGAGCTCGGCTTCGCCTTAGAAGAGATCGCGACCATCGTGAACGATCCATGCACCGACGCGATCGAACATCTGCGACGCCAGCGTGGGATGCTGACCGAGAGGATCGAACGGTTGCGAGCGAGGGTCGAGGTGATAGATCACGAGATGGAGGCACAGACAATGAGTGTACGACTGACGCTAATGGAGCGATTCGAGGTCTTCGGTGACTTCCACCCCGAGGACCACGCCGAGGTGGCGGAGCGGCGCTGGGACCGACTGTAGGCTTCGGTCTTGCCCCAGCGCCGCTCCGCCACCTACAACAAGGAAGACTTGCCGCGGCTTAAGGCCGAGGGCGAGGAGGTGGAACCCGTCCTCTGCGCGGCCTTCACGGCGGGCTCGGCGTCGGACAGCGACGGGGCGATGGCCGCCAAGGCGCACCGCCAGCACATCACCCGGTGGTTCTACGACTGCAGCTACGACGTCCACAGGGGCATGACCGACATGTACGTACCCACGACCGATTCCGGGCCCACTACGATGCGCTGGCCCCGGGTCTGGCCCGATTCGTCAGGGAAGCGGCCCACGCCAACGCCGACCGTGCCGGTACTGAGCACTAAGCCCACGCTGACCCATGTCGAGAGAATCGCAAAGGGCGTCTGTATCACCGCAACACTGTTGTGCAGATGCTCCCGCTAAATATCGCCGCTCGCACAGCCTCTCACGGCTCTCCGGACACGACGACGCGGAACGGACGCCCTGGTCAGACACGCTGGAGCGCATCGCCAACCGGCCCGAGTTAAGTAGTTACTTGCCGGTCTGCAGATGAGCTGCTATTCTCCACCTCTCCTGCTCTACGGGGCGTGGTATCGCCGCGCGGGCCGGGAAGAGGCATCGGACGCTCGCAAACCTCCTTTACCGCACTCAGACGCGAGACCTTACCGATGAGTATCCCCTCGCGCTGGATTTCGGGGCAAGAGACCCCTACGAGGCCGGTACGTGGATGAACAATCACGTGCAGTTAACAGGCCATCCGAGGGAAGGGTTGGGTACTACTATCCGACGAGCGAGGACCTGCACGTCACGCTTGGGGAGCCGCTGCACTCTATCAAGGAGGCTTTGGTGTCGGCGGACTGGTTCCAGGACCATGATGCGGTACAACCTGGCGAATTGCTGAGCTGCGCCGCGTCGCCGGAGAAGATAAGCTGTGCCGACCGATGGGTGGCGCAAGCTTCGCGGTGGACGCGGAAGGCTTGCTCAGCTTGCGGCTGAGCCTGGACCTGGAGGAGGTGGGAAAATCGTTGCAGGAAGAACGCATCTCCTGGACTGCGGCGACCCGGTGATCTCGGATCTCGTGCTCCGCGTCGGGCCGCTGGGCCTGGAGGAGCGCCGCCGCGGCCGGCCCGCCGACGCCTACGGGGCGCTCGTCCGCACCATAGTCGGCCAGCAGCTTTCGACAAAGGCGGCCCGC
Source organism: Rubrobacter sp. (assembly GCA_035641035.1). Taxonomy (GTDB): domain Bacteria; phylum Actinomycetota; class Rubrobacteria; order Rubrobacterales; family Rubrobacteraceae; genus Rubrobacter_D. The sequence continues at coordinate 10,053 of DASQVA010000135.1, read as the reverse complement.
AGCATCTATAATCGCCTAACTGGATTGTTCGGGGACCGTTCGCCCACGCCCGAAGAGCTCCTCGCCGTCGACGAGGAGGCCCTGCGCCTCTCCGGCCTCTCGTGGCCCAAGATCTCTTACCTCCGTGACCTGGCCCGCCGCGTGATAGACGGCGAGTTGGACCTCGGCGCGCTCCACGATCTTCCGGATGAAGTGGTCATCCGCCAAATCACGGGCGTCAAGGGCCTCGGCCGCTGGAGCGCCGACATGTTCCTGATGTTTCACCTCGCCCGGCCCGACGTGTTGCCGGTCGGCGATCTCGGCATCCGCCGCGCCGTCGAGCGGGCCTACGGTCTGACCGAGCTCCCCGACGCTGACATCCTGCACGCTATAGCCGCCCCCTGGCGCCCCGAGCGTACGCTCGCGTGCCTTTACCTCTGGAAGTCGCTTGAGCCGGACGATGCCCAGGGGCCTCAATAGGGGGCGGGATCTCCACCGCTCACGGTTCTCCAGGCGCACGTTTTCGGGTACCGAAGGTCCCGGACGCTACGAGCGCCTCGTCTCTGCGGGCGACGACCCGCAGTCCCAGAAGCTCGTAGACCCACCGGTAGTGCTCGGCCCGCTCGCCTTCCCACTTTGCGCGTAGCTTCTCCACCTCCTCCGGAGTGTGTTCCCGGATATCCGTGAAGATTGGGGCCCCGTCCAGTCCAGGTTCGCGCTCAGCGGGAACGGTCTCGTACTCGCGGACGACCGGCGTGTACTCAGAGACCTCCGCGGGCCGGGTGGCCTAGAGCGCCATCCGTCACTCTCGGTGGTTCTGGCCGCCCACGACGAGGAGTGGTCGGTGGCGGAGGGCGTGGGATCCATGCTAGCCCGGGAGTATTTAGTGAGGTGGAGGTCATAGCCAGCAACGACCTCTCTGCCGATCGTACCGGCGAGATCCTGAGTCATCTCGACCTTCTTACACGCTTACCGAGTCAAATACTCGGGGGCAGAGACGCCGTGGTGGTATGCTTCGCTTCACCCTATCGGCGATTGCATCTTGATCTACGCCATGCTCAGATCTGCCTACACCACGATGGCCCGCGGGGGCGTCGAGTGGCGGGGGACACGCTCCCCCCTAGAGTCGTTGAAGGACAAACGTGTGACCCCGCGATGCAGACGCGGCGTCCCAACACGCAAGCGGTGATGGCCGGATGAAAGGGTACCTGCAGGGCTCACCCCTCAAGGTAGGCCGCGAGTTCGCCTAGCAATTTCTTCTTCTCGCCTTCGCCCAGAAACGAGGCCCGGAAGGAGTTCTCCGCCACCGTGCGGAAATCCTCGCGGTCGAAGCCTAGCCCATCGCGTACGGCGAGGTAGTTGTCGGCAACGTACCCGCCGAAGTAGGCCGGGTCGTCAGAGTTCACCGTCACGCACAACCCCTCGCCCAGCATCCACTTTGCGGGGTGCTCTTCTATGGAGTCGACGACGCGAAGCTTCACGTTGGAGAGCGGGCAGACGGTAAGCGGCACCTTCTGTGCCCTTAGCCGCTCCACCAACTTCGGGTCCGCCACGCACCGGACGCCGTGGTCGATCCGGGTAGCCCCCAGGTCGTCGAGCGCCTGCCAGACGTACTCGGGGGGCCCTTCTTCCCCGGCGTGGGCCACCTTACGAAACCCGTGCTTGCCGGCCTCTTCGAACACGGCCCTAAAGTCCTCGGGCGGATGGTCGACCTCCGATGAGTCGAGCCCCACGCCCACGATCCACTCTCTATAGGGCAGCACCTGGCATAAGGTCTCCATGGCCTCCTCCGAGCTAAGGTGCCTCAGGAAGCACATGATCAGGTGCGACGAGATGCCGAGACGCCGTTCTCCGTCTCTTAGGGCACGGTGTAAGCCCGTGATTACCGTCCCAAGGTCAACCCCCCTGTGGGTGTGGGCCTGCGGATCGAAGAAGATTTCGGCGTGACGTACGCCTTGCGAAGTGGCCTTTCGGAGGTAAGCCCAGGTCACGTCGTAGAAGTCCCGTTCGTGTAGTAGCACCTTGGTGGCCTCGTAGTAGACGTCCAGAAAGGACTGCAGGCCGGCGAAGTCATAGGCTCTGAGCACGTCCTCTTCGGAGGCGTACTTGAGGGCAACCCCGTTGCGATTGCCGATCTCGAACATCATCTCGGGTTCCAGTGAGCCCTCAATGTGAATGTGCAGCTCCGCCTTAGGCATCTCCCTCAGGAGCTCGTCGGTGAGCCTGAAGTCTTGCGGCTTCATATGTCGGACACTCCTTCCCCTACTCGTCAGAGCCCTTTCTAGCAGGATAGATTAGTGGGGAGTGTTCGGCCAGCGATCTCGCTTTCGAGTAATTGCACGTTATGAAGCATCAGGGGTCGCAACGGTGAGTTGAGGAGCGCCCAACCGGATTGGCAAGAGGACACAGGATGGGCGGAAAGGATAGGCTGCTTAAGTTGGAGAGCCGATGATGCGACCGTGGGCCGATACTCGAGGAGGTCTCCGACGCCTAGGAGTGGATCACCGACAGCGCCAGGCGTGAGCTCTGCAGGGAGACCGTGGACAGTGATTAAAGCGTACGGGGCCGTGACATCCTGGACAGATGGACGAAGGCCGGAGCGCGAGCCTTGAGACCGAGGCCAAACGTGCCCGGCAGAGGCTTATGAACCTCAGACGGATTATTCTTGGATACTAGGCGCAATGGCTACCCGCTGATAGCTCGCGTGGGGTGCGTCTTCGGGCGGCACTTACGCCTTCTTTTGGTCTATAGGCAGTACAAGAAATCATGCATCGGTCTACGACCTATTCTGAGTGTTTTCTTACGGATCCGGCCCAAGCGCAGCAGTAAGGCTCCTGAGGGTGTTGTTGGGTGTGGCTAGATATCTTCGGAAGCCAGTAGCTTGCGTCTACGTGGATATCCTGCCCAGGATTTGGGGTGTTGACTTGCATCCAGCATGTGAAACATCATTCCAGAGTTCGGTAATCCCAATAAGCTGCCCGGAGCGATTACTACTGGCCGGATAAATCGGGCGCCAGGGTCGTGTGAAAGACGAGCCGGTATTGTCTAACGCAACCGGTCTCTACGAGTTGTTGGACGCCACCCCGAACAGCGGGTAGCCTCCGCTACGGCACGCCAGCCCTCGGGATACGAGCCCCCGGTCGCTTGCGGCGCAGCAAACGGAAAAAATCCTCGCCGACACGTAGCTAGCCGCCAACCATCGCACTATGATGCGGCCATGCCTATCAAGGGACTGCTCCTAGATCTCGACGGAACCCTCTATGTCGGAGAGGAGCCGGTGCCCGGCGCCAGGGAGGCTGTCCAACGCCTCAAGGCCGCAGGTCTCGCTCTCAGGTACGTCACGAACACCACCCGAATGCCGCGTCGCGCCGTGGTCGAGGGGTTGAGAGCGCTCGGCTTCGAGGCCACGGAGGACAAGGTCTTCACGCCGGCGCGGGCGGCTGCGCGACTGATGCGAAACAAGAGTTGCCTTGCGCTCGTGGATGAGTCTCTGCTGGAGGACCTGAAATGTATCACGCTCACTGAAGAATCCCCGGACTTTGTGCTCGTCGGCGACCTCGGGGAGGGGTTTACCTACGCGCGGCTCGACGCTGCTTTCAACTGTCTAATGAACGGGGCGAAGCTGGTGGCGCTGCAGAAGAACCGCTATTGGCGCACGCCAGGCGGGCTCTCCCTTGATGCCGGACCGTTTGTCGCGGCTCTGGAGTACGCGACCGGTCAGCAAGCTGCCGTCGTCGGGAAACCCGAAGAAGCCTTCTTCCGGATCGCCCTGGAGGATCTGCGGCTCGAAGCGGGGGAGGTCGCGATGGTCGGGGACGACGCGGAGGCGGACGTCGCCGGGGCGAAGAGGGCTGGCCTCCTGGGCATTCAGGTGAGAACGGGAAAGTGGGGGTCGGACGCGGAGGAGCGGCAGGCCGATCTTGTACTGGACAGCGTCGCCGGGCTCCCGACGGAGCTCGGCGTTTGAGGAGGAGACGATGAAGATCGACGATATACCGGTGGAGACGACCGAGCGTTACGAGCTGATCTCGATCACGCGGGAGGTAAAGCGGATAGTCCAGGAGGCAGGCGTGGACGAGGGTGTCTGCATTGTCTCCTCCACCCACACGACCGCTAGTGTGACGATCAATGAGGACTACGACAAGGACGTGCCCAGGGATGTGGCCGCGGCCTGTCGGGCTTTTCTGGAAGCCCTGGACGTACGTTTCGAGCACGCCGAGGGCAATAGCGACTCCCATTTTCTGACCAGTCTCTTCGGCCAGTCGCAGACGCTTCTGGTGAGGGGCGGCGCGCTGGATCTAGGTCGCTGGCAGGGCGTGTTCCTGGCCGAGTTCGACGGACCCCGCGGGAGAACCGTCCGGGTGGCCGTCTCATAATTCGTGGCTTGCGAAGGCCCCGGTTTAGCCGGGCGCAACATTCCGGTAAGATACGTGGCGGATGTCGGGGTCGAGAGCTCGGTTGTCGTGACCGGCCGGAGGTAGTCTTCGCGGGAGGCTTGCATGAACGGATTGGTAAAGGGCGGGCTGGCGCTCGGCGGGTTGGTAGTCGGGCTCGGTGCCCTCAAGAGGGCGCTCAATCCGACGCCGCGCTACGCTTCTTGGGAGAAGCCCCCCTACGGCGCGTTCGATAAAAAGGTCCTGATAGTTGGCGGCGGGTTCGGGGGGTACACGGCGGCTACGGACCTGTGCGAGATGGTCGAGGACCGTGACGACGTCGGGGTGCTGGTCATAGCGCGCGACAACTTCTTCACCTTCTGGCCGATGGTGCCCGGCATCGTGAGCAGCGATATAGACGCGCGCAACGTCGCCCAACCCCTGAGGCGCGCCCTTATCCTGGCCGGCGCCAGCTTCCGGCGGGCCAAGATCACGGGCATAGACCCCGAACGGAAGGTGGTCCAAGCCGACGGGGATATCGAGTTCCCCTACGACCAGCTAGTCATCTCTTTGGGCGGCCAGCCCAACTTCTTCGGCATCCCCGGCGTCGAGGAGTATAGCCTGACCATGAGGGGTGTCGAGGACGCCGAGCGCGTGCGCAATCGGGTCATAGAGCGCTTCGAGGAGGTATCCTTGATGCGCGGCGAGGTGCCCGAGTCTAAGCTGACGTTCGTTGTCATCGGGGGCGGGGCGACTGGGGTTGAGGTAGCTTCGGAGATCCACAGTCTCGTGCACGAGGCCCTCGCCCCGGATTACCCTAACATCGACCCGCACAGGGTCAGGGTCTACCTGTTAGAGGCCCTGCCGAACATCCTCCCCGAGCTCGACCCGGCCCTGCGCCGCGCCGCCCGCACGAGGCTCGTCAACGAGCGCATCGAGGTGATGACGGGCGCTATGGCCGAGGAGATCACCGCGAACTGCGTCAAGCTCAAGGGCGGCCGGGACATTGCGTCGGAGAACGTGATCTGGACGGCCGGAAACCGTCCCAACGTCGCGATCCATGACCTCGGGCTCCCCTTCGACGAGCGGACCGGCATCAAGGTCGACCTGACCCTGCGGGTCGAAGGCCACAGGGACATCTGGGCCATCGGGGACTGCGCGGCCGTTCAGGACGTTCGCCAGGAGGACGGTAAGATCGTCCCTCCCACCGCTCAGGCCGCCATCCAGCAAGGCCACGTTGTGGCCCACAACGTACTCAAGACCCTCGACGGCCGGGACGACCTCAAAGAGTTCGAGTACAGGCCCCTCGGCCAGCTCGTGGAACTTGGGAGTCACTTCGCCGTGAACGAGGTGATGGGTGTCCGGTTCACTGGGGTGATGGCTGCGGTCTTCTGGCGGTTAACCTACCTGGTCCGCCTGAACAGCCCTCAGAGCAAGTCGCGGGTGGCCGCGGACTGGGTGCTCGGCCTCTTCCTGCGGCCCGCCGTCACCCAGATCCGGGGCACGTCCGAGGAATGATGCCGACCCCTCGCGGCCTGACCGTTGGGACCTGACCGCTGTGGCGCGACCCTTGAGGCGCGAACTCAAAGGTGCTACGTTGACCGCGGGAGGTAAGAGCGACACGGACCCGAAAGATGCGGCGAGACTGCGGAGCGTGGCACGAAACGGAAAAAGGGTGCTCGCGTGAGCCTCGCTAACCAGCTAACCCTGATCCGGCTGGTCGCGGTGGTACCCGTGATGGGCGCGCTGTACCTGCCCTTCGAGTGGGCGCGCACCCTGGCCGTCGTTCTGTACGCGGCGGCCATCCTCACCGACTACTTCGACGGGATCATCGCCCGTCGCAACAACGAGGTGTCGGGCTTCGGCAAGCTGATGGACTCTATCGCCGACAAGGCTCTCATCGTGTCCCTATTCTTCGCCCTCGTCGGAGAAGGATCGATGGCCTCCTGGATGGCGGCGGTGATGGTGATCCGGGAGTTCGCTGTGACCGGCCTTAGGATGGTTGCCCTGGAAGGGGGGGAAGTGATCGCGGCGAACCGTTGGGGCAAGGCTAAGATGAACGCCCAGAGCATCGCCGTCTTTATACTCCTTTTGGGAGAGCCGGGTGCTAGCGGTTGGCAGGGAACCGTCTCGGAGATCGGGTGGTGGGTGATGCTCGTGGCCGTGGTACTGACCGTACTCTCCGGCTGGTCGTACCTGAGGGATACCCCGAGGATCCTGGCAGTTACCTCCAAGCGAGATCAGCGCCTCTAAAAGCTGTAGAATCACGCCCCAATGGCGGATGACAAGGACAAGGGTCTGAGACCGGCGGAGGTCGAGATGATCCTGCGCCGGGCCTCGGAACTTAACGCGCGCCGGTCGGCCGGTGGCTCCTACGAAGCGCCCACCGTCTCCCCCGAGGTCCTGGTGCAGGTGGCCGCCGCCGCCGGTATCCCCGAGCAGGACGTGCGCCGGGCGATGTGGGACATGGTCTCGGAGAAGACGGTGGAGCCCCATTCGTTTGCCTGGAGGTTTTTCGGTCCGGCCCGCCTGCGCGTGGTACGGGAGGTTAAGCGGCCGGCCGAAACAACCCGCGAACACCTCGAAGGACTGCTGCGCCTGGAGCAGGGGCTCAAGCTCAGGCGTAAGACGGAGGCCGGCTCCCTGTGGGACTCTGGGGACGAGCTCGGGGTGGTGCGTCGCACGCTGGACTTCTCCGGGCGCCGGACCCTGTTGAAGGCCAGGGACGTCGAGCTGCGCGTCGAGGCCGTCGACGAAGAGCGCTGCGGGGCGAACCTCACGGCGGACCTGTCTAACCAACGCGGGGAGTACCTCTCGCTCGCCGGCATCCTCGGGGCCACGCTAGCCGCGCTGTTCGTGCTAGCCGGGATGCAGAGCGCATTCTTCTTTCTGGGCGTCCTGCCCGTGCTCGCCGCTTCGGCCTTCGGGTTCAAGTTCGCCTACCACAGGGCTTGCTGGGAGATACGGCGCGCCCTGGACGACCTGCTCGACGCCGTCGAAGAGGGCCCGCCCAAGGAAGAGGAGGCTCAGGACCGTGGCGACCGTCCTCTCGGCCAGATACAAGGGCTCAAGCCTATTCCCCGCTTTACCCGAGAACCCAAAGACGAATAGCGTTAAAGCGGACCGCCAAGCGGCCGATCAGCCGGTCAGCGATAGGCGCCGCCGCGGAACCGCCGCGGGGGCGGACGTCGTGCGGAATCGCGGTTGGTGAGGCGGAGACCGAAAGGCTAACAAGCCAGAGTGTTAACCGGCTACAATAGGCTCGTGCCCCTGAGCGTCCTAAGAGAGATCTTCGGCTTCGACTCGTTTCGGCCGGGGCAGGAAGAAGTGATCCGGGCCGTTCTCGACGGCCGGGACACCCTTGCGGTGATGTCTACCGGCGGCGGCAAGAGCCTGTGCTATCAGGTGCCTGCGCTCATGCAGGAGAGCCTGACGGTTATAGTTTCCCCGCTCATCTCCCTGATGAAGGACCAGGTGGACTCGTTGCTGCAGAGCTCGGTTGGCGGGGCGGCCACGCTCCACTCCGGACTCGGGCCCGAGGAGCGCTGGGAGGTCGAGCGGAGAGTGCGCACGGGGGAGGTGAAGATGCTCTACGTCGCTCCTGAGCGCCTCCGGTCGTTGGAGTTCGTGCTGGCACTGCGCCGGGCGGGCGTCGGCCTCTTCGTCGTTGATGAGGCGCACTGCATCTCTGAGTGGGGGCACAACTTCCGCCCCGACTACCTGTTTCTGCCCCGCGCCGTGCGGGACCTCGGGAGCCCGCCCGTACTAGCCCTCACCGCCACGGCTACCCCCCGCGTCCGCCAAGACATCCTCCGCTCCCTCAAGATGCGCGACCCGGAGGTGGTCGTTACGAGCTTTAACCGCCCCAACCTCACCTACCGGGTCATATCCGCGGCCAAGAAAGACCACAAACTGCCGCGGATACTGGACATCATTCGTCGCTGCCCGCCGCCGGGGATCGTCTACGCGACGACCCGCAAGGAATGCGAGGAGCTGGCGGATAGTCTGCGCCGCTCCGGGGTTGACGCCGCCGCCTACCACGCCGGGATGGGTTCCGCGAACCGCGCCGACGTGCAGGAGCGGTTCATGACCGACGAGCTCTCGGTAGTAGTCGCTACGATAGCCTTCGGGATGGGTGTGGACAAGCCGAACGTCAGGTTCGTCATTCACTCGAGCGTGCCCGGGAGCCTCCCGGCGTACATCCAGGAGTCCGGCCGCGCCGGGCGCGACGGGGACCCCAGTGAATGCGTCGTTCTCTACCGGGGCGCGGACCTCGGGCGGCGCAAGCGCCTGGTGACCCTGAACGCCGCCGGCGAGAACGAGGTGGGGGCGTTTTTCCGCGCCCTCGCTGGGGTGGAAAACGGGGGAAGGGTCAACGTTCCGCCCGGCTCGCTGGCGGCTTTGGGTGGGGTAGACCCCGAGTCAGCGGGGATCGTGCTTGGCAGCCTTGAGGAGTCCGGCCTGGTCACCCGGGGCTACGATCTCTGGGCCGAGATCGAGGTACGGCGGCTGGACGAGGAGCCGGGGGGGCTGCGCGAGGAGGTGGCCGCGGTGCACGCGGCGCTCCCTGGCTCCGGTCCCGTCGGGCTGCCCGAGCTCGCCCGCCGGGCTGGGCTGCGGCCGGCCGTGGTGCAGGGCGCGCTCTACAGAATGATGGTCGACGGGATAGCCGAGATCATCCCGCGTGGCTCCCTCGTTGATGTAAGGCTTAAAGTCGCCTCGCTCGACGCCGACAGCCGCCGGAACATCGCCAGCAGGCTCAAGAACCGGGCGAAAGCGGCCTACGCCCAGATCCGGGACGTGGAGGCTTTCGCCAACCTGACCACGTGCCGCCGCGAGCACCTTCTCAGGCATTTCGGCGACACCGAGGAGGTCGCCCCCTGCGCGGGCTGCGACGTCTGCCTCGGCGAGGTCGACACCCTCCAAGAGCCTGCTCCGATGCCGCTAACTACCACGGTCTCGGCGGGAGGTGGAGGCGTGGTGGACGCCGAGCTCTTCGAGCGGTTGAGGAGCTGGCGAGGGGAGCAGGCCAGGGAGCAGCGCGTCCCCGCCTACGTCGTGCTACACAACTCACACCTGGAGGAGATCTCGGCTCGCAAACCTCGCACCATCCACGAGCTCGGCGCCATAAAGGGCGTCGGCCTTCGCCGCGCCGCCCGCTACGGCGAGGAGCTGCTGGCCCTGGTAAACAGCGAGGAACGAGCCGAGGGAGCCCTGGACCTCATTCCCGCCCCAGATAACGGGACCGGAGGGAACGGCGGCTACCGGTCGCACGTGGAGGCCGCGAACCGGCTTTTGCGCTCCGGGCGGGGCGCCGACGCCGTGCCGGAGCTCGCGCGCGCCCTAGAGCTCGGCGGCGATGAGGCCAGGCGCGAGGTCGACGCTATGCTGGGGACGATTGCTGAAAGCTGAAAATTGGAAGAAGGGAGGTTGGATGAAGCTGGAAGGTAAGAAGATCGCAGTACTGCTCGCCGAAGGTTTCGAGGACCTGGAGTACTGGGTGACGGTCATGCGGCTGAAGGAGGAGGGGGCCGAGGTAGTCACGGTCGGGCCAAGCACGGACGCGGTCGGCGGCAAGAACGCCCTCGAAGCACAAGCCGACACGACCGCAGACGGGATCGACGCGTCGGAGCTGGACGCGGTGGTGATCCCAGGGGGCTGGGCGCCCGACAAGCTGCGGCGCTACCCCGAGATCACGGGC
>DASQVA010000134.1:0-17388 GCA_035641035.1 Rubrobacter sp. | reverse complement strand
AGGCCGCCACGGCGCGTTGGGCGTCTGCGGCGCTGTTCACGAGGGGCACGATGACGCCCCCCGCCCCGGCATCGAGGGACTTCATGATCCCGTAAGGGTCGCCTGAGAGTACACGTGTGATCGGCGTGGCCCCGCCGACCTGTATGGCCTGGAGCATGGGCACCATCGCGTCGTAGCCGATGACCCCGTGCTGCTGGTCCACGCAAACGTAGTCGGCGCCTGTGCCGGCGAGGATCTCGACCCCGAAGGAACCTGGCACCACAGACCACAACCCGAACGCCGTCCGTCCCTCTCCCCAGACTTCCCTTAGCGGGTTCGCCACCTAGCCCACCAAGATCACGTGTACGTCCCCCGGGCCGTGCATCCCGACGAAGATCGACATCTCGATGTCCCCCGAGCGGCTCGGGCCGGTGTGGAAGCTTACGTTGGCCGGCAGTCCCCCGGCTTCGCCCCCGGCGTACTTGCCTATAGCCTCAGGGACCGTCCGCAAGACCCCCTCCACCGAAACGACGGCCACGTGGGTCGGCGGCAGGAGCGTCACGGTGCGTCCCCGTCCCGGCCCGCCCTCTAAGACCAGGCTCCCGGTCTCGGCTATCGCCCACCTCGCCGTCGAGAGCCCTATGTCGGCCCTCCCGGCGACCTCGCGAAAGTCTTCAAGGTCCCGCCACAGCGCGACCTCGACGCCTTCATCTCCTAGCGGCCGGTCCACTCCCAGCTCTTCCAGCTCGGGCACGTCCCACCGAACGAGGAGCTTAGCCTCCCGCTCGCGGGCCAGCGCGAGCACGTACTCGCGGGCCTCCTCAAGGGTGGTGACCCTCCTACCGTGACCGCCGAGGACTTCGAGTTCTTCGAGGAAGCGGGCGGGCGGGTTCTCTATCCACGCGCTCTCGCGGGGCTCATCCTTCGGGGTCCAGGCCACGTCGGGGGCGTGGGTCGGCTTGTAGCGCCCGGCCTGGGTGCGGTGGCGGATGGTCTCCAGAAACTCCGTCCGGCCGGCCACCCTAGATGCCCTCCTTCCACAGGTCGCGGAAGGGTTTCTCAGCCAGCGGCGGCAGGTCGCGGGAGTCGGTCCAGGCACCCAAGGGTCCTGGGAGTGGTCTCACCGAGCCGTCCTTCTTGAGGGGTTTCTGAACCAGGCGGCCCGCCTTGCCGGAGATCTTGTACAGGGCCGGGTTCTTCATGGTGTTCTCGAAACCCTTGAAGGCCAGCGTCTCCCCTTTGCCCTTCATGCCCTCCTCGACCTGCTGGTTGCGGAGCTTTAGCAGCAGTTCGTGCAGCGGGATGCCGACCGGGCACGCCTCCCAGCAGGCACCGCACAGGCTCGAGGCGTGGGGAAGGTCCTTCGCGTCCTTCTGCCCCTTGAGGAGCGGGGTTATAACCGCTCCTATCGGGCCGGAGTAGGTCGAGCCGTAGGCGTGGCCGCCGGTCTGGCGGTAGACCGGGCAGACGTTCAGGCAGGCGCCGCAGCGGATGCAGTAGAGGGCCTCCTCAAACTCGGTGCCGAGCAGCTTGGAGCGGCCGTTGTCCATAAGGATGAGGTGGAGCTCCTCGGCCCCGTCGAGCTCGCCCTCGTCGCGCGGTCCGGTGATAAAGTTGGTGTAGACCGTGAGCTTCTGGCCGGTCCCGCTGCGGGCGAGGAGGCGGACGAAGACCGAGAGGTCCTCGAAGCGCGGCACCAGCTTCTCGATGCCCATGACGATGACGTGGACCGGCGGGACGCTGGTGACGAGCCGGGCGTTCCCCTCGTTGGTGATCGTGGCAACCGTACCCGTTTCGGCGACCCCGAAGTTGGCCCCGGTCACGCCGATGTCCGCGGCGAGGAACTTCTCCCTGAGGCGCTTGCGGGCGAAGGAGCCCAGGGCCTCAACGTCGGGCGGCAGCTCTTCCCCGGCCGCCTGCGAGAGGACCTCGGTTATCCGCTTGCGGTTCATGTGCAGGATCGGGCCGACGATGTGCGAGGGATGGTCGCCTGCGAGCTGCGCGATCCACTCCCCGAGGTCCGTCTCGACGATCTCCAGGTCCAGATCGGCGTAGTCCTCCTCGAGGCGCCGGTTCAGCTCGATCTCCTCGGTCGCCATGCTCTTGGCCTTGGTTACGACCTTTGCGCCCTTGCGCCGCGCCAGGTCGCCGATGTAGCGGACGACGGCCTCCCCATCCTCGGCGAAAAAGACGTTGCCGCCGCGGGCTTCGACGTTGTCCGCTATCTGCTCCAGGTAGCGGTCGAGGTTCGCCATGGTCCCCTGCTTTATGCGGTACGCCCTCTTCCGGAGCTCCGGGGCCTCCGGTAGGGCGTGCAGGACGGCGTTGCGCGCCGCGACTGCCTTGCCGGTAAAGAGCTCGACCGAGTCGTGGAGCTCCTTGTCCTGTGCGGCCTTGCGGCCCCGCTCGTTGAAGCCTTCGACCCTGCTCACGAGCCCCTCGTGCCGCCTGTCCTCCGTCTCGCGCCGGCGGGCCGGCTTCTGCGTCTCCATCTTCAGCCCCCATTCTTTTGGTCGAGCACCTGGGCGAGGTGCAGGACGCGGGTGTCGTGTCCGGTTCGTTGCAGGCGTCCCTTGAGGTGCATCAGGCAGCTCGAGTCGCCGGAGATCAGGGTGTCCGCGCCACTGTTCTCCAGAGCCTTTATCTTCTCGTCGGCCATCGCGGTCGAGACGGCCGGCATCTTGACCGAGAAGGTCCCCCCGAACCCGCAGCAGAGTTCCTCTTTCTCCCAACCCACGAGGTTTAGGCCCTCGACGTTCTCCAACAGCTCGCGCGGCTCGCGGAGCAGCCCGAGCTCGCGCCGCTGGTGGCAGCCGGTGTGGAAGACGGCCTTCGCCTCGTGGTGGGCGCCGAGGTCGCTCGCGTTCGCGCCCATCACGTTCACGAGAAAGTCCGAGAACTCGCGGACGCGACCTCCAAGGGCTTCGGAGCGCTCGCGCTCGTCGGGGAGGTCTTCGAAGATAAAGGGGTAGTAGTGGGAGACCATGGTGGTGCAGGACCCGGAGGGACAGACGACGTAGTCGAAGCGCTCCTTCTCGAAGACGTCTATAAAGTGCCTTCCGACGGAGCGGGTCTCGTCGAAGAATCCAGAATTAAAGGCCGGCTGGCCGCAGCAGGTCTGCCGCTCCGGGTAGATCACGTCTACCCCAAGCCTCCTGAGCACACGCACCGCGCTTACCCCGACCTCGGGGTTGATCTGGTCAACGTAACAGGGTACGAAAAGAGCAACCCTCACCGCTCACGTCCTTTCCGCCTGGGGTCCTTGGGCGCAGTATAGCAACGGCCGCGCCCTTGCCCCGGCGGCAGGCCCCCGGATGGACGCCCTGCTAGAATGCCTCGTGGGGATCGCGACTCTGGGGGTGAGACGATGCAAGTAGAGCGTCCCGTCTATGAGGAGCTTGAGGAGATCCTGCGCGGGGTGGACCTCCCGCGCGGCGCGCTCGTCGAGCAGCGGGTGGAGACCCCGCCTGCGCTGACTGAAATCCGCGAGGGCGTGCGCGAAGCACTGCGCTCCGTAGAGCTTCCCACGGGCAGGGTTGCGATCGGGGTCGGCAGCCGGGGGGTCGCCAAGATCTCCGAGATCGTCGCCGCGCTCGTCGAGGCGCTCAAAGAGGCGGGTGCCGAGCCGTTCGTGGTGCCTGCGATGGGTAGCCACGGCGCCTCGACCGCCGAGGGACAGGCGCGGGTTTTGGCCCACCTCGGCGTGAGCGAGGAGCGGATCGGCTGCCCGGTCCGGACGACGATGGAGACCGTGAAGCTCGGAGAGACTCCCGCGGGCGTTGCCGTCTTTATGGACCGCAACGCCCACGAGGCCGACTCGGTCATCGTGGTGAACAGAGTCAAACCCCACACCGCCTTCAGGGGAACCGTCGAGAGCGGGCCGACGAAGATGCTCGCGATCGGCATGGGCAAACAGCGCGGGGCGCACTCCATCCACGCGGCGGGCTGGGAGAACATCCACCGCACCATCCCCGACGCGGCCCGCGTGGCCGTAGGGAGCGGCAAGGTCGCCTTCGGCCTCGCCACCGTCGAGAACGCCCACGAGGAGCCCTGCCGGGTAGCCGCCATCCCCGCCGCGGACCTCGAAGCGGGCGAGGCCCCCCTGCTCGAAGAGGCGAAGCGCAACCTCGCCCGCCTTCCCTTCGACGACATAGACGTGCTGGTAGTAGACGAGATCGGCAAGAACGTCTCGGGCGACGGGGCCGACCCGAACGTCACCGGCCGCTACCCGACGACCGCCGCCTCCGGAGGCCCGAGGGTCGAGCGCATGGTCTACCTCGGCCTGACCGAAGAGACCGGCGGCAACGCTAACGGCCTCGGCATGGCCGACGTGGTGAACGAGCGTCTCGTCGCCGCCATGGACCGCCCTTCGACCTACATGAACGCTCTGACCTCCACCGCACCGCAGCCCGTCAAGATCCCAATGACTATGCCTACGGACGAGTTGGCGATAGCCGCCGCCCTGACCATGTGCGCCGGGGTAATGTCGTCCGAGGCACGCCTGGTCCGCATCCAAAATACCCTCAGGCTGGGCCAGATGTGGGTCTCGGAGGCGCTGCTAGAAGAAGTAGAGGGCGACGGACGGCTGACGGTAGTCGAGGAGCCGTTGCCTATGCGCTTCGGCGAGGATGGCTCGCTCCTCTGAGCGCGCGGAGAAGGGGCCGCGACACGCTGCGGCCCCTTCCGTATAGTTCGCCTGGCCCTACAAGTCGGAGACCTTAGGCGGGTTCTGGCACGAGGGGTCGAGGACGGCCTTGACCTCGGGGTCGTCGAGGTTGTCCCTGGTGACGAGGGTGGAGCCCGTATCTATGTCCTTGAGCTGGCCCTCGCCGCGGATGGCCTTGACGGCGGAGTTGACGCCGTCGTAGCCCATGCGGAAAGGATTCTGGGCTACAAGCGCGGTAACGACGCCCTCCTCGACGGCCTTGACCTCGTCGGGGGCGGTATCCCAGCCCACTATTGTAATGTCGTCCTCTTTGCCGGCGCTACGGACGGCTTCGGCGGCCCCGAGGACGCCGGGCTCGTTGGCGGCGTAGATCGCGTCGAGGCCGGGGTTGGCGGTGAGGATGTCTTCGGTGACGCTCAACGCCTTGTTGTAGTCGCTCTGGCTGGACTGCTCGGCCACAAGCTCTACTTCGGGGTTCTCCTCGAGGACGTTCTTGAAGCCCTCCGTCCGGGTGTCGTTGGTCGCGGTGCCAGGCTGGAACGGGATAAAGGCGACCTCGCCCTTCCCGCCCATCTCCTCTATCAGCAGCCTGGTGGCCTCCTCGGCGGCGGCCACGTTGTCTGTCGCCACCACGGGGACCTGCTTCGGCTGCGGGTCGGTGCCGGAGTCTATGTTGACAACGGTGAGGCCCTGGTCTAGGGCGTTCTGGGTGACGTCTGCGAGGACCTTGGCGTCGGTTGCTGCATAGACGAGGCCGTCTACGCCCTGGGTCGTGAAGTTCTGGAGCAGGTTGACCTGGCCGTTGACGTCGGTCTCGGCGGTGACGCCGTCCCACTGGACCTCTACCTGTTCGCTCGACTCTTTGGCGGCACACTCGGCGCCGATGCGGACCTGCTCCCAGAAGTCGAAGCCGACGGCCTTTGGAACGACGGCGAGCCGGATAGGACCGCTCTCCTGCGCCCCCCCTCCCCCGCCCGACTCCCTGACCTGGGCGCCGCACGCCGCCATCGTCAGGGCGAGCGCCGCGGCGAGCAGTACGGCCAAGGTGTGTCTGCGCATCTGTTCTCCTCCTCGTTGGGTTTGTCTACTCTGATGCGGCGGCCAGCCTGCGGCGCCGGTACTGGTCCCAGAAGACGGCTATCCAGATCACCACCCCAATGATGATCTGCTGGTAGAAGGTGTTCACATCAAGCAGCACGGCACCGTTGCGGATGAGGGCTATCAGGAAGGCCCCGATAAGCGTCCCTACCACAGTTCCCTGCCCGCCGAAGAGGCTCGCCCCGCCGATGACGGCGGCGGCGATCACGTCGAGCTCGAGGCCGATGCCGTAGTTCGGCTGCCCGGAGTTGACGCGGGAGGCTGCGATCATGCCCCCGAACCCCGCGAGGGCGCCGGAGATCACGTACACCGACAAGAGGTAGCGCCGGATCGGAATCCCGGAGAGCCTCGCCGCCTCCGGGTTCGAGCCTATGGCGTAGGCGTAGCGCCCCAGCCGGGTCCGCGAGAGGACGACGTAGCCCACGACCGCGACGACAAGAACGGCGAGGATGGGGATCGGGACCGGTCCGATCACCCCCTGCCCCAGGAGCCGGAACGAGTCCGGCGCCCCGAAGACCGCCTTGGCGTTGGTCGATATGTACACGACCCCGCGCGCCACCGAGAGCATGCCCAAGGTCGCGATAAACGGGTTGAGCCCGGCGACCGAGACCAGAAAGCCGTTCACTAGCCCCGCGCCCGCCCCAACGAGGATGCCGCCGAGGATGGCCAGCGGCACCGGAAGCTCCGCTCCGGTCATCATCGAGACCCCCACCACGCCGGCGAGGGCCGCCACCGATCCAACTGACAGATCTATGCCGGCAGTGATTATGACGAGCGTCATGCCTATGGCGATGACCGCGACCACCGCCGTCTGCGAGCCGATGTTGAAGAGGTTGTCTGCGGAGAGGAAGACCGGCGAGGCGAACGAGAGGAAGGCGAAGACGACGATGAGCGCACCGGCTGCGGCGAGCTGGGAGACGACCCCAGAGAGCCGCTCGCGCAGGCCGCTCCCGTCGCGCACTTCGATAGCTTCCGGGCTGCTCATGCGGCCTCCTTCGTCCCAGTGGCGAGGGCGATGATCCGCTCCTCGGAGAACTCTTCGCGCCCTACGACGCCCGCCACCTCGCCCTCGTGCATGACCAGGATACGGTCGCACATGTTCAATAGCTCGGGCAGGTAGGAGGAGATGATCACTATCCCGTGCTCCTCCTTTGCCAGTGCTCCGATCAGCCCGAACATCTCGGCCTTGGCCCCAACATCGATCCCGCGCGCCGGCTCGTCGAAGAACAGGACTTTCGCCCGCGTCTCCAACCACCGGGCGACGACGACCTTCTGTTGGTTGCCGCCCGAGAGGACCTGTACCCGCCGCCGGATGGACGGTGTACGGATATTCAGCTCGTTGCGCCTGCGGCGAGCGATTTCCCGCTCCTTGCCTAGGTTTATGAAGCCGAAACTCCCTGGCAGGTTGGCCAGCGTTATGTTCTGGTCCACCCCGAGCTGCAGCGCGAGCCCCTCGCCCTTGCGGTCCTCCGTCAGGTAGCCGATGCCGGCGTCAATGGCCGTCTGGGGGTTCTTGATCTTGACGCTCCGGCCCTCCAGCTCGACCGTCCCCGCGTCCACGCGGTCCGCGCCGAAGACGGCGCGGGCCAGCTCCGTGCGTCCAGCCCCGACGAGGCCAGCGAAGCCCAGGATCTCCCCGGCCCGCAGCTCGAAGGAGCAGTCTTTGAGCTTCTCGCCCCGGCTCACGCCGCTCACCCTGAGCAGGACGTCCCCGATTTCGACCTCCGGCTTCGGGTAGAGGTTATCGATATCGCGCCCGACCATCAGGCGCACGAGCTCATCCTCGTTCAGCTCCGAGGTGGGCACGGTGTCCACGACCCTGCCATCGCGCATCACGGTGACGCGGTCAGCGATGCGGAAGATCTCATCTAGCCGGTGCGAGATGTAGAGGACGGCTATGTCTTGGGAGGACAGGTCCCGGATGACCCCGAAGAGGCCCTCTATCTCCCTCTCCGCCAGCGTGGCGGTCGGCTCGTCCATGATGACAACCTTCGCGTCGATAGCGAGCGCTTTGGCGATCTCCACCCGCTGCTGCTCGGCGACCGTGAGGCTCCCCGCGCTCTTCTCGGGCGCCACCTGTAGCCCGACCCTCTCCAGGAGCTTCCCCGCCTCAGCCCTCTCCACGCCACGGTTGATGAACCCGGCCCGCATCGGCTCGCGCCCGAGAAAGAGGTTCTCCGCGACCGAGAGGTGCGGCGCGAGGGCGAACTCCTGGTAGACCATCGCCACGCCCAGCGACTGCGCGTGGCCGGGACCGCGGAACTCTACCGGGCGGCCGGAGATCTCGATCTCTCCCCCCGAGGGTCGCTCGACCTGCGAGAGGAGCTTCATCAGCGTGGACTTGCCTGCCCCGTTCTCCCCCGCGACGACGTGAACCTCGCCCGGCACGATCTCCAGATCCACCCCGTCGACCGCCAACACGCCGGGGAACTCCTTTGAGACACGCTTCAGCCGGACGACGGGCTCCTTGCTCTCAGGTGACGACATCGCTACCTCCTTTCTGCATTCCGGCGAGGGTGTGCGACGCCTCGCGGGTGGCCGGGTAGAGCTCCCGGTAGACGAGGTAGAGTTCGTCGTAGAGGTCACGATTCTCCTCGTTCGGCTCGACGGCCGCCGAGACCTTGCTCCAGTCCGCGTCGGGCGCCGTGAGGCCGACGGCCCGCGCGGCGAGCAAGGCATCCCCGTACGCGGCCCCGATAGTCTCTTCGGGGAGGTCTTGCGGCCGGCCCGTCACGTCGGAGACGATCTGGGTCCACAGGCCGCCCTTCGTCCCGCCGCCTACGGCGACCAGCCGCTCTCCTCCGCCGCCCGCCTCGCGCATGTACTCGAAGATGTGGCGGACCGCGTAAGCGGTAGCCTCGAGCATTGCCCTGTACAGGTGGCCGCGACCGTGGCTCATAGTCAGGCCGGAGATCAGGCCTCGCGCCTTCGGGTCGAAGATAGGGGTACGCTCCCCAGCGAAGTAAGGCAGGACGACGAGCGCGTCCGAGCCGGGCGGGACGGCGGCGGCCTCCTCGGTCAGCTTCTCGTAGGGGAGGTCACCGGAGATCTTTCTGAGCCAGCCGGTCAGGGCCCCGGAGGTCGCCATGCCCGCCGCCAGGTTGTGCGACTCTGGCAGGATGCCGGTCGTGCCCCACAGGCCGGGGTGATGGAGGGGCTCCTTCAAGACCTCGATCATGAACATCGTCGTGCCGTACATGAGCATCAGGTCGCCAGGGTTCTGCACCCCGACGCTCGCTCCCTCGCTCCAGGCATCTATCGTGCCTGCGGCCACGGGGGTTCCCGCTGGGATGCCGCTCGCCTCAGCCCCCTCGCGGCTCACCTCGCCAACGACCTCTGCCGGCCAGAGAAGGCGCGGTAGCGGCAGGTTCGGCGCGATCTCTTCGGCGTACTCGTCTATCCAGGCGTACTCGTGCACGTCGTAAAGGGGATCGCACTGGCTCGCCGAGTGGTGGTCGAGGACATACTCGCCCGTGATCCGGTGGGCGATAAACGAGTTCGCCATAAAGAACTTCCGGGTCTTCTCCCAGACTTCCGGCTCGTTGCGCCGGAGCCAGAGGAGCTTCGGTCCCACGGCTTGCGTCGTGAGCACCGAGCCGCAGCGCTCGAGCAGCGCCTCGCGCCCGTAGCGGTCGTTGAGCTCGTCTATCTCCCGCTCCGCCCGCGCGTCTATACCGTAGAGGATGGCCGGCCGCAGGGGGTTGCCGTTCCCGTCGGCGGGGAGCACGCACGCCCCGATGCCGCTCGTGCAGACGGCGGCCACGCCACTGTCCGCCTTCCCTAACAACTCGCGGCAGATGGAGACGAAGTCCGCCCACCACACGTCTTCGGCGTCGTGTTCGGCCCAGCCGGGCCGGGGCATGCTGAGGTTGTGCGTCCTCTCGGCGGTCGCGACGACCTCGCCATCGGGGCGGGCGAGGACACCCTTCGTGCTCGAGGTCCCGACGTCCACACCGAGTAGCAACTCGCCGCCGCGCTGGCTCATCGCACACCGTCGATGGTCACGCCCCCTGTGGGCACGCAAGGGGCCTGCCCATCCGCCTCGTAGTTCGCGCCGCCTTCCCCGGCGAAGTGCCGGTCGTCAGAGAACCCGAACATCCCTACCCTCTCCAATCCGTCTCCTGTCCCCGCCACCGGATTGCATGGTTCCACACGGGCCGTCTACCCGCAACTCGTGGCGGCGTCCGCCACCGGATCCCCGGAACCGGAGACGATCAGAACTCCTCTACCGGGAACAACCGTTGACACCGACTTCACAGGCTCAAGGTCAACAATTCCAAGCCACTCGTGGCGCCATCGCTACTATTTGACGCGACTCGAAAAAGCTAAGAATATGCGTGCAAAGGGGCGGGGTGAGAGGAGTACGGGTGAGAACGATTCTGTGTTACGGGGACTCGAACACCTGGGGTTCGGACCCCGAGACGGGGGAGCGGTTCGAGGAGGAGGTGCGCTGGCCCGGCGTGCTACGGAGGGCTTTAGGCAACGGGTACCACGTCATCGAGGAAGGCCTGCCAGGCAGGACGACAGTGTGGGAGGATCCCATCGAAGGCGACCACATGGACGGCAGGGCTTACCTCAGGCCTTGTCTGGAATCCCACCGCCCCCTAGACCTGGTGACGCTCATGCTCGGGACCAACGACCTGAAGGAGCGCTTCGGCGTCTCCGCCTCGGACATAGCGCAGGGCGCGGCCGGCCTCGCGCAGATGGCTCTTAGGAGCGGGTGCGGACCCGGTGGCGGCGCGCCCGTGATGCTGCTCGTCGCGCCGCCGCCCGTCGGCACCCTGACGGACATGGCCCGGATGTTCGAGGGATCGGAGGAGAAGTCCTTGGAGTTCTCCGACCATTACCGGCGCTTCGCCGAGCAGTGCGGGTGTGAGTTTCTGGACGCCGCTGAGGTCATAGTCTCCAGCGACGTGGACGGTATCCACCTAGACGCGGGCGAGCACCGCAAGCTCGGCGAGGCCGTCGCAACCCGGATCGGGGAGGTGTTCGGGTGACCCTGCGGGTCCTGCTGGTCGGAGGGCCGATGTACGATCCCTTATACGAGCGCATCGCCGAGTTCGAGGAGCGCGAGGGCGTGGGGGTCGAGACGGTCGTCGCCCCCACCCATCCGGATCTCAACGAGCGGATCGAGGACGAGTTCGGCTCGGGGACCGACTCTTACGACCTGATCTCGACGCACACCAAGTACGCCCCCAGCCAACGCCGATGGCTCACCCCCCTCGACGACGACCTGAGAGACGAAGAGCTCGAACCTTTCACCCTCAGCACCCTGGAGCTGGCCCGCGTGGACGGTCTGCTATACGGCGTCCCCCGCAACCTCGACGTGAAGCTCCTCCTCTACCGCACCGATCTCCTGGACGTACCTCCCGCTTCCTGGGAAGACCTACGAGAGACGGCGGTGCGGCTGCGCTCCGCGGATCCCTCCGGCGACCTCTACGGATTCGCGTTCCCCGGCAAGGAGTCAGGGCTCTTCGGCCACTTCTTCGAGCTACACGCGATGGCGGGGGGGAAGATGTTCGAGTACGAAGGCCCACCGGCCCCACGCATGGACGACGAGGCCGGACGCTGGGCACTCGGGTTACTGAAAGACCTCTACGAGCGGGCCGCGCCCCGCGAGACCCCCGACTGGCACTACGACGAGGTAGCCGCGTGTTTCAGGGAGGGCTGGGCGGCGATGAGCACCGACTGGCCCGGTGGCTTCTACACCTACGTGGACCCAGAGCAGAGCAAAGTCGTGGACCGCTTCGACGTGGCGCTCTACCCTGCGGGAAACGCCGGGCGTCACGTCTACTCCAGCTCCCACACCTTCGCCATCCCAACCACCGTCCGCGACCGTGCGGGCGCGGTCGAACTCCTGCGCTTCCTGACCTCGCGGGAGTCCCAGGCGTATGAGGCCAGGCTCGGTACCCTGCCCGCGCGCGCCGACGCGCTGCGGGACGTCCGCGCCGAGGCCGATACGGGCTCGCTGGCCGGGCGTCGGTGGGGGCTGCTGGAGGAGGCGCAGGAGCTCGCCCTCGTCCCGCCCAAGCACCCGGACTACCCTGCGGTGGAGGACGCAATCTGGGAGGGTGTCAGGGAGGTGTTCTTAGGGAACAAGAGCGTGGAGGAGGCCCTTCGGGACACGGAGGCCGCGGCTGGACGCGCGGCGGAGGGCGCTTAGCTGAGGGCGGGTAGGAGAGCTTCGAGCCGAAAGGAACGAGATGGTGCAGAGCAGGGCGGTTGATCCTTCATCGAGGAGGTCGCTTGGAGGTACGGGTCTCTCTGTCTCGGCGGTGTGCGTGGGGTGCGCGCCGCTCGGGGATATGCCTGAAACCTTCGACTACTCCGTCGGTAGGGAGCGGGCCCACGAGACCCTGAGGGCCGTTTTCGAGAGCCGGATCAACTTTCTCGATACGGCGGCCTCCTACGGCGACGGGGAGAGCGAGCGGCGCATCGGCGAGGTCCTGGGACAGATGGGCGGCCTGCCGCAGGGCTTCGTGCTCGCCACCAAGGCAGACCGCGATCTCACAACTGGGGACTTCTCCGGCGAACAGATGCGCCGCTCCGTCGAGCGCAGCCTGGAGCTCCTCGGCATGGAGAAGCTCCAGCTCGTCTACCTGCACGACCCCGAGCACGAGAGCTTCGAGCACATGATGGCCCCGGGCGGGCCGGTTGAGGTGCTGGTCGACCTCAAGAGGGAGGGGATCATCGAGCACCTTGGGGTCGCTGGCGGACCCATAGACCTTGAGATCCGGTTCGTCGAGACCGACCTCTTCGAGGCCGTCATTACCCACAACCGCTACACGCTTCTGGACAGGAGCGCCGATCCACTCCTGGACGTGGCCGCCGAGCGCGGCGTCGCCGCCCTCAACGCCGCCCCCTACGGGAGCGGCATCCTCGCAAAAGGCCCTGACGCCTACGCCCGTTACGCCTACCAGGAGGCCCCGAAGATGATGGTCGAGCGGGTCCGCGCCATGCAGGAAGCCTGCCGGGAGTTCGACGTCCCCCTGGCCGCCGCCGCCCTCCAATTCTCGATGCGAGATCCCCGCGTCGCCTCGACCATCGTCGGCATGACCCGTCCGGAGCGGATCGGGCAGACCCTCGACCTCGCCGTCTACCCTATACCAGACGAGCTGTGGGAGACGTTAGACGCTGTGGCTTAGGAAGCCGGTCTTGGCGACTCTGGATTTTTGATCGGCCTTTGTTGACGAGCGAGGACCGCCCCCGTGAGCGCGAGTAAGGAGAAGACGGCCACCGCGGCGATCTAACGGCCGTCGCCGAAGGACCAAGCATCGGGACTCCGAGCGTTCGGGAGCTGGTTGGTCGGAGAGCCGAGCGCTGCTGGCCCTCCACGCTGGAGAGTGCGGGGGATGCCGTGCAAAACCCTATTTTGAGTGGGCCGTCTTCTCCTTTACCAACGTGTGGTACGCGAAGACCAAGAAAGGTCTCGCCTTCGTCGAAATAGAGGCCGCAACTCGCTTCGCTCCCTTGCCCGGATACGATCACCTGCTCCCGCGATACGCCTTTCCTGAAATACCCTCTGTCGAAGGTAATCGGGGCCAGGAAAGGAGTGACGCTCGACGTGATCGTTATTCGACGCTGACCACCTCGCTCCAGAACATGGCGTCGGAGTTTCCGTCGACGTTCATAATGCCTACTGGGCGCTGGGTACCCCCACGCAAGAGCATGCGTCCGCCTCTTCCGGGCTTCCGGGTTCAGGGTGCCAGCGAGCACGAGGTTCATCACGAGGGCTGCGGCCAGAAATCCGGCCCTGGTCTTCGTCGCCCATCACGGGTGGGGCCCTCTTCGAGTCCGTATGCTCCGTATACAGTACCCTCCGGCCTTTGGTTCCCTCGTTCGGGCTTCGGATCTAGCTCATCAACTGGCCGCCGTTGACCTCGATTATCTCTCCGACCAGGTAGTCGGCCGCGGGCGAGGCCAGGAACGCGACGACCCCGGCGGTCTCCTCAGGGGTGCCCTCGCGGCCTATGGGGATGGCGTTCTTCAGGTTCTCGCGGACCTCGGGGGGCGTGAAGCGGTCGTGGAACGGGGTGGTTATGACGCCGGGGGCGACCCCGTTTACCAGGATGTTCTCGGAGACGAGCTCCTTAGCCATCGCGCGGGTAAGGGTACTGACGCCTCCCTTGGCGGTGGCGTAGGCGACGGAGCCTGGCCCGCCACCGTTGCGGGCGGCGACGGAGGTCATGTTGATGATCCTGCCTCTCCCCTGCCGCCGCATCATCGGCAGCACCGCGCGCGAGCAGAGAAAGACCGACTTCAAGTTGACGTCCATGACGCGGTTCCAGAGATCTTCGGTCAACTCTGAGAGGCTTCGGCGTTCGATCAGGGACCCCGCGTTGTTGACCAACACGTCCACCCGGCCGTAGCGTTCCTCTATCTCCCCGACCATCCGCCCGACCTCGCCTGCATCCGAAACGTCGCCTCCTACGAGCATCGCCTCGCCGCCGGAGGCTTCGATCTCCTCCGCCGCCTCCCTGGCCTCCCCCTCGCTCGCGTTGTAGTGGACCACTAGCCGTCGTCCCTGCTCGGCGAGCGCTACTGCTGCCGCGCGTCCGATCCCCGTGCTGCTCCCCGTGACCCACGCGACCTCTCCTGAGAGCACCATACGACCGTCACCTCCCTGTAACCCCTCCACTACAGTTGATGCCCAGGTAACATATAGGGTTCGGGTGGAGAAAACAACGGAGGAAGCGAGGCATATGCTGCGTAAACCTTCGAAAACGTGCTGAGCGCAGACGCGGTACGCGAGAATCTGCCGACCCGCAGGGTGTTACCTTCAAGCCATCCGAGGACAGTGTCCCGCTCGAGTGGACTCACGCCAGTGAAAACGTGAAGATGACGGTGCAGGTCTTTGCCTGAATAGAGAGATGGGCAAGCGATGCTCCTCTATTTTCTCCGCGGTTAGATACTCGGCCGTGTTGGTGACAGAGGCGTTGTGATGGTCTGGCAGTGAGGAGCAGATCACTACTGGGCGAAGTTAGCGCAGCTCCGGTCCTATCAAGCCTATGATAAGCGGCCTTCTTATGTACAGGACAGGGGAGGCGCGTCGCATCGTATATAAGAAACAGATAATACCTTCGGCAGGTATTACGCTCCCTTGTTTGCTTGGCCCATCGGACCGGGGCAACGCCCTACGAAGCTACCTCGATCTTCGGAGGTAGGGGGTTCTCGGAGGTCGCTGACCTACGCAGTATGTACTAGCAAGAATTGGTGCATTTGCGTGATGCCCCTTAACCCCCTCAATTGCGATTCTGCCTTGTGACACAACTCACTATCCAGGGGACCAGACAACATGGACCAGAGGGAGATAGTACTCTACACGCGGGACCGCTCGTTGCGCTGTTGGCGAGCGAGGCGCTTCCTCGGGCGCACCGGGTACCGCTTCGAGGTGGTCGACTCCACCGAGGACCCAGGGGTGTTCGCCGAGCTCTCGGAGACCTTACACTGCGAGGAGGGGCTGCCTTACGTGTTCGTCGACCACCGTCCGGTGGGAGGCATGGGGACGGTGAGGGCGCTGGTAGGCTCAGGCCATTTCGAGCACCTCGTGCGGGACGAACTGTAAGCCCCTTCTCTATACACCCCAGGAGTGCGTGGAACAGGAATTCTCGGAACTTCGCCTCTAGGTTTTTCGAAAGTTCGGGCCCTCGCGTTCGCGTATACCGGCATAGCAGCGTTCGTGTCTAATCCTTTTGGGTGAGGAAAAAAGCACCCATTTAGGCGATGTCTCGGGGCGGGCATCGTGCCTATAGTTGCCTCAGTGCCGGGAGGTGCCCGACCGATACCGAAAGGGAAGAGCGAATGCTTTACCACGACCTCGACTACGGATTGGGCAAGGAGCGGGTGGTACAGATGCGCAAAGAGATCGAACACAACCGCCTTGAGGCCCGCTTGGCAAAGGAAGCTCGCTTGGCTAAGGCGGCCAGCTTGAGCGAGGAGGCCCGCTTGGCGAAGGCCCGCTTGAGCGAGGAGACCGTCCTGCGCAGGGGCATGCTCACTCGTGGCACAACCTTCGTCACGGCGCTGTTCAGGTAAGGGCCCTTGCTGTGGCCACAAAAGCATTGGCGTGGTCGGGTCCCAAGGGCGGCAAGATAGGCGTCGGCTTCGACGATGGGCACTTTAGCCTCGAACAGATGAGGGCCGAGATCGACTTGGTGGGCGAAGCGTATCCGAACCTACCCGACGAGGTGCCACCAGGGACGAGCTTTGTATTCGCCAGGGAAAGCACGGGTCACCTTAGGGCTCGTTTTCGGGTGGGCGACACCGTTTATCGGAACGGGTGCCAACGCGACCTGCACCGACTGTGGGATAGCGTGGGCCTGATCGATCAACTGTTGCAGCCGGAGCGTTATTAGAGCGCATCCTAAAGTCAGGCTTCCTTAGAGCTGCTTTATTCACCGAAGTGCGTGGAACAAGAATTCTGCGAAGTTCATCCTTCTGGAAGACAATGCAGAGAGCCAAGCTCTAGGACCTATGCCATCCTTGTAATCGTCGTGTCATGAGCTAACATGTAAGAACCACGCGCGATAACGATTAGTGATAGCGCGTTGAAGGCCTAGGATCGCTACCTGCCTTCCTACCAGACTTGGGTTAGCTTCCCATCCTCCCCATCTAAGGGATGAGAAGCACGTGACAGGCGCTAGGCAAGAGCTCCACCTTCCCAAGTTCAACTACTACCTAGACGAGTCCGACCCGGACATAGTGATCCTGTGCCGCCAGGACGACGACGCCTTGGTGGCCGCCTTCAGCGCGCGGGGAGCCACCACAGAAGGCATAGTCGAAGCCGCCAAGCAAGACTACGAAGTCTTACTTCGGCAGAACGCAGGCGCGTTGGGCCTGGCGGCCGAGGAGCACCGTAGCGCCTTACCAGCTAACGCTTGGTCCTATTCACCCGAGTGCATGGAACAGGAATTCTCCGAAGTTCGCTCTTAGGAGGTTCTAAGAAGTTGTTAGCCAGAGGAAGGATCTTGGAGCCTAGTTTTCGGGACTCTAAGCCGGATCGCTACCCCGTTAACATCCGCACTAGTGCCCACCCGCAAAGGTAGAGCAACAATGCGCCTGTGCCCAGTAGCAGCGCTCCGGCCAACCACCACACCACCAGCACGATCACCACCGGAAGCTCGAGGAATCGTTCGTACGTATGACCGATTCCTTCTCTAAGCGGCTGTTCCTTCTTGCCGACGATAATCCTTTCGGTAACCCGCCAGCCTCCGCTTAGAAAGAAGGCCCGTGGTTTTGCGTCCCCGCCTCACGACGGGTTTGCCTTTCTCGTGGATCAGGGACATTGTAGCGAAATATATAACGTACTGGTAGACACGGGTGTCGACAGTTATATTCATCCAACATCCTAGAACAGGTGTTCTCCGAGGGTCCCTTTGCCCTCACCGCCCGGTAATACTTCCCCCACGCATGATGGCTCCCCCAGAGGTTAAGCCTACCGGGCTGGGGCAGCGCCATGTTCTCGGAACTTCGCCTTGCGGGTTCTTGGAAGTCCGCCGACTTCGTACAGTCGCGGGTGTCATTCGTAACCGCGGGTTGTTTTTGTAGGGTAACTATAGTGTACCGATCTTGTTGCTCGGGCTTCCGGACTATTGCTAGTCTAGTTGCATGTCCGTATAGTGAGCGCGTTAGAGGAGCTTACCCGA
>DASQVA010000133.1:0-3097 GCA_035641035.1 Rubrobacter sp. | reverse complement strand
CACGAGGAGATGGCCGCCTTCATGGCCTCGGCGCACGCAAAATACACCGGCGAGCTCGGCGTGTGCCTCACGACGAGCGGGCCCGGCGCGATCCACGCCCTGAACGGCCTCTACGACGCCAAGATGGACCACCAGCCGGTCCTTGCCCTGGTCGGCCAGCAGCCACGTACGGCTTTGGGCGGCTCCTACTACCAGGAGGTGGACCTCGTAAGCCTCTTCAAGGACGTGGCCGGCGATTACGTCCAACTCGCCGTGGATTCGGCCCAGATGAGGCACCTCGTGGACCGGGCCTGCCGCATCGCGCTGGCCGAGAGGACGGTCACCGCGCTCATCGTCCCTAACGACCTGCAGGAGACGGACGCCACCCCGAAGCCGCCGAGGAAACACGCGCGGCTTCGCTCCTCAACGGACTACACGACCCCGGATATCCTCCCCGCGAGGCACGACCTGGAGAGGGCGGCCGACGTCCTCAATTCCGGCGAGAAGGTGGCGATGCTCGTGGGCCAGGGGGCGCTGCACGCCACCGGGGAGGTCACGGAGGTGGCCGATATCCTCGGGGCCGGGGTGGCCAAGGCCCTTCTGGGCAAGGCCGCCGTCTCAGACCACGAGCCCTGGGTCACCGGCGCGATAGGCTTGCTCGGCACCGGGCCTTCCTGGGACCTCATGCAGGGGGCGGACACCCTGCTCATGGTCGGCACCAACATGCCCTACTCGGACTTCCTGCCGAGAGAGGGGCAGGCCAGGGGCGTCCAGATCGACATAAACGGCAAGTGGCTCGGCTTCCGCTACCCGACCGAGGTCAACCTCGTCGGCGACTCGAGAGAGACCCTCCGCGCCCTGATCCCGATGCTCGAGCGCAAGACCGACCGCTTCTGGCGGGAGAGGGTGGAGCGGGGCATGGCGCGGTGGTGGAAGGTCGTGGAGGCCCGCGCGATGAACCGGGGTAACCCATTGAACCCGCAGAGGGTCTTCTGGGAGCTCTCCCCGAAGTTGCCAGACGACGTAATCGTCTCCTGCGACTGCGGCACGGCCACGGGCTGGTACGCCAGGGACTTGAAGCTCAAGCCCTCGATGAAGGGCTCGCTCTCGGGGACGCTCCTGTCGATGGGCGGGGGGATGCCGTACGCCATAGCGGGCAAGTTCACCCACCCTAACAGGCCGGCCGTGGTCCTCGCCGGCGACGGGGCGATGCAGATGAACGGTCTCGCCGAGCTGCTCACGGTGAAGAAGTACTGGAAGGGCTGGTCCGACCCGCGCTTCATAGTCCTGGTGCTCAACAACCGCGACCTCAACTTCGTCACCTGGGAGCAGCGCGCGACGCAGGGGGACGCCAAGTACGAGCCCTCGCAGGGGCTTCCGGACTTCGAGTACGCCCGTTTCGCCGAGGCTTTAGGCTTCAAGGGGATAAGGGTGGACGATCCGGACGACGTGGAGGCGGCCTGGGAGGAGGCGTGGGCCTCGGAGCGGCCGGTCGTCTACGAGGCCGTGGTCGACCCCGACGTGCCGCCCCTGCCGCCGCACATCGGCTTCGATCAGGCGGTGGCGTTCACGCGGGCCATCTACCGCGGGGACCCGGACTCGCGGGGGATAATAGCCCGCTCGTTCGCCGACGCGGTCGAGAACTTTATCCCGCACCGCTAGAGATCGGGTGATTCGCCCATGATCGTGGACAGCGCCATCTACGTGGACGGTCGCCGTACGGCCGAATCCCTCTCCCCCAGGAGACCTACGAGGCGTTTCGCCGACAACGCGGCGGGCTGGCGTGGATCGGGCTGGACGCGCCAAGCGAGGAAGAGTTCTCCTCGGTGGCCAGGGAGTTCGGGCTGCACCCGCTTGCCGTGGTGGACGGCCTCGAGAACGACATGGACGAGATTGAGACCGAGGTCTTCTCCGGCAAAGGGGGCGTCTCGCGCCGCATCTACCAACTCTCCCGCGAGGTTATCCAGATCCAGAGGGCTACGGAGCCGCTCCCCGGCATCCTCGATGACCTTGTCGGCCACGCGGGGGACCCGGAGCTGCCAATGTACCTGCGCAACGTGCAGGACCATGCCCTGAGGATCACCGAGCACGTGGGGAGCTTTCGGGAGTTGCTGCAGAACATCCTGAGCGTGAACCTCACCCTCGTGGGAATCTCCCAGAACGAGGAGGTCAAGGGCCTCACCCAGGCGAGCATAGCGCAGGCCGACGAGGTGAAGATGATCAGCGCGTGGGCCGCGATCCTGTTCGCCCCGACGCTGGTGGGCGCCGTCTACGGGATGAACTTCGATCACATGCCCGAGTTGTACTGGACTTTAGGCTACCCCTTCGCATTGGCGCTGATGCTGGTCGTCTCAGCCTCGCTCTACCTCGCCTTCAAGCGGCACGGATGGTTCTAGCGGCCACCCAAGGGGTCTATCTGCGTTCGCGATGTTACGGCCCCGGGATGCTGGTATATCTATCGAAAGAGCGGGCCGATATCCGATGGAAGGCTGGTAATGGCGGGCTTTGTAGAAGGCATATTCCTCTCTCCGGCGGCTGGTGCGCAGATGGAGGGTGTCCAGGCGGTTACCGCCCTCGAAGGCTGCGGCCTGGAGGATGACCGCTACTGCGCCGGTACCGGGCACTGGAGCCGCTTCGGCAGGGCCTGCGAGGTGACCTTTATCGCGGCCGAGGACCTCGACGACATCGAACGGGAGACCGGCGTGCGCGTGAAGAGTGGCGAGCACCGGCGCAACGTCGTCACCCGAGGGGCAAACCTGAAGGCCTTGCGACGCGGCGAGCGGTTCCGCGCCGGGGAGGTAGTGTTCGAGTACCGGGGGCCGCGATCGGTCTGCCGGTACGTCGAGCGCCTTACCGAACCGGGTATGACCGGGGCGCTAAAGGGGCGTGGTGGCGTCTGCGCGAAGGTGATCAAAAACGGGACACTCCGGGTGGGAGACGAGATCGAGGTGCTTCAGCCCACCCGGTAGCGTGCGCGGGGGCAACGGGATTCTACCCGGCGTTGCCCCAGGCCCGCAGGCACCTTCTAGCGCTCGGATCGGTCCAGTACCGCCCACGCCAGTGGGCAAGCGGGACCAGGGCGCGGCGTCGTGCGGCAGAGGGCTTGGCTGGAGAGGCA
>DASQVA010000132.1:0-2940 GCA_035641035.1 Rubrobacter sp. | reverse complement strand
CTGCGACTGCTTGAGTGCCGCCTCCAGGTCGCCACCCTTCGGCTCGCCCTCCTCGGTGAACACCGTGCCGGTGGTGCGGTCCTCGTACTGGGTCCGCGACTCCTGCGACAGGCTGCTGGGCAGCGTCACGTACTTCGCGGCCTCCACGAGCCGGTCGAGGTTCTGCTCCGAGAGGTAGAAGTCCACGAACGGCTTGACCGCCCTGTTGTTCTTCAGCGCGTCGGTGCTCACGTAGATGAACAGTGGGCGGGAGAGCAGATACTCACCGGAGCGAATGGTCTCCTCGCTGGGCTTGACGCCGTCCACGGCGAGCGCCTTGAGCGCGTCGAGGTTGTTCTCGTAGTAGGAGTAACCGAAGTAGCCGAGCGCGTTTTCGTCGCCGGAGACGCCCTGGACGAGCACGTTGTCGTCCTCACTGGCCTCGTAGTCGGAACAATTCGCTTCCTCTCCGTTCCCAACGATGACCTCGTTAAAGAACTCGTACGTGCCCGACTCGGTGCCGGGACCGTAGAGGCTCAACTCCCTGTCGGGCCAATCGGAGCGCACCTGGCTCCAACGGGTGATATCACCTTCCGCGGCCGGCTCCCAGATCGTCTTGAGCTCCTCGGCCGTGACGTCCGTCGCCCAATCGTTGCCCTCTTTGTTGACGACGACCGAGATGCCGTCGAAGGCGACTGGGATCTCGATGAACTCGACCCCGTTCTCCTTGCAGATTGGCACCTCCTCGGCCACGTCTATCGGCCTGGAAGCGTCCGAGATCTGGGTGTCGCCCTGGCAGAAAGCCTCGAACCCGTCGCTGGTTCCCGCGCCGCCGACCTCGATGCGCGCCTCCGGGTTCTCTTCCCGGAACAGCTCCGCGGCTGCCTGGGTGATCGGCTGCACGGTGCTGGAGCCCTCGACGTTTATATTGCCCGAGACATTCCCACCGCCGCCGCCCTGGCTGCCGCCAGCGCTGCCACCGCAGGCGGCCAGAACGACCGACAGGGCCAGAAGACCCGCAATCACTATCAACCGTGAGATTCCGCTCAACCCTTACGCTCCCTTCGTCGAACCGCGAAAAACCACCGCTAACTTCCAGGGCACGATCTTAGGGCATCGTTTTTGCCCCTAAGTTTCATCTCTGTAAACTATGGTTTAAATCTCCGTTAATCGCCTTGCGCAGACCCTTGGGGGCTGTGCGCCGCGTGGATGCTATGAGGTACAAAGTTGTCGGTAACCCCGGTCGGGGCATGCTACACATCGCCGAGAACCGACGCGGGGTAGGGTGAACAAACGGGCGCTTCGAGACTCGGGGGGTCGGAGCGCGGGATGCGGAGGCGCGTGTGGGATCTATGAGCGGTGGCTTCCGGGCCGGGGACGTCGGCAAGCTCGACAGGGTGATAACGACGGGGGAGCTCATGTTGGACGTCAAGAACTTCCTCGTCCGGGTCGGCGGGGAACCGTTGGAGTTAAGGCTCAAAGAGTTCGAGCTCCTGGCTGCCCTGGCCTGGCACCCCTGGGAGCTCAGGAGCCGCCAAGAGCTGGCCGCGGAGATCTGGGGCTACGCAGGCGCCACTTCCTCGCGCACCATTGACATGCACGTCCGGCGCCTGAGAGCCGCGTTGGCCGAGAAGTCCTCGCATGACTACGTGCGGACTGTCAGGGGCTTCGGCTATCGCTTCGTGCCATCGAATGGTCCGGGCAACCCCGACCGATGAAGCGGACCGAACCGTCCCGCAGGGTGCTGGTGGCGGGGGGTTCCGCATCCGCCAGGAAAAAGCTCGAGACCTCTCTCGCGGGTGAGGGGTACGAGGTCGCCTCCACGAGCAACGGCCACGAGGCGCTGCGCACACTACACGATCCCTCACGACCCGACATCTTCGTGGTGGACGTGGTACTGGCACCGAGGGACGGCTACTGGCTCTGCCGCATGATCAGGGAATCGGATCCCACCGCGGCGGTTATCTTGCTTAGCCGAGCGACCTCTGAGGAAAACGCCGTCGCGGCGCTCGAAGCGGGGGCCGACGACTTCGTGAGAAAGCCGGTGCGCCCAAGGGAGCTCGCAGCCCGTATCCGGGCGAACCTGCGCGCCCGTGCTGCGGGCCTCAAAGCGCCCAAGGTCCTAGAGTTCGAGGACCTCCGCATAGACACCGGAAGCCAAGAGGTCTTCGTCAAAGGTAAATACGTGCCCCTGCGTCGCAAGGAGTTCTGGCTTCTCGTCTCCCTAGCCGAACGGGCCGGACAGCTCGTGACCAACGAGGACCTCTTCCGGAAGGTGTGGGGCCGGCCAGACGACAAAAGCCGCACGCTCAGCGTCCACCTGACTCACCTCAGGGCCGCCATCGAGAAGCCGTCGGACTACACCTACGTCCAAACGGTCATCAAGGTCGGCTACCGCTTCGCGCCCCTCCCTAAGGACCCCGCTCGTGCAGAGACCCTTGCGCGACTAGGCGGCTAGGCAATCCTCCCCGCGACCTACGTGCCAGGCGAGGCGGCGACCCTCAACACCGCCGACGGCACGACCATGACGGTCTCCTCCTATGCGACGGCTAGATTACGCGACCTCCTCGGTCGGCGCGAAAACGTTATCTCGCGTGCTCCACTGCAGCGCCCGTCCGGTCCCAAGCACCTCTTTTAAGGTGCCGTCCATTAGGCGCTCTATGCTCATACAGGGTATGTCGAGGGCCTCTTCGGCTTCCCGGCTGGCCAAGGGGCTTTGCGTAATGGACCCGGCCGTGGCGCGCAGGGGCAGGCCGTACTCTCGAACCAAGCGGACCCCGCTCTCGGCGGAGAGACTGTCGCCGGCAGCAAAGAAGACGTGGTCGGCGCTCCGGCGGAACTCGGCCGACTCGAGCAGCATGCGCGTCTCGCGCTGGAAGATGCCGTCGGCTATCTCAAGGATGATGTAGTCGGGATTGGAGGCCCGCAGGTTGCCAAGTATGCTCTCGTAAACTCCGAGCA
>DASQVA010000131.1:0-4092 GCA_035641035.1 Rubrobacter sp. | reverse complement strand
TATAATCCGAGCCATGGAACGAAGCACGGGATCCCTGGTCGCCCTCGCTCTCGGGTGCACCTCCGCCGCCGCCCTCTTCGGGTTTGGGTGCGAGGTCTTCTCGTGGAGGAGCGCCTACGAGGGCCTTGGCCGGGAGCCGCTGATACAGGCGACCCGCCTCTTCGTCTACGTGGCGCTCGGCGTTTTGCTCGCCTTCCGAGGCGGATGGCCTGGTGTCCTTGCGGCCATCCTAATGGCCCTCGTCGCCACCTCCCTGGAGTGGGCGCTCTTCCCGTTCTCCTACGGGTGGGCCACCCTAGAAGATCCGTCGGGGTACGCGGACAAGTTCGGCGGCGTGAAACGTCCTCCCTACTCTTTCTGGGTTACCTACGACGTGCTTGGGGTCGGGATCTCTGCCGCCCTCGCCCAGGGCCTGCGCACGATGGTCCAGGTCAACCCCAAGGATCTATAGGCCTGACGACCTCCACCTCCTCGTCGAAATCCAGTAGGTAGACCTCGCCCAGGGCGGTGAAGTCAAAGCGCGAGCGCGGCAGTACGCCTTCGACCGAGTCTTCGACCTCGACGCTCGTCACGAGTTTCCCGCGGCCCCTGCACCGGCGACACTCGAACGGACGCCAGGAGGAGCCGTCGTCGCCCCGGCCTTCGCAGTTGGGGCACCCTCGGAAGCTTGTGTACCGGATGGTTATCTGTCTGGTCATCTACGGTGGACCGTCATCTAGGGTGGACCTCGTGGTCGTGGTGCGATGCTATATTACCGCCGTCCGAAGGAGCCCGTCGCGGCGGCGGGTGTCGAGAGGAGTGATGCTTTGAACTCTGGTCTGGTGCTGGCGGTGTTCGCCGGGGTGGCGATAGCGACGCAGGTGGTCGTCAACTCTATCGGTCTCAATGACCTGGGGATCGGCAGCCTGGTCGGCATCTCTGGGTTCGCGACTGGCGTGGTCGGGCTCGGGCTGGCGCTCTCCGCCGAGCGACCCGAGATCACCAGTAAGGCGCTGGCGTGCGCCGCCGTCTCGGGGGTGCTCGGCGCGTTCATTCTCGGCTCCATCGTGCTCGCCGCCAACGAGGGTGGCATCGCGCGAACGCTCTCGCTGGTCATAGCCTCGCAGCTCTTAGCCGGGCTCGTCATAGACCGGAGCGGTCTCTTCGGGGAGACCGCTCAGCAGATAGGACCGGCCAGGATCGTGGGTGTAACCCTGATCCTGGCCGGAGGAATACTCTTGGTCAGAGATTAGCCCGCGGGGACCCGCCGGCCCTCCCTAGCGCCAACTCTGTTGGTACTTTATCTGCTCCTCGGTGAGGCGCTCGGGTTCGACGCCAAGGGCAGCGAGCTTGGCGCGGGCCACGAGGTCGTCTATCTCGTCCGGGATGGGCTGGACGCCGGGGGGGAATTCGCCGGCGTGGGTGGCGAGGTGGTGCGCCGCGAGCGCCTGCACGGCGAAGGTGAGGTCCATGATCTCGACCGGGTGACCGTCGGCGGCGGCTATGTTGACGAGCCGCCCACGCGCCAGGACGTGCAGCCTGCGCCCGTCCGGGAGCTCGTACTCTGTAACGTTGCGCCGCACCTCTCGCGTGTCGGTCGCGGCCTCCTGCAGGGCGGCGAGGTCGAACTCGTGATCGTAGTGGCCGGCGTTGGCCAGCAGGGCGCCGTCCTTCATCCGGTCGAAATGCTCTGTGCCCAGCACCCTGAGGTTCCCCGTGCCGGTCAGGAACACGTCTCCGATCTCGGCCGCCTTCAGCGAGTTCATCACCTCGTAGCCTTCGGAGTACGCCTCCAGGAGCTTCACCGGATCGGGCTCGCACACGATGACGCGGGCGCCCATGCCGTCGGCGTACTTAGCGAGGCCCCGGCTGACCCAGCCGAAGCCCATCACCACGACCGCCTTGCCAGAGAGGAAGAGGTTGGTGTTCGAGAGCAGGGCGACGATGGAAGAGTGGCCCGTGCCGTAGCGGTTGTCGAAGAGGTGCTTCATCCTGGCATCGTTGGCTGCGAGGACGGGGAAGGGCAGCACGCCCTCGGCGGTCATCGCCTTGAGCTTAGTCACGCCGGTCGTGGTCTCCTCAGAGGCCCCCACGACGTCGCCGATGAGGTTGGGATAGTGCTCGATCAGGCGACCGACGAGCTCTGCGCCGTCGTCGACGATCAGGTCGGGACCGGTCTCGATCGTCTGGTGCAGATAGCCCTCGAAGTCCTTGTCTGACGGGTCGTGGGTAGCAAAGACCCGCACGCCTCGCTCGGCCAGGGCCGCGCAGACGTCGTCCTGAGTGGAGAGTGGGTTGCTCCCCGAGACAGTGACGTCGGCGCCGGCCTCCGAGAGCAGGATCGCCAGGTAGGCCGTCTTCGCCTCCAGGTGGATGGTCATCGCGATCTTGCGTCCCCGCAGCGAGCCATCGGCGAGCTGCTCGCCGGCGATCTTGTTCAGGACCGGCGCGTGCTGGGCGACCCAGCCTATTTTCCGGTGCCCCTCGGGGGCGAGAGAGGGGTCTTTGATGAGGGATCCGCGGATCATGGCTCTCCTACTCCGTGTGTTGTCTTGGAAGCCGATGTTCGGCTCTCTCTAAGTCCGGCCTAGTTTACAGTCCCGGCAAAAGCAATGCTGCCCCCCTAGTCCCGTGGTTAGAATGGCACCATCGAGAAAGAGCACAGATACACGATCGCCGCCGCCTGGGTGAGCTACTTGGTCATCCAGGTGATCTGGCTGGTCTGCGTCTTCGCGACGCCACTCGCGCTGGAGCTCTACCCTTCGAAGCTGTGGGCGGTGCCGTTCTGCCTGGTCACGGTGGCCAACGGGCTGCACATGATCTTCTTCCGCTACGAGTACAACGCGGTTGTCCGAAAGGCGGTTCGCGTCCTCCCCTACGCCCGCTACCTGACGCCGTCGCAGACAGAGCCCAGGTACTTCCTGCCGCTCGGGACCGCCTACGCGCTCTTCGGCTTCGCGTCCATCTTGCTGGTCATCGCAGCGTGACCAGACCCCGCTCCGCCAGCACCCCCGCGAGCGCCTCCGGCAGATCCGTCATGACGACGTCGACGCCGAGATCGAGCAGGCGGTGCATCTCGGCGGGATCGTTAATGGTCCACGCGTCTATCCGCACCCCACGCGCGTGGGCCGCCTCGACGAAGCGCCGCGTCACAAGCGCCAGCCCTCCGTAGTAGACCGGAACCTGGAGCGCGTCGTAGTCTGGGCGCAAAAGCCCTTCGAGGCGGAGCCTGCTCAGAAGGTAAAAAATCCCGACCTCCAGTCTGGAGGCGCCCGTGGCAACGCTGCCCCCCGAGAGCTTGCGCACCCGCCTGACGGCGGCGTGATACTTGGAGGCGACGAGGGTACGTCCTTCGGCGCCGGTCTTCCGCAAGGTCCCGATAACGGCCTCCTCGTAACCGGGACGGATGTCTTTTATGTCGATGTTGACCGAGACGTCCGGAAATTCTTCCAATACCTCCGCGAGCGTCGGGACCCGGAGACCTCGGCC
Source organism: Rubrobacter sp. (assembly GCA_035641035.1). GTDB lineage: Bacteria > Actinomycetota > Rubrobacteria > Rubrobacterales > Rubrobacteraceae > Rubrobacter_D. The sequence goes on along the minus strand of DASQVA010000131.1, from coordinate 624 downwards.
GCGATAAGGATACGTACGTCCGCCATCCGGGCTGAAGCGATGGCCCGCATCCATCCCCCGTAGTCCCGCCAGCGGCACCCCCGCGACGTCACCGGAGCCGCTCGTGGTACGGTCCACGCTGGGGTCGTGAATGACAACGACGTGACCGTCGCGGGTCAGGTGGACGTCGAGCTCTAAGCCGCCTGCTCCCGCCTCCACCGCCCTTTGAAACGCGTCCAGGGTGTTCTCGGGGGCCCGGGTCGAGTCGCCGCGGTGGGCGAAGTTAGTCGGCCAATCGTCTCTGACGGTCGGGGAACCTTGCTTGCGCAGCGTCGCGGCGAAGAAGTATCCCAGCACCGTGAGCGCGGCCAGAACGAACCACTTTCGACCCATCCGTAGAACTTAGCATACGTCGGGGTCTGGCAGCGTTGACCCCACTATGCGCGTCTCGTATACTCTCCGAGCCATCCTGTCGGAGTGGCGGAATTGGTAGACGCGCTAGGTTGAGGGCCTAGTCCCCGATAAGGGGGTGGGGGTTCGAGTCCCCCCTCCGACACCAGGCTCGAGCTCTATCTGCGGGCTTCATCGAGAGGGTGAATTGTGACCCGGTGTACGCCCGGGTACAAGTCGCGGTGTATAATCTTG
>DASQVA010000130.1:0-4349 GCA_035641035.1 Rubrobacter sp. | reverse complement strand
CGCGATACAACGCCGCGGCGCCCTGGTCGTCCTGATCGCCGTGGTAATCGTCGCCGCGTTAACGCTCGACGCATTCTTCAACGCTGCCAACATCGAGAACATATTGCTGCATGCGTCGTTCCTCGGGCTGATCGCGGTGGGTATGACCTTCGTGATCATCACCGGCGGCGTCGACCTGTCGGTCGGGTCGCTCGCCGCCCTCGGCGGTGTCCTCGCCGGCCTCAGCGTGGGCGCGGGATGGCCGCTAGCACTGATCGTCCCGACCCTGGTGTGCGGCGTCATCGGCCTCGTCAACGGGCTTCTCATTGCCAAAGCCAAGTTGCCGTTTTTTATCGTCACGCTCGCCGGCTTGCTCGGCTTTCGTGGCCTGGCGCTGGCGCTCTCCGGGGCGCAGACCATACCCATTACCGGTCCCCCCGCATTCGTCTGGTTCGGGCAGGGCGAGATCTTTGGTCTCGACGTGCCCATCATAATCATGCTCGTCGCCTTCGCGCTCGGCGCGCTGGTACTCAACCGCACCCGCTACGGGGAGGCGCTCTTCGCGGTCGGCGGCAGCGAAGACGCGGCGCGGTTGGCGGGGGTTCAGGTCGACCGGGTAAAGATAATCGCCTATACGACGAGCGGTGCGCTCTCGGGCCTCGCCGGCGCGTTGGTTGCCGCCTGGCTCTCGGCGGGCCAACCCCTCGTGGGTCAGGCGTGGGAGCTGTACGCGATCGCCGCGGTGGTGTTGGGGGGGACGCTGCTCACCGGGGGCGCCGGCACGATGCTCGGATCGCTGGCCGGCCTGCTCCTCTTTTACACCATCCAGAACGTGATCAACCAGGTCGGTACTCTAACCTCGTACACCCAGCAGGTGGTGACGGGCGCGTTCCTGATCGTGGTGGTCGCGGCGCAGACCTACCTCACCCGCAAGCGGACCTACTGAGAGGATCTGTATGGACGTCTTGAGCGTACTTGGCAGGGAGCCTGCGATGTACATCGGCGGCTCATGGGCGACTGCAGACGAAACCAGGCCCGTTATCAACCCGGCCGACGAGTCTTCCGTCGCTGAGGTGCCGGAGGCCGACGCCGGCCACGCGGAAAGGGCGCTCGAAGCGGCGAGGCGCTCCCAGAGGGAGTGGGCCCGCAAGACTGGCGTCGAGCGCGGGAGGGTTCTGAGGGCGATAGCCGAAGGCATCCGGGCTCGGCAGGAGGAGCTCGCACAGCTCGTCGTGGCGGAGCAGGGGAAGACGATTACCGAGGCGCGCGGCGAGGTGGGTGAGGCGGCCGCAGGTTTCTTCGAGTACTATGCCACCTTCGAGCGCGCCCAGATCGGCAGCATGTTCGCCCCGGACGAGACGAACGAGCACCTCATCGTCAGGTCCGTCCCATACGGCGTGGTAGTGGGCATTATCCCCTGGAACTACCCGGCGGCACTCTTTGCCAGAAAGGTCGCGCCGGCGATCATGGCGGGCAACGCTATCGTCCTCAAGCCGCACGAGGACACACCGCTGACGGCGCTGGCCCTAGCGAAGATCATCGATGAGGTCGGGGCACCCCCTGGAGTCGTCAACGTCGTCACCGGGGCGGGTAGCGTCGTCGGCGACGCCCTGGTCCGTCACCCCATAACCCAGATGGTTACCGTGACCGGCTCGGTGCGTGGCGGGCGCGAGATCCTGGCCGCCGCCGCGGAGAACATCGTCCCGGTCTCGCTGGAGCTGGGCGGCAAAGCACCGTTTATCGTCCTCGACGACGCCGACCTCGCCTCCGCAGCCGAGAACGCGGTCGACGCCCGCTTCTGGAACTGCGGGCAGGTGTGCACCTGCAACGAGCGTACCTACGTGCAGCGCGACGTTTACGACGAGTTCGTCGAGCGTTTCGTCGAGGCCGCTTCCTCCCTTCGGCTGGGAGACCCGACGCGAGACGACGTGCAGATGGGCCCGAAGGTCAACGAGCCCGAGCTCGAAAAGGTCGAGGCCCTTGTAAAGGGCGCGGTCGAAGGGGGAGCCGAGGTCGTGCTCGGCGGGGGAAGACCCGAGGGAGAGGAGTTCGAGAAGGGGTACTGGTTCGAGCCGACGGTCTTAACCGGGACGACAAACGACATGGACATCGTGCAGCAAGAAGTGTTCGGGCCGGTATTGCCGATACAGCCGTTCGAGGACTTCGAGGAAGTCCTCGAGCTGGCTAACGACTCCCGGTACGGGCTGACCGCCTACGTCTTTACGTCGAATTTGCACAAGGCGATGCGGGCGATCGACGAGATCAACTTCGGCGAGGTCTACGTGAACAAGATAGGCCCCGAGCAGCTGCAGGGCTTCCACACCGGTTACCGGCTCTCAGGGATGGGCGGCGACGACGGGCCCTACGGCTACGAGCGATACCTCAGGCGCAAGACCGTCTACCTCCACTACGAGGACTTCGGCACCCCTGCGGAAAACCATCCGTAGGGTAGGGTCCCGTCGCGAAGAAGCCCATGGAGGAGAAAGTACCAGCCCTTTTAGCTCTGAACCCGCACGAGGCGCGGACGGCCGCGGCGCTATTCGAACGCCTCTTCCCCGCTGACGAGCACGGCCCCGGTGCGACCGAGATTGGTGTGCTCACCTACGTAGACCGGGCCCTGGCAGGACCATACAAGGACAAGACCGAGACCTACCGGCTCGGTCTCGCGGCGTTGGACCGCGCCGCCCTCAACCGCTACAGTGCACCCCTCGCCGATTGCGATCTCGAGCAACAGAACGCCTTGATAGTCGCGCTGGAAGAGGGCACGCTCCCCGACTTTAAGGTTCCTCCCCAACGCGACTTCTTCAAGATGCTGCGGGATCATCTGCAGGAGGGGCTCTTCGCCGACCCCGCGCACGGTGGCAACCGTGACAAGCTGGGCTGGAAGCTCCTGGGTCACCCCGGGATCTGGTTTGAGAACTCGGCCGAGGAGAACCTCTCCGAGGAGCCCATCACCAAGGGCGGCGAGGTGCGCTCGCTAGCCGACCTTGGCTACTCCTTAGGCGGCACCCCTGGCGAGCCAGTGGAGATGCCCGATTACGATCCGCAGAAGAGCGTTGAGCCTCCCAGTGGGCCGGCGGATGTCGTGCTCGTGGGGGTGGGCGCCGTGGGCGGCCTGGTGGCCCCCATCCTGGCCCGCGCTGGCCTGCGCGTGGTCGGGCTTGAGGCCGGACCATGGCGCAAGGGGTGCGACTTCGCACCCGACGAGCTGAGCTCTTCTTTCTACTGCAGGGGCGAGATGGGCCCCAAATTCCTCGAAGAGAGGCCACGTTGGCGACTCAAGGAAGGCATGGAGGAGCGGGCGGCCACCTTTACTCTGGGACGCATGATGAATGGCGTGGGCGGCTCGGTCGTTCATTGGGGCGGTGCTTTGCGCCGTTGCCACCCCCACCACTTCAAGTATCTTACCCACGTGCGCGAGAGCCTTGACGAGAAGGTATTACCGGAGGGGCATACCCTGGTCGACTGGCCGGCAACCTACGAAGAGCTTGAACCGTACTACACAGCGGTCGAGTACCTGGCCGGTGTAGCAGGCGACGGCGAGGCTAACCCCTACACGCCGCGCAGCAAACCCTACCCCATGCCCCCCTTGAGACCCTTCCGCAAGGGCGAAATCTTCCGGGAGGCCGCGGAGGCGATGGGGCTACACCCCTACCCGACGCCGGTCTGCTTCAACAGCGTGCCCTACAACGGGCTCCCTGCGACCCCTTACTCCCCCTGGATGGCCGGTTTCGGCCCCTTCAACGATGACCGATGGTACCCTGCCCTGACCTCGATACCAGAGGCCCTGGCCACCGGCAACTTCGATCTGCGAACCCACTGCAGGGTCGTCCGCGTCCTCACCGATGGAGAGGGACACGCCAGCGGCGTCGAGTACGTGGACGCCACCGGGAGAGGGCACGTGCAGGAGGCGCGTGCGGTCATTCTATGCGGCTACACCTTCGAGAACGTGCGGCTGTTGCTGGTCTCAGGCGATGGGCGTCATCCGAAGGGTTTAGGCAACAACACGGGCCAGGTCGGCAAACACTTCATGACCAAGATGTGGGCCGACGTCCACGGCTACTTCCCCCATATCGTCTTCAACGCTCACACGGGTCCATCTGCGCAGATGTGGGGCCTCGACGATTTTGTAGCCGCGGACTTCAACTCAGCCTCACACGGGTTCATCGGTGGGGCCACCCCAAACATAGAGAATCAGATACTGCCGATTCAGATTAGCCGCGAGGCTATACCACCCGACGTTTCCCTTTGGGGCAAGGTCTACAAGGATCACATTCGCGAGTGGCAGCACCTCTGCGCAGTACGCATCCAGCCCGAGTCGCTCTCCTACCACGCCAACTTTCTCGACCTCGACCCTCGTCAGCGGGACC
>DASQVA010000129.1:0-2935 GCA_035641035.1 Rubrobacter sp. | reverse complement strand
GGCCGTCGTGAGGAACGAGAGCACGGTTATTGGTTTTACGGCGAGAAACGCCGCGTACGTCTTGTGGTGCCCGTCGAGCAGATAGTGGGCCATGCACCAGTGCTCGTTTAGCGTCGGTCCCTCTTCTCGGGTCGCGGGTCCTCTGATGTCCAGCACGGAGACAGCCAGTGCCGTGGGCCGCTCTCCCGCGTGAAGCTGGTTCACGTAAGCACATACGGTCTTCTCGCTCAGCCAGGCCTTTGGAAACATGGGGACGACGAACTCGAAGAGACGTTTGCTGCTCCCCAGAGGCACGGAAGGAGTGCGATAGTACTCGGTCTTCGGATTGTGGGGCAGGTCCCAGAATCTGTCGGTGCCCCACAGCTCGACCTGCTCGTGGGCGAAGTAGTCTTTTTCCGCACCGGGTCTCACCAGGTTAGGAGTGAGCTCCAGCAGGTTCACCCGGTAGTTACCTTCGGGCATGACCTCACCTATAGTGCTGACGAGTGCGCCTTCGATCCTCTTCAGGCCCCCTCTCAAAGCGTTCGCCGTCTTCCCCGGCGAGACGTTCCGGTTTGCACCTCCCATGCGCTCGAAGATGAACGCGCACGTGTCGCAGGTTCCGCCGATCAAGTACGCCCGCTCGCCCAGCAAGGTGAGATACCGGTTCCACCCGACGGACTCCCCATGTACCGGTTGCTCGAAGCCGATCACCGGCTCCGAACCTTCCGCTTTGAAGCGGGTCGTGTCTAGCAAGAAGCTCACGGTCTCTATAGGTTACCCTAGATAGGTTACCCTAGATCCCGGGCATGCTCGTCTCTCTCTAGCGAGACGAAGCGTGAGACCATGACCCGGTAAACCTCCTCGACGACTTTGGGACTCGCCTTGTGCTTCTCGGCGAGTGCCCGGACCTTGCCGACTACCTCCTCGACCCGCTCTTTGGCCTCGACTTCTCTCAGCGTCCTCTTGAAGCGCGCGGCTTGCCGTACGTACCCCTCGCGCTCGCCCAGGAGACGTACTATCTCGCGGTCCACCGCGTCTATGCTCTTTCGCACCTCGTCGAGGCTCTCGGGATGCTCCTCGCGTTCCAACCCTCTCAGGATCTTCCTGGTGTGCTCCCCGACCCTGGGGATGGGTGCCATGATAGGCTCGACTCCCACGGGCGTCGCCGGTGGTAGTAGCGCCCACAGGGGTCCCACGGGAGATTCCACCTCGCGCCAGCAGCCGCGCGTCTTTAGTTGCGGGTGGTCGAGGAACTGTCGGACGGTCCGCAGCCGGGCGTTGGCGATGCCCGCCTCTTCGAGACGTACGATGGCTTCCTTTTCCGTAAAGTGTGCGAATGCACCCTCGATCTTTTCGTGCAGCGCCTCCCGGTTCGCGACCCGCTCCGAGTTCGTGGTGAACCGTGCGTCGTCCGCCAACTCCGGGCTTTCGAGCACCTGCTCGCAGAACTTCTCCCACTCCCGCTCGTTCTGTATACCCAAGAACACGCTCTCCCCGTCGCCACACTCGAAGGGGCCGTAAGGAGCGATAGCGGCGTGGCTCGCCCCGCTCCTCTTTGGCTCCTCGCCCCCGTACCCTGCGAAATACGCCGGGAAGCCCATCCACTCGCCCAGAGCTTCGAGCATGGAGATGTCGAGTGTAGCGCCCTCGCCGGTCTTCTTCCGCCTGAGGAGGGCCGCGAGGATGCCTGAGTAAGCGTACATCCCGGCTGCGATGTCCGCCGCCGAGATGCCGACCTTTGAGGGAGTCTCGGGGGTACCGGTGATTGAGACTAGCCCCGCCTCGCACTGGACCAGCAGGTCGTAAGCCTTTTTGTCCTTGTACGGCCCCGTAGCGCCGTACCCGGAGACGCTGCAGTAGACCAGGCGCGGGTGTTTCTCACGCAGGTCCTCCGCCCCGAAGCCCAACCGCTCGGCGGCGCTCGGCGCCAGGTTCTGAATAAAGACGTCGGCCCTCGCGACGAGACGGTGCAGCGCTTCTTTTGACTCATCCTGTTTAAGGTCGAGTGCCAGGGACTCCTTCGAGCGATTGAGCCATACGAAGTGACTCGCCAGGCCGTTCACGGTCTCGTCGTAGGAGCGGGCGAAGTCGCCTACCTCCGGCCGCTCCACCTTTATGACACGCGCCCCGAGATCAGCGAGCTGGCGGGTGGCGAAGGGGGCGGCGACCGCCTGCTCGAGCGCGACGACCGTGATGCCTTCCAGGGGGAGGGTTCCGGGGACCATATCAGAAGGACCTCGGCAGGTCGAGGACATGCTCGGCAATGTAGGAGAGGATCAGGTTCGTAGAGATCGGGGCGACCTGGTAGAGTCGCGTCTCCCGGAACTTGCGCTCAACATCGTACTCGGCGTCGAAGCCGTATCCCCCAAAGGTCTGCACCGCCACGTTCGCCGCCTCCCAGCTAGCCTCCGCTGCTAGAAGCTTCGCCAAGTTCGCCTCCGCCCCGCAATGCTCCCCCGCCTCGAAGAGTCCTGCGGCCTTTTTCGTCATAAGGTCAGCGGCCTCGACGTGCGCGTAAGCCCAGGCGATGGGAAACTGAACGCCCTGGTTCTGGCCGATTGGTCGCCCGAAGACCTCACGTTTCTTCGCTCTCTCAGTCGCCCTTTCGATGAAGAAGCGGCCGTCGCCGACACACTCGGCGGCGATGAGAATGCGTTCGGCGTTCATGCCATCCATGATGTAGCGGAAGCCCTCGCCCTCCTCGCCGACGAGGGCGTGCGCCGGGACGCGCAGGTCCTCGAAGAGTAGCTCGTTGGTCTCGTTGTTCATCATCACCCGGCGCCGCTTTACTATTAGTTCGTCTTTTGTAGCCTCGCGGAGGTCTACCAAAAAGACCGAGAGGCCGCGGGAGCGTTTCTCGACCTCTTCGAGAGGGGTAGTGCGGACGAGCAGGATCATGAGGTCCGAGTGCCCGACGCGGGAGATGTAGATCTTGCGTCCGTTGATTATGTAA
>DASQVA010000128.1:0-2815 GCA_035641035.1 Rubrobacter sp. | reverse complement strand
CGGTGCCGACGTAGCCCCTCAAGACGGCGAACGGGAGGTTGGAGGCCCCGGCGACGTACCGGTTGGCCATGCCCGCGTGAGAGTGCTCCTCTAACTCCAGCGGACTCGGCCAGCCATTCTCCACGGCGTCGCGGAAGCGGTGCAAGGAGCCGACGCCAGGGTTTCCGCCCCAGGAGAAGATCAACTTCCGAGCGCAGCCCATCCCGATCATCTGGTCGTAGATCAGGTCCGGCGTCATCCGGATCAGGGTCAGGTTCCGCCTCTCCTGGCGGATGATCTCGTGGCCAGCGGCGGTCGGAATGAGGTGTGTGAAACCTTCGAGGGCGACCGAGTCGCCGTCGTTGACCAGTTCGGCTACCGCCTCGTGCAAGGTCGTCACTTCACCCAACTGCTGACCTCCTTTCCGGGAGCGTCTCCCCCCAGGATCTCCTTAGCCACCGCGACCTCGTCGTTCACGACGTGGTCTATACCTGGGCAAACTTAACTCTTCGTTGAACTTAATGCGGGAGTGAAGATGTTTACCGCCCATGCCTTGCAGCGTTGCAGTTTCTTCACAGCGTCCCGGCATCGACGTTCCACGACCCGGCACTCGTACCACTCTCCCAGGTTTCTTTTGTATGCATCTTCCTCCGCCCCACCTGCAACTCCGCAGTGCCCACATTCTGTAATCCTGCGCACGATATGTCCAATACTAATTCCTTGACCCTGCCATACGTTTTTTGTATGTTGCACTAGAAATGTACGAACCGCCTATGGATCTGCGGCGGCTGCGCTACTTCGTGGTCGCCGCCGAGGAGCTGAACTTCAGCCGCGCGGCCGGGCGGCTTCGTATTGCGCAGCCGCCGCTCAGCGCTCAGATAAAGCAGCTAGAAAACGAGCTCGGAGTCCTGCTCTTCGACAGGACGGGGCGAGGCGTCCGGCTGACGGATGCCGGGTATGTGCTCCTGGAGGAAGCGCGCCGCATCTTCATCCAGCTGGAACAAACCGCCCGCATGGTCGAGCGGGTCGGAAGCGGCCAGGTTGGCCGGCTCAGTCTGGGATTCGTACCCTCGGCTACCAACGAAGTACTTCCGCCCGTTCTGTACGAATTCCAGAAGAGTTTTCCGGAAGTGGAGCTTTTCTTGCACGAGATGATGCCGGACCAGGTGGTGCAGCGGCTGCATGGCAAGCAGATCGACGTGGGCTTCTTCTACCTGCCCTTCGACGATAGCGCTCTCGATACTAGGCCCGTTTCGCGCGAGCCCCTCGTCGTTGCCTTACCGGAGACACACCCCTTGGCAACGGAGCCAGAGATCGACCTGCGCTCGCTCGAGCGCGAGCCCTTCGTCTTGCCCAGACGGTACAACATGCCCGGCCTCTACGGCCAGGTCACGGAGGTGTGCCGCCAGGCCGGCTTCACCCCGAGGCCGGTGCAGAAAGACGTCTGGCTCATGCAGACCATCGTCGGTCTCGTTGCCAGCGGCATAGGGGTAGGGCTGGTCCCCTGCTCCCTGCGAAACTTCCGCAGAAAGGGCGTCGTATACAAGACGGTACGAGGCCTCTCTCCCACGGTGGAGATGGGAGCGATATGGCGACGCAGCGACTCTTCCGCTGTCCTGAGTGCATTCCTCAGTATCGTGGGAGAAGTCGCCCAATTGGCAGAAGGCAAGCGGGAGAGCGGAAGATCGGTGGCCCTCCGCACAGCAGAAACGTGAGCTTGCCTCTGCGGTGAAGAGAGCAACGTGCGCGCTATCAACCGATTGACCCGGGCCTCCAACGGCGGGCGTCGATGTGCTGCTCATAGGCCATCGGCGTTGGGTAGCTGATGAGTTCAACGGTCAAGCCCCACGGCGTTCGCGCGTAGATGAACCGGTTGCCCTCCCCGGCCTCCGGCCCTGGTAAAGGGTTAGGGTCGGACATGAGCTTCACCCCGTGGCGTCGCAGGTGCTCTACGGCAGCGTCCAGGTCGTCGACGTAAACCGCCAGGTGCTGTATCCGGACGTCGCTCGGTCGCGGGAAGTCCTCGCGCTGATCGGGCGAGTAGAATTCGAAGAGCTCGATGTTCGCGCCGTTGACGCAGCGAAAAAAGCGGACGGCTTGGATGCGGATACCCGCAGGCACGCCGAGCCGATCCCGCGGGGAGTCATCACCTGGAGGTTCGCGCTCGTAGAGCAGCTCGCAGCCAAGCACGTCGACGAAGAACGCGGTTGCCTGCTCCATGTTGGGCACGGTGATGCCGACGTGGTCCACGCCGCGCAGTCCTGGCAACCCCGCCCTTTTGCTGGTCGTCATGGGCGTCTCATCCACCTGTACCTCCCCTCGAGCCTGCTTCGGCCGATCTTACTACCACCGAGATGAGACTGCCGGTCCACGGGCCGCGCGCGCCCGATAGGTGATCTGCGATTGATGGCGAACCCTCTATAAATGCGCTCTATCCTCCTGGCGACATCGCGACTGGTGTCAACAGAGCCCCAACTATGATGACCTGGATGCTTCTCTTATACCGAGTACTTCGCTTATGTAAGCCGCATAAAGAGAGCCGACGAGCGGACTCGAACCGCTGACCTAACCTCTTTACGAGTGATAATTCATGGGTTGCAGGGGTTTGCACAGGCTTGCAAATACCCCATATCTAGGCCGGTTTCCTTTCTCTGCCTTGCCGAGTGTTGCACCGTATTGCGTTCCCGGTGGTGTCAGAGTGGTGTCAGGGATCTCGGTAAAGGCGAGCGTTCGAGCGGCAGCGGTGGCTGCAGTATATATGCTTGATGGTGCTCGAAACCAAGGGGGGGCAAACTTCTTCATGCGGTTCCATCATTTCTTGTTGCCGTACAGGTAC
>DASQVA010000127.1:0-12157 GCA_035641035.1 Rubrobacter sp. | reverse complement strand
TATCTTGCTCCCATCCGGGGACCAGGCAGGGTCAAAGTCTAGCGCAGGATCGTTGGTGAGGCGCTCCAATTGCGTGCCGTTGGGGTTCATGGCGTAAATCTCTTGGTTGCCGTGGCGGGTGCTCGTGAAGGTTATCTTGCTCCCATCCGGGGACCAGGCAGGGTCAAAGTCTAGCGCAGGATCGTTGGTGAGGCGGTACAAGCCCATACCGTTGGGGGTCATGGTGTATATCTCATCGTTGCCGTCGCGGGTGCTCGTGAAGGCTATCCTGCGCCCATCCGGAGACCAGGCAGGCTGAAGGTCGCTCTGAGGATTGTTGGTGAGGCGGTCCAATTGCGTGCCGTCGGCGTTCATGGTGTATATCTCTGGGTTGCCGCCGTCGCGGTTGCTGGCGAAGGCTATCTTACCGGATTCGCTTGGAAGGGCAGCCCCTGCAGGCTCACCCACCACCAGCATTGTTGGCACCAGCAGTCCCACTGCCGCTAACACCCCTGTAACTGTCATAAGCACCGAGCGCCTTCCTATCAACAACACTTCTGTCTTTCTCCTTTCGTAGGGGAGAGCGCCACCGCCATCGTCGCGGGCACCAGGATCGCTCGTCGTTCCATGACTCGCCCCTTCTTGGGTGGAGCAGGGAAGAAGGGATATAGCTCCGCTACCCCTACCCCTCATAGTTCACTCAACGACTGCAGCATAAACCCCGGAGCCCGCAGGTGCATCGCCTAGGCGGCACGTCTTCAGAGACGCTCAGGGAACCTGCCGCCGGCACGAAGGAGGTTGAGCATGAAGAGATGCTCCCCTGCCGTAGATGTGCTGATCGGCACTTGGCAAGCTAGCCGCCTACTCCTATACCGCTACAAAGGAGGTGGCGTGAAGTTCTCAACAGAGGTACTGCTGTATCTGGTGGCCGTCCTCATAATTCTCTCGTTCATCGCCGCGCTCGTAGCGTGGGTGATCCTACTCCCTGCGCTTATATATCGCCCACTGGAGGAGATTTATAGGCATAGTATGTCTGAGAGCGGTGTGGTTAAGAGAATCGTAGCGGCGGTGTTTCTTCTGAGTGTCTTGCTGTTCTCGCTGTTCGAACTACTCGGGGGAGCGAGGACATGGGAGAGACCGCTCGCAGTGGCCCGCAACTTCGACTTTTGGGAACCGAAGATCGAGGTGATAGTGCGCCCGCCAACGGGAGAGAAGGTAACGACGCACGATATCGGTAGGTGTTCAGCGTACTACTTCAGCAACCCGTACAGAGGAGGAGACTGAGCGTGAAGGGTTTTCTGTTGTGGGCGCTTACCGTGACAATAGGGGTGCTTACGATCCTGGTGCTGCTACTGGAAACGGTCTACTGGCAGATGATGTCCACCGACCACCACGCGGAGGCGGCGGCGAAAAGGGAACTCTACCTCACGTACGTCGACTACGACGAGTTCTACGGCGCTGAGAGACAGAGTCCGCCTGAACGTGCTGCTTGACACATGACGACCCATGGACGGAGGTAGATCATGTGAGGACGAGATGTAAGGGTTTGCTGAACGGGGGCTTGTTATGAGTATGTCCCGGCTCCCTAGCTTTGGAGGATGCGTGAGTATATGGTTCCAAAGACTGGTAATACTAGTCGCTGGTCTTGGAACTGTGCCCTTTGTCTTGATCGGTATCAAGTCCACACCACGAGTTTCTTCACCTACCTGGAATTCTGGTGTGTCGGCGGGGTGATGCTATGGACTACGAGGTAACGCCGAACGGGGGTATTGGTCGCATGGATACATTCGACCTCGTCAATTGCACCTTTTACTGGTGGGAGAACAATCGGGGCGGTGACTGATGAACGGCGGGCGACGGACAGTGCGGCTGACGGTCCTCTTCAAGGGACGTTAGGAGTAGGCTACGTGGGACGTTGCCGCTACCACTACCCCTCGACACCACCAGGAGCCTTTCGATGTGTACAAGTGGAAACACTCGACGCTGGAATACGAGCTCTACCTCAACCCCGACGAAATGCAAGCCCTGTACATCGAGCGAAACGAGGCGTGATGGAGGTGATCCTGATAGTGCTCGTAGCTGTGGTACTCATCGTCATCGACCTGCTTATGGTCTGTGTATGGCTCGCCCCCGGTAGGAGACTGGCGTGGGTGTGGTGAGATACAGCCTGATAGTGATTAACCTGGCCTTCGTGTTGCTGTGTGGTTACGTTGTCTGGTCGTCGCGTGAGCATCCGGTAATCAACGGTGTCCGGCGGTTCGAAGTGTGCGGCAAGAAAGAGAGAAACCAGATGTTCGATCCTGTGGTGGTAAAGATGATGGACACGATGCCAGCCCCACAGCAGGGCACATGGGGCGTGGAGAGGAGCGGCGACTGCTACATTTGGACACATTACACGACCCACGCCAAGGCCCACTGAGATGCCAAGACTTCTATGTCTGATAGTGGTGTTGATAAGTCTACTCGCGTCCGCTGGTTACGCGGCTAGGGATACGCAACTCATCGCGAACTGGCACCCGATGTTCGTAGAGCCCACTCTGGGTTACTTCGGGCTATCATTCTTCGGACACGAACATACGCGTCATGGGTATCCGGTTGCTGATGGTGCTCTGGTAGACGCTCCTGTCACGAGCTGCTGGGATTACGACTTCCTTGAGCGGGACTGCGACGGGCCGGACCATTACAAGGCGTTTGTGGATGGCTCCAAGATAGGCGCGTACAAAGGCGATCCAAGCCCTATATCCCCGCCACGGGCCAAGGCATGTGGGATCACCACAGACTATCGCAGGTATTGCGTATCCGACTGGCGGGATGATGGCAAAACCGTCTGGCTCGATACGGGCCGAGACCTGGAGAGGCACACGCTGGCTATTGGGTGTCCAGGCCCTCACTTCGAGTACCCATGTACGAGCCGAGAGGATTAGATGTAGATCGTGATCGAGTGTCGCTCCCAACAGAACTACGAGCGCGCGGGGCCGTAGCAGCAGCAATAGTGTGGATGCTGATAATTTTGGCGATGGGGTGGGGCTTGGCATGGATCGTATCAGGCTAGGAGGCATAGTATGCGTGTGCTGCTGATAGTAATGGTGCTGATCTTGACGAGCTCTACAGCAGCGTGGGCCGTCACGAGGACCTGCGGCGGTTTCTTATGTTCAGCTAGGCTTCAGGTGCGTACATAAGAAGCTGGGGTGCGCGGGAAAGGTACGATATGCCGCTTAGTCGGGCTCTGCATCCACACGGGGTATCGATGGTCTAGGTGTGGCGCGTGTGGCCGTCAGCGGGGCGTACGACGCTTTTCTACCTCGTCCTTGCTCGCTTCGGTTAGGATCACTCTGCTACCAAAGGGGGGGTTCAATAGGACCAACCCGGCATCCCGTAACCGATAGCGGATCTGGTGGCCTATGGTGAGATCCTCTTCCTTTGTAATACCGACACGTTTTGCTATCTACCCCGATCATACCTCCTCAGTAGTTCGGCTGCCGCCCGCTATCCTCCGGGATACCGAACTCCTAGGAGCCGCTCTCTCTGCTTATCCATGCCGACGCCATCGGGGCCTTCGCAGGGTGCTTCTTATGTACATATTAGCGGGAAGCCCTCCTTGAACATACATAAGAAAAAGAACATCTATATCGATCGGTGCATTCGAACTCCCGAGAGCATGGCGCTGCCCCGCTCCCACGGGTTTTTGGCATATGGGGTAGCGGAAAGGTGGTCCACACACGCCTTGAGGCGCGCTGAGAGAGCTTTCAAAGGCTTGGACAGCTCCTCTGAGAAGTGGGGTATGTTGGCGCTCTGGTCAATACTTCCCCGCGATGCCGTTAGAAGGGCTTATAGTCGCCTATGAGAGCAGCCTGTCCATAGCTCCGCCGTCTACCCATCCCGGTAGGAATCTCACGTAATTCTCCAACATGAACGCGACTGATGACCATCCCATCTGCAAGGCTACGGATTCGGGGTTCACACGGTCCAGCAGTAAAAGGCTCGTACAGGTATGCTGCGTAGCCGCGCGTCAGTTCGTATCCGGTAGAGCAGCATGTTTGAGTAAAGGTTTGAACGAACGGCGGATGAACTTCGTTTGGTGTATGGGCTTGCCAGCCTTGTTGGTGAATACGAGTGCATCGCCGATCACAGGTTGCCCTTCGGCTGCTTGACGCTCCCGGTGGCGTATCAGGGCTTCGGTAGCCTTGACGGTTAGTCCCACGCTACCGACGCTGCCCTTCGTTTTTGGGGTGTCGAGCGCGAGTCCGCCATGGGCATGTAAAAGGGGACGCTGTGTGTGCATAACGCGACGGTATAGATCGAGGTCAGAGTAGAACAGACCACTAAGCTCACCCCAACGCGCCCCGGTGGTTAGCCCCAAGACGTACAGCGCGTGATATCTCTCGTCTGATTCCGCTGCCGCTAGAAATCGCTTTGCTTCCTCAGGCTAAACGAGCGTATCTCCGGTGCGGGTACTCTCGGTGGGCTAACCTCTTTGCAGACGTTGTGGTCGATCAGTCGCCAGCGTACAGCCGTGTTAAGGGCGGCAGAGAGTACGCGATGTACGCAACTTACCCTCGCTGCGGACAGACCAGAATTCAGCTTGTTGGTATACATTCGCTGTATCTGTTCCCGCGTCAGTGCCTTGAGCTTTGTGTGACCTAATACAGGCAACAGGTGCAGGCGGATTACGTCGCGTGCGTTTTCGAACGAACGTCGCTTGAGGCTGTGCTCTACCGTATCCTGGTACTCTGCTAAGAAGTCACGAATGGTTATGTTGGTGGGCTTGAACGCAGGGTGTCGTCCTAGTGCGCCAGAGCATCAGCCAGTTTCGCCGCAACCTCTTTTCGCGTCGGGGCGTAGACGCTGCGTCGCTTCCCGTCGGCGTTCGTGTAACGCGCCTCTCAACGGCTGTCTGCTCTCTTTCGGGGTTTGGAGCCTTCCCCGTTCCCGCGCTACTTCTCCGCCACGCCATACCCCCTCGGTATCAGAGGTTAAGCGCTTGGGTCGGGGTCAACCGTTAGGGTCAGAACCCCAAGCTATACCGCGATTTGCAGCACCTTCGGACTATAAACTCGCCAGCTTGGGAAGCTGGCGGTCGCGGGTTCGAAGTCCGTCGTCCGCTCTTTTAGTGCCCGTTACGGCTTCCGTTCCTCTCGCGGCTGTTGCCCCGAATCTTGCGCATCAGCCACTTGGCCGGGTCGTAGTACTCGTCGGCTACGCGCTCCTTGAGGGGGATGATGGAGTTGTCGGTAATCTTGATCCCGACGGGACAGACCTCGGTGCAGCATTTGGTGATGTTGCAGTATCCTAGGCCGTCTTTCTCCTTAAGGTCGCCCAGCCTCTCGGTCTCGTCCATCGGGTGCATCTCGAGCCACTGGTTCCTGACGAAGAACCTGGGACCCGCGAACTCGGGGTGCTTGTGGTGCGTGCGCAAAACGTGGCAAACGTCCTGGCACATAAAGCACTCGATGCACTTCTTCGGTTCATAGAGGCGCTCGACGTCCTCCTCGTACATCGTGAACGGCGCCTGCTCGCTCGTCTGGAACGGCTTGATACCCCTTGACACCTCGTAGTTCCAGGAGACGTCGGAGACAAGGTCCTTTATGACCGGGAAGGCCTGCAGGGGACCGACGCGTATCTCTCCCCCGTCGAACTCCTCGACGCGGCTCTTGCACAGGAGTTTCGGCTTGCCGTTGATCTCCGCGCTGCACGAGCCGCAGTGGGCGGCCTTGCAGTTCCACCTGACCGCGAGGTCGGGGGCCTGATGGGCCTGAATAGCGAGCACGGCGTCAAGGACGACCATGCCCTCGACCAACGGTATCTCGTACTCGACCTCATGGCCGCCCTCCCGGTCGCCCCGAAAAATTTTCAGCGTCGCGGTCCGCCCGTCTGCGGTCGCCTTCTCGTCGGCGTGCACGTCGGCGTGGGCCTTGGAGGCCATGTCCTTCTCGTTGGCGGCATTGGTATCCAATATCTGCTCCTCTATCTAGAACTGGCTCTCCGCGCCGCGCTTCTCGCCGCCAGCCATGTCCACGACCTTGCCTTCGAGCAGCTCGGAGAGGTGCTCCGGCATCGGCCGTATCTCGCGCCGCTCAATGCCCACCTCGCCCTGCTCGTCCTTTTTCACTATAAAGTTGATCTTCCCAAGCTCATCGTCCGGCCCGTCGAAGTCCAACCTCCACTGCGCCCCGCGGCGCTCCTTGCGCTCCAGTGCCGTCCTGATGATGATCTCCGAGATCTGGACTAGATATCGCACATCCTGGGCAGTGTGCCAGCCAGGGTTGAAGAGCCTAGAGCCCGGCACGCTAACCTGCGGCAGCCGGTCCTTGAGCGCGAGCACCTTGCCGAGGCCTTCCTTGAGGGAGTCCTCGTCGCGCATCAGGTTCGCATGCTCCATCATCGCCTCCTGGAGCTCCTGCTGGATCAGGTACGGGCTCTCGCCGCTCTCCTTCTTTTCTAACGGCTCCAGGACCCGTCCGATCTCCATCAAGACTTCGCTCTCGTCGATGTCCGCCGAGTGCGTGCTCTCCTCAATGTATGCCGCGGCGCCCTCGCCCGCCCGCCGTCCGAAGACGAGCAAGTCGGAGAGCGAGTTGCCCCCGAGGCGATTCGCGCCGTGCAGCCCACCCGCGACCTCGCCGGCCGCGAAGAGCCCGGGTACGGTGGAGGCGGCGGTCTCGGGGTCGATCTTGATCCCACCCATTGTGTAGTGAACGGTCGGGAAGACCTCCATCGGCTCCTTCGAAATATCTATGTCCGCGAGCTTGAGGAACTGCTCGTGCATGGTCGGCAGCTTCTTCATGATGCCCTCGTAGCCGAGGTGCGTGATGTCCAGATAAACCCCGCCGTGCTCGCTGCCGCGGCCTTCCTGGACCTCGGTGTAGTTGGCCCGCGCGACCACGTCCCGCGTCGAGAGCTCCATCTTCTCGGGGTCGTAGTTCTCCATGTAGCGCTTGCCCTCGGAGTTGCGGAGCAACCCACCCTCGCCGCGCACGCCTTCGGTGACGAGTAACCCTCGCACGCCAGGAGGCCAGACCATACCGGTCGGGTGGAACTGCATCATCTCCATGTCCACGAGCTCGGCGCCGGCGTCGTAGCCGAGGACCACGCCGTCACCGGTGCCCTCCCACGAGTTCGAGGTTACCTTGAAGATCCTTCCCCACCCGCCAGTCGCCATCACGACGGCTTTGGCTTTGAAGTGGACGAACTTGCCGTTCTCGCGGGTGTAGGCTAAAGCGCCAACGACCCGGCCCTGCTTCTTAAGAAGCTTGGTGATGGTCGTTTCCATGTAGACCTTCGCGTCGGTGGCGAGGACCTTCTCCTGCATGGTCCGGATGAGCTCGAGGCCCGTGCGATCGCCGACGTGGCAGAGGCGGCGGTAGGTGTGGCCTCCGAAGGGACGCTGGGAAATCTTACCTTCCGGCGTCCGGTTGAAGAGCGCTCCCCACTGCTCAAGCTCGTAGACCCTTTCCGGGGCCTCTTTGGCGAAGATCTCCGCCATCCGCCAGTTGTTGAGGAACTTGCCGCTCTTGAGCGTATCGATAAAGTGCTGGCGCCACGAGTCGTCGGGGTCCACATTCCCCACAGAGGCGGCGATGCCGCCCTCGGCCATCACGGTGTGGGCCTTGCCGAGCAGGCTTTTGGTGACTATTCCGACCGAGAGGCCGTGCTGCGCAGCGGCGACCGACGCCCGAAGGCCGGCGCCACCGGCGCCGACGATCAGGACGTCGTGCTCGCGCACCTCGTACTGCTCACGGGTCCCGTTGGTGTGTCCGTTACTCTCCACTCTTACCTGCCTTCTCCTAACCTATGATCGTCAGGTCGGGTATGAAACCGCTCTGAATAAGCCTGAAGTACACGTCCGTTACGAGCAATGAGACGAGGCTGAGCCAAGCCCACTGCGGGTGCCTGAGGTTCAACCGCGTGACGCCGTTGTACAACTTACGCCTGGTGTTGCCTCCCCGAACACACGTGTAGCAGTCCTTGTTGCCCCCGATGAGATGCCGCAGCGAGTGGCACGAGAAGGTGTAAGCGGAGATAAGCACCACGTTGATCAGCCAGATCAGGGAACCCACCCTCACCCCGAACGACCCATCGGGGAAGAACGTGAGGATGGTGTCGTACCACAAAAACGCGACCACCACGATCGAGGCGTAGAGGAAATACCTGTGCACATTGTTGAGCACGAACAGCGCCCGCTCGCCCCGATAGCTCTCAGCGTTATTAGACCACGGCCGGTCAAAGCGCTGGGCCTGCGCTTTGCAGGCCGGCGGGTCGAAGAAGAAAGCCCGGTAGTAGGCCTTGCGATAATAGTAGCATGTCGCCCGGAAGCCAAGGGGGATCCAGAGTACGAACATCGGGGCGGTTATAAACCAGGGCAGCCACTCGGGTCTGCCCAAGGGCGGCGAGTAGAAAGGCGAGATGTATTCCTCATAAGTCCCTGGGAATAGAAGCACGATCGTCAACGAGTAGATGCCGAAAGCCGTAAGCACGGTTACAACTGCAAATGGCTCTACCCACCAGGGCAGTCTCCTCCAGGCGGCCGATATAGCTGACAAGTCTTAGTCTCCTCCTAGATGCTTGTACCTGCTTGTAACCAAAGGCTTTTGCTGTGTTCGGGCAGTATAGAGGATCAGAGAAAGACTCGTTGTGAATCCGTTCCAAGGGCAGATAGTTATGGAGGGTCGGGCCGTCCCGTAAGCCGGATTCTGCTCTAAGCCGGCCAATGGGTCTCCGGGTGTCGGTTGATGTCGGAGGATGCTCTAGGGACGCGGATTTCCGGGGAATCGTCGTCGGGGCGTGTCGATCTAAGTCGGATGATGTTGGGGTGGGTTGGGGTAGAAAGTGGGGTAAAAGATCGAGGTCAACTTCCTGCTCCGGAATGTCCGGGCAACAGCCATCCGGCCGGTGACCGCCTGACGCAACGGCCTGTCGTACCCCTCGGTAGGGATCGTCTCCGGGGTTACGGGGCCTTCCTCGCCCGAGGTTCCGACAGGGCACCCAGGGACGTGAAGACCAGCCCGGCGACGTTCAGGACGTTCCGGGTGGCGTGCAGGCGGGTCCAGCGCTTCCTCAGCTCCTGGAACTCATCCAAAGAGGCCTCCTCCGTGGGCAGTTCTTCGATGCGCGCGTTGATCGGGAGGTTCCTCCTCCGGGTGATCATGATCATCGCGACGTAGCACGCCAGGCCGGCCAGGGTGAAACGGAAGGCGGGGGAGCCGGGCCTGCGCTGCAAGACCAGGACGGGCAGGAAGGAGGCGAGGGTCGAGATCATGTAGAACGGCATGATCCCGCTCATGCGGCGGTAGATCCCCTGCAAAGCCTCCAGCCGGGCCATGGGGGATATCCGGTCCAGGGCCGGGTAGATCCCCGCCAACGTGCCGAACTCGTTGCCCGTCAGCATCCCCGCCAGCACCAGGTTCGCCAGCCGCGCCACCTTCAACGACGACCTCATCGCTACCTCCTAACTCCGCGTGAATTTGCATCCGTCCGTTTGCATTTCATGCGTTCCCCGCGGGTCCGCCCCGAGCCCTGGGCGCCGGCCGCCAGGCATAGGCGCCGGGCACGAGGCGCTCGAGCCGCAGGGAGCCCACGACGACGAAGCGCTCGATCGACTCCTTGATCCGCGCGGCCATCCGGCCGGTGACGACCCATCCGAAGGGCCCGTCGTTCCCGTCGGTGAACTGCACGAGCCCATCCCTGCGCCCGAGGCTCACTGCCTGTTGCAGGTAGCCGAAGCGCAGCGGCTTGGTGGGCTTCCCGGCGAGGTCCCGCGCGACGTTGCCCCCCGCCTGGGCGCCCATGATGGTCGAGGTGTAGGCGCTGGGCCGCACCGTCCCGGCCCCCACCGGCTCCGTCGGCCAGGCCGAATCCCCGGCCGCGAACACCTTGGGATGCGAGATGGAGCGCAGCGACGCGTCCACGAGCACCCTGCCCCACCCGTCGGTGGCGAGGCCGGAGCGGCGGGCGAGGTCCGGCACCGCGAACCCCGCGGCCCAGACGACCACATCCGCCGGGACCGTCTCGCTGGCGATCTTCACGGCCCCCGGATCGACCTCCTCGACCCTCGTCCGCTCCCTGAGCTCCACCCCGAACCTCCCCATGGCCTTCAGCAAGTACTCCCGGCCGCGCGCCGAGAGCCCCCCGCCGATCTCTCCGGACGATAGGAGCACGACGGGGAGGTCAGGGTACGCTTCGGCGATCTCGGTCGACGCCTCGACCCCGGTGAGCCCACCCCCGACCACCACAATGCGGCCGCCCGAACCGTTACCCGAAGCGCCCGAGGACGCCGCGGCGTATAAGGCGCGCCGCAGGTCCTCGGCCGTCGAGGTGCCGTCGAGGACGAAGGCGTGCTCGCGCGCGCCGGGCACGGGGCCCGTGTCGGCCTTGCTCCCGAGGGCGTACACGAGCCGGTCGAACGGGAGGCGGGAAGTGGTTCCGGCCCCGGTCTCCACCACCACCTCCCCGCCATCAGAGTCGATCTCGGTGGCCCTGCCGCCCACGACGCGCACCCTCGTGCCTCGGAAGAGCCCCGCCAGCGGGTACCTCCGCACCGAGCCGTCCCCGGCCGCGACCTGGTGCAGGCGGGTGCGCTCCACCCACTCGGGCGCCGGATCGACTAGGGTCACCTCGACCCCGCCGTGCCGAGCCCTCCGGGAGGCGCGCCTCGCGGCGAAGAGCCCCGCGTAGCCGCCGCCCACGATGACGACCCGCTTGGGGCGATCCGAGCGATCCCCCGAAGCGCCGGGGGCCGGCGTTTCGATGCTTGCCTTTACCGTTCCTGGCTCCTCGCGCTCCATCGCGCCTTCCTTTCCTCGCCTTTTCCTAAGCGTCTTGGTTGCGCACTAGCAGGCCCCCCACCACGCCGCGCATCGTCCTCTCGAAAACGCGCCTGGCCTCCGCCTCGTCGGGCAGGTGCCCCACGAGGTACAGGCTCACCACGCCGTGCGCCGCCGACCACAGCGACAGGGCCGCCTCACGCGGCTCTTCCTCGACCTCCCGGGCGAACAGGCCAGCACGCGCGCACGCGCGCACCGCCTCCGACAGCGCGTCGAACGTACCCCAGGTCTTCGCAAGCGTCTCTTCGGAGGGCCTGAAGCCGGGGATGGCGTCGAAGAACATAACCCGGTAGTAGTTGGGGTTCGCGAGCGCGTTCTCGAAGTAGGTCTCCGCCCGGTCGTAGAGGTGGCGCAAGGGGTCGTCCGATCTCGGCCTGGCTCCGTGCGCCCGCGTCAGCCTCACGAAGCCCTCCAGGAAGAGCTCGTTCGCCAGGCCGTCCTTGCCCCCGAACATCGTGTAGAGGACCTGGGTGGAGGCGTTCACCTCCCGGGCGACGCGACGCATCGAGAGCGCCTCGGGCCCCTCCTCGACAAGCAGGCGCCCCGCGGCGTCCAGGATCCCGAGCCTGAGCGCCTTCCTGCCCCTCTCCCGGTCCCGCCGGTAATCCGTCACCGCTGCCGGTTTTGTAACACCGTCATCGTATATAACACTGTTATTATCCATGGCGCTACTATAGCTCTGGGAACGCAGAATGTCAACCGAACGGGCGGAACGCCGGGTTGTGCTACGAACTGCAACCTCGTCGGTTTTCAGGCGGACGCGGAAGAAGTCGTGGAGGACGCGCAGTACGGCGAGCGCCAGCGTGACGAAGTCGATCCCCAGGATGTCGAAGAGACCCCCCGGCCACCACGCCGAGGAAGACCAGGATTGGATGCACCCCGAGGGCGTTGCTCTGGATACCGGAACCTCCGCGCCATACGCGACCACGGCCTCCCGCGCCGCCCTTCGGGAGCTTGATACCCGATCGTTAGCGTAACCACCGATGGTCAGTCGGTGTACCGATTGGTGTCGGCGCCATCGCGGTGGCGTACGCGGGCGCCGGCCAGGATCTCCGGCGGCATGAGGCGCGCGTTGACGCCCATCCGGTTGCGCTTGCGGTCTACGGCGGCCCAATGCGAGACACAGCCGCAGTTGCGGCAGCGGTGGAACTCGATGGACCTGCCACCCCACATGTAGACGTCGGTGGGCGGATCGGGGGGCAGCATCCGCACTTGATGAGGCGGGTAGTAAGCCCACAAAACGCCGTAGCGTCGGCATATCGAGCAGTTGCACTCCGTAACCTCCGACGGCGGTGTGTCGACCTCCAGGCGGACGGAACCGCAATGGCACGAAGCGCTTACATCAGTACTCATTACAC